>CAMDNF010000044.1:0-21223 GCA_945902735.1 Rhizobium sp. Q54 | reverse complement strand
ATTCACAAGAATGCCCGCCTGACGCCGCACGGTCGAGAGCGGATCGTATGGCTGCACCGCAGCGGGCAGACGCCGAAGGCCATCAGCCAGGCCGTAGGCGTTTGCCCGCGAACCGTCCGCAAATGGCTGGCACGCTACCGTGCGGAGGGACTGGCGGGTCTCAAAGATCGCAGCTCTCGACCCCGCCGCTTGCACCGCCCGACGCCGCAGGAAGTCCTCACCCGGATCGAGGCGCTGCGCCGCGAGCGAAGGCCGGGCGCGCAGATCGCCAAGGACGTAGGCGTCTCGCCGGCGACCGTCAGTCGTGTCCTGAAGCGCCTTGGCCTGAACAAGCTCAAAGTCTTGGAGCCTGCCGAACCTGTCCGCCGCTATGAGCGCGAAACGCCCGGCGAGCTCATCCATATCGATATTAAAAAACTCGGCCGCTTCGATCGTGTCGGGCACCGCATCACGGGCAATCGCACAGGCCAGAGCAACAGCCGCGGCGTCGGCTGGGAATACCTGCATCTGGCGATCGACGATCACTCGCGCGTGGCTTATTCGCAAATCCTCCCCGACGAGAAGCGTCGCTCCTGCCTGCGGTTTCTCTTCAATGCCTTGCGCTTCTTCAGGGCGCATGGCGTCAGGGTCTATCGCGTCATGACCGACAACGGTACGAGCTTCCGATCCTTTCGCTACGCCAAGGCGCTCCGTATGCTCAAGATCAAGCACCTCCGCACCAAGCCCTACACACCCAAGACCAATGGCAAGGCCGAGCGCTTCATTCAGACCGCGCTCAGGGAATGGGCCTATGCCCGGGCCTACGACACCTCAAACCAGCGCGCCAACGACTTGCCGATCTGGCTCCACCGCTACAATTGGCACAGGCCCCATGGTAGCCTCAAAACCAAGACGCCCATCAGCAGACTCGGCCTCGCCGAGGACAACCGGTTGAGGCTCCACATCTAGAGCGCGCCCCTGGCTCTGACAAGTCGGGAGGCGGCTCCTGGGCTTGGCAAGCGCGCTCTGGCCGGTCTATAAGCGGCGTATGCTGGTTACTTTGGTTGACGATTCCATCCCGTTTAACGGCTCGACGCCTGCCTATCAACCGCTGGGCGGGGCGGAGAAGGCGTTTGCCTCGCTGCCGGCCGCCCTGGCGCGGCGCGGCCATGTCGTTCGCGCGTTTAACCGGGCGCCCCATTCGATGGGAATCGACAATGTGAGTTGGGTAACGTGGGAGGGCCGAAAGCCGCCGATCACCGAAGTGCTTATTGCCTATCGGAAGCCCGCTCTCCTTGAATTCACTCGCGCGGTTGGCGGACGCGTTCTTTGGGTCGCGGGCAACGCCGCCTATCTCAACACCCAGACCGCGACCGACTTGCTCATTCGCAGCAATGCGCGCCTGGTCTTTTCTGGCGAAGCCCAACGCAAGACCTATAAGGCCAACGAAAAAGTAAAAACATTCACCGTGCCCCCGGCGGTGCGCGATGAATACCGCAATGCCGGGCCGATGGAGGCGAAGGGCCGCGCCCCGATTGCTATTGTAACGTCGCACCCCAAACATGGCGTCGACTGGCTGATCAACACTTGGATCGCGCGCATCAAGCCGCGCGTGGCGGATGCCGAGTTGCATCTCTATTCCGCGACCTTTCATAAAGCGGCAAGTGGTAGCGCGCCGGTTCCCGACGAGCTCAAGGCAATCTACGACCTCGTTAAAGGCGCTGAGTCTTCGGGCGTGGTGATTAAATCGCCCGGTGGCGACGTTGATATGGTACGGAATTACCGGGCCGCGCGCGTTCACCTTTATCCGGGCTCGGAGCACGATTTATTGTGCTCAACATTGCTGGAATCACAGGCTGTCGGCGTTCCGGCCGTATGTCGCCCGCTCGGCGCGGTCGAAGAACGTATCGATGTTGGTGAATCTGGATTTTTCGGAATCAACGATGTCGAATTTGCCGAACACGCGATCCGTTTGATGACCGATGAGGCGGCGTTCGATCAGGCCAGCGCGGAAGCCCGCAGCAATGCGCGCTCGCGGTCTTGGGATACAGTTGCGGGAGAGTTCGAGTTCGCCTTTCGATGAAGGTGTTGTTCATCACCTCGACGCGCATCGGCGACGCGGTTCTCTCGACCGGCCTCCTTTCTCACTTGATCGATAACAATTCTGGCATGCGCGTCACCATCGCGTGTGGGGCCGCCGCGGCGCCGTTGTTTGAGGCGGTTCCGGGACTCGAGCGGGTCATTGTGCTGAGCAAGCGCCGCCTCGGCGGGCATTGGTGGATGCTGTGGCGTGCCGCAATCGGACGGGTGTGGGATCTCGTCGTTGATCTCCGGGGCTCAATTCTGGCTTACCTTGTGCCTCATCGCGCCCATATCATATTTCGCGGTGATCAACGCCCGACGCACCGTGTGGCGCAGCTTGCCGCCGCCGCCGGTTTGGCCACCACGCCCGCACCCCGGCTCTGGACGCAGCCACGCCATGAGGAGGCGGCCACGCGCCTCGCGCCGCCAGGCGGTCCGATCCTTGCGCTTGGCCCGACCGCCAATTGGCGCGGCAAGGAATGGCCCATCGAAAATTTTACCGCCCTTATTGCGCGGCTGACCGGTGAGCGTGGCCTGCTACCCCGCGCGCGCATCGCCATATTTGGCGCGGCCAATGAACGCGTGAGCGCCGAACCGCTTTTGGCGGCCATCGAGCCGGCGCGACGGCTCGATCTGATTGGTCGGACCGATCTTCTGACCAGCTTTGCAATTCTCAAAGGTTGCGCGCTTTTTATCGGCAATGATTCGGGCCTCATGCATATCGCCGCCACCGCGGGGGTTCCCACACTGGGCCTATTCGGACCGAGCAGAGAAGCGCATTATGCGCCGTTTGGGGCGCTCACGGCGGTCGTACGTACGGCTGAGAGCTATGACGCTCTCATCGGTCGACCTTGCTATGACCATCGGACCACCGATACGCTGATGCAGAGTCTAACCGTCGAAGCCGTAGAAGCCGCCGCGCAACGGCTTTGGATCAAGGCTCACCCGGAAGCGTCATGAATACGCCGCGTCTCAGTGCATTGATCGTTGCCCGCAATGAAGAGGCTCAGCTCGCTGATTGTTTGGCGACGCTCGCTTTTGCCGATGAGATCGTCATTGTGCTCGACCGTACAACGGACGGCTCACGCCTAATTGCGGAGCGATTTGGTGCCCGTGTTCTGGAGGGCGCCTGGCCGATCGAAGGAGAACGCCGGCAGGCCGGCGCCAACGCTTGCACGGGCGATTGGATCATTGAGGTCGACGCCGATGAGCGGGTGCCCGAAGCCTTAGCGCGCGAAGTGCGCGACGTCATCGCGCGCGTCGAGCCCGGCTATTTTCAGATTCCGTTCGACAACTATGTCGGAAACCGTCTGGTGCGCTATGGTTGGGGCGCCTCATTCGGTGTGCTTTCCGCGGCGCGTTTGTTCAGCAAGGGCGCGAAACGCTGGGGAAATGAGCGCATACACCCCTCAGTCAAACTCACCGGCCCGAAGCGGCGCTTAAAATCCGCCATGACGCACTATGTTGATCGCGATGTCGGCGAAATGATTGATCGCCTGCGCCGCTATAGCCTGGCCCGTGCCGATGATTTAAGAGCGAAGGGCAAACCTCTCCCGCCACTGATCTTCACTCTGCGCCGTTCGGTCTCGCGCTTCCTCAAATGCTATATCTTCCGCAAGGGCTACCGCGAAGGGCGAATGGGCTTCACGCTGGCGCTCATGGCGGCGCTCTTTCCCCTCCTGTCGCATTTGATTGTCGAGGCCGAGCGCGAACCAGAGCGCGAGAGACGACATGACACCTGAGCGGGGTGCGCGCAATGTTCGCGTGCTCCAAGCGATTGCGGGCGGGGAGCATGGCGGCGCGGAGCGCTTTTTCGTGCGATTGGTCGGCGCCCTATCGCGCGCCGGGCTTGAACAAAAGGCTCTGATTCGTCGCGGCCATGAATGGGTAAACGAGGTTACCGGTTTCGGCGTGCCGGTGAAGGAGCTTGGTTTTGGTGGCGCTCTCGATTTCACGACGCGCCGCCGCTTCGCTCATCAGATCGACGGTTTCAGGCCCGATATTGTATTGACGTGGATGAATCGCGCGACGCGGTTTTGCCCGCGTTCTAGTGGACGTCGGCGTTTTGTCCATGTCGCGCGGCTTGGCGGCTACTATGATCTCAAATATTACCGACACTGCGATCATCTCATCGGGAATACGCTCGATCTGGTCCGCTATTTTCGGTCGAAGGGGTGGCCAGCCGAACGGACTCATTATCTACCCAATTTTGTCGACGCAACGACTGTTGCGCCGGTTTTGCGTGCCTCGCTCGATACGCCTGATGACGTTCAAGTGGTGTTGGCGGTTGGCCGCCTGCATCGTAACAAGGCGTTTGATGTGTTGATGCGGGCCATCTCGCGCTTGCCGGGTGTTGTACTGTGGCTCGCGGGAGAAGGGCCGGAGCGCGCGTCACTTGAAACACAGGCACGCCAACTCGGCATCATCGAGCGGGTGCGGTGGCTGGGGTGGCGCTCCGATATCGGCGCGTTAATGGCGGCTTGTGATGCCTTTACCTGCCCTTCGCGCATTGAACCGCTCGGCAATGTCGTGATCGAAGCATGGGCGCATCGGGCGCCGATCGTTGCAGCGGCGAGTATTGGACCCGCGGCGTTGATCGCTTCGGGTGAAACCGGATTGATCGTGCCGGTTGAGGATGATGAGGCGCTCGCAGGCTCGCTGCGCACCCTCCTTGACACACCGGCGCTGGCATCCCGTTTGCGTGAGGCCGGGCGCAAGGCCTATGAGGTGCGTTTCACGGAGGCGGCCGTGGTGGCCCAATATCGCCGCTTCTTTGAACGAATCGCGACACCATGTGCGGCATCGCAGGCCTGATCACCGCCGACGGGTCGCCGCCGGATGCAGCGATCCTCGATCGGCTCGCCGATGCACTCGCTCATCGCGGCCCCGATGGGCGTGGCCGCCATATCGCCGGCGCAATCGGCCTTGTTCATGACAGACTTTCGATTATCGACCTCGTGAGCGGGGCTCAGCCACTTATCGACGAGGCGGGCAACGCGCTGATTGCCAATGCCGAGATCTACAATTATCTCGAGCTCCGTCAGGATTTGGGCGAAGACAAATTCAAAACCAACTCCGACTGCGAGGTGCCGCTCAGGCTTTACGCGCGGCACGGCCTCGATTTTGTCGATCATCTGCGTGGTATGTACGCGATCGCGCTGCTTGATGTGGCACGCGGCCGACTCATCCTGGCGCGTGATCCGTTCGGAATCAAACCACTCTATTACACCGAGACGCAGTCTGGATTTGCCTTCGCCTCCGAGACGCAGGCGCTTATCGCGAGTGGGCTCGTGTCACCGCGTCTCCATGCCCAAGCGCGCGATGAGCTTTTGGCCTTTCAGTTTACGACCGGCCGCGCGACGATTTTCGCGGGCATCGAGCGCGTTCTGCCGGGCGAGTTGATTGTCATTGAGCGTGGCCGAATTGTCGAACACCGCCGCCGCGCCGCATTGCCGAATAGCGGACCTGGGACGATTGATGAACAATCGGCGTTGCAGCGCCTTGATGCGGCGTTGACCGATAGTGTGCGCGTTCATCAGCGGGCCGACGTGCCGTATGGGCTGTTTCTATCGGGTGGTATCGATAGCACGGCATTGCTAGCTGCCATGGCGCGGCTCAACGAACGGCCGGTGCGTGCCTTCACGATTGGTTTTCCCGACACGGACGTGCCGGATGAACGCGCACACGCCCGCGCTATGGCGCGGGCCTTCAACGCCGAGCATATCGACGTGAGTTTTTCGGCGCACGATTTCTGGCGCCTGTTGCCGACGGTCGCGGCGGCGCTCGATGACCCGATCGCGGACTATGCCGCTGTGCCGACTTTTCGCCTCGCAGAGATTGCCAAGCAACACGTCAAGGTCGTGCTCTCCGGCGAGGGCGGCGATGAAATGTTCGGCGGCTATAGTCGTTATCGCGATCAGATGCGGCCATTTTGGCGTGGCGGGCCGAAGACAATGCGGGCCAAGCATAAGCTCGCAGGGTTTGGCCTTCTACGCGAAGAGCCGCGGGATTGGCGAGCCGGTCTCGCCGGCGTCGAGGCCGATTTAGGGCAGGGCGCGTGGGATAGATTGCAGCGCGCGCAGGCTGCCGATTGTGCCGATTGGCTGGCGCACGACCTGCTGACGAAGCTCGATCGGTGCTTAATGGCGCACGGCGTGGAGGGGCGCACGCCATTTTTGGATCCCGTCATAGCCGATGCCGCCTTTTCCTTGCCGACGCGCCTCAAGATACGTGGCCGCCTCGGCAAGTATTTGCTGCGCCGCTGGCTCAGCGAACAAGCCCCGATGGCTGACGCGTTTTCACGCAAGCGCGGCTTTACCGTTCCGATTGGCGTTTGGATCGGCGCTGAAGGAAAACGCCTTGGGCCGCTCCTCGCACGCCAGCCGGCCATCCAAGCGCTATGCCACCCCGGCGCGGTCGAAGCGCTCTGCGCCGCGCCGACAGAGAAATCGGCGGTCGCCGTCTGGCACCTGCTCTTTTATGCGCTCTGGCATCGACGCCATATCGATGGAAAAACGCCAGTAGGTGACGTTTTCGAGACCCTCGCCGCAACACATTAAAGATCGATGCTCATACCCTCGGCCGCGACGAGCGAGCCGGGCAGGGCGTTGTTGATCGCTGCTTGAACGCCGTCAAGATAGGTATCGTCGTGGCTCGGATTGTGTTCGAAGGCGATCAGCCGACGCGCACCGGCCGCCTTACAAAGCCGAACGCCCTCCTGCCACGTTGAGTGACAGGCGCCGTCGGCGACATAGTCGGCTTCAGCGTGAAAGGAATCATATATCACCGCATCGGCATCAGCGATCAAGGCGATGATGGCCGCGTTAGGCTCGCCGGGTTCGTGGCGCGTGCCGCTGATGTAGCAGAGCACCCGCCCCTCGTGCTCAACGCGATAGCCAGTCGCGCCCAAAGGGTGGTCGAGCGCCGCCGTGCGCACGGTAATCCCGGGCTTTGGCTTGAGGCGCTCCCCAGCGATGAAGTCACGGCAGCCCTTCAGGCCCCCGATAAAGCTCAGTGGAATCGGGAAGAGTGGCGAGGTCATCATGGCGGTCAGGTCGCGTTGTACGCTGCCAAGAGATCCGACATGGCCAGCCCAGGCACGAATATTGTTTTTCGCGTCATAGCCCGGCGCGAAGAAAGGCAAGCCACACATATAATTGAAGCGGGTCTCCGAAAACATGATATCCGCGTCTAGCTCTCCCTCGTTGAGCAGCGCAGCCCCAAGCTGCCGAATTCCGGTGCCCGCATCAAAGATGATCAGGTGCGAACCGCAGCGAACCTCGACGCACGGTGTGTTGCCGCCATAGCGTCGGGTCGCGGCGTTCGGTGTCGGGATGCTGCCGCGTACCCCCCAAAATCGTACGCGGAGAACTGGCTCGAGGTCGGGCACGATTGTGGTGCTCCCCTGATCCTAAGCGGCGGCCGAGACCTTATGCGCGAGCCCGTCAAAAAGGTCGAACACACGATCGCGCCAACCGCGCAGCGGGTCATCCGCCGCGAGCACTTCCTGCGGGCTCGCAAGACGCGCCCACTGTAAGGTCCCGGCCAGGATATAATCGGCATAAATTGGCGCGGCGCCGCCAAGAAATGCTTGCGTGGCAATCACCGCGCGCGCCGGCTCAAGCGTCTTCCGGAAATTGGCAAGGTGCGTCTCGCGCTCGGCATAAAGCGCCTCGAAGCTCTTGCCGAAGCGTTTTTCCCGGGTCTCACGAAAATAGGGCTGATCGTCCGACCGCACGTTGTTGAAGATGTCGAGGATGATCGCTTGCACGAGTGGCGGGTGAACCGACTTGTCGCACCAATGATTGATGAACAAAGCCTCGGCCTGGCCAATCTCGCCGCCGAACAGGCTGGGCGCCTTGGGGTATTGCTGTTCCAAATAGCAAGCGATCTTCCATGAGTCCGAAATTGTCGCGTTGTCATCAACCAAAATCGGCACGAGTTGCTGGCCACTGAACGCGATCTTCTGCTTTTCGCCAAAAGCGACCGGCACCAAATCTGCCGGCAAATTCTTGTGCGCCAGGGCGAAACGGCTCCGCCAACAGAACGGGCTGAAACGCGCATCGTTTTTGCCTGATAGCTCGTAGAGGGTGCGTGCCATTGACCTACAATCCTTCTCTGACCATGGTGGCCCATTCGATGGCATTATAGACCGGGCACAGCGCGGGCGGCCACAGGGTGGAAGCCCGATTCAGGGGAGGAGGGAAGGCTATGAAGGCGATCGTCCATCATGGCAGCGGCATAGCCGGGGTCAAACGCGCTGACATGCCGATTTCGGCGCTTGGGCCACGCGATGTGCGGATCAAGCTGAAATCGGCCGCGCTCAACCATCGTGATATCTGGACATGCCTACGCCGCACACCAGACCAGCCCCCGGTCATACTAGGCTCGGATGGCGCCGGCACAATTGATGCGGTCGGACCCGAGGTCAAAGGCTTCCGCCATGGCGACCCGGTGGTCATTAATTCGAGCCAGGATTGGTTAAGCCGCACTCATGTGCCCGAGGGCGAGTATGGCGTCGGCTATAAGATTCTGGGCTCTCCCGACCACGGCACCTTCGCCGAATACATCGTCATCTCATGCGACCAAGTCGAACCAAAGCCGGCCTATTTGAGTTTCGATGAGGCGGCGGCAATCTCGCTTGTCGGCCTGACCACCTATCGCGCGTTGTTTACTGAGGGGCACCTCAAGGCGGGACAGACCGTGGTGATCACCGGGATAGGCGGCGGCGCGGCAATGCAGGCGCTGTTATTTGCCAAGTGCGCCGGTGCGCGAACTGTGGTGACGTCACGGAGTCCTGAAAAATTGGAGCGCGCCCGCGCTTTGGGTGCGGATCTGGCCGTAGCAAGCGATTCCAAATGGGCCAACATCGTGCGGGATTTTGCCGGAGGGCGCGGTGCCGACCTTGTCATCGATTCGGTCGGCAACGCAACATGGGCGGAGGCGATCGCCTGCCTTGCCAATGGTGGACGCCTCGTCACCTTTGGCGCGACCAGCCCCGGTGCGGTCGAGATCGATATCCCCTCCATGTTTCTGCATTGGCAAACGATCATCGGGACAACAATGGGCAGCCGCGACGAATATCGCGACATGCTCGCCTTTGCCGAAGCCTATAAGGTCAAGCCGGTGATCGACCGCACGTTCGCGCTTGAACAAGGGAACGACGCGATTGCCTATCTCGATTCCGCCCGGCAAATGGGCAAAGTCGTCCTAAAGATCGACGCCTAGGCTTGGTAATTGTCCGCGTATTGACGGAGCGCGGAGAATTTTGCCGGGTCGTTCAGCATGCGGGGCACTTTGTGCTGCCCGCCGAGCTTGCCACGTGATTTCATCCAATTGGCAAAGAAGCCGGGGGGCACAATTTGTACGCGCGGCGCGGCGAGCGCGAAACCATCGGCGCGGTGACCACGAAAATCATCGTTCAGGGCGGAAAGCCTTTGGTCAATATGGCGGGCGAACGCGGCGAGGGCCTGTTCGTCAATTTGGGTCCTGAACTCGACAATGAATAGATGGCCGCCCAGCTCGCCTGCTTTAGTCGAATAGATTGCGCCGAGGCTGAAATCGGTTACATCCGCTGCAACGGCCCGCGCCGCGCCGGTGACCGCGTCTTCGACTTCCTCCTCGATCAGGTGCTCGCCGAACGCGGACATCATGTAACTTGTGCGTCCGGTCACAACCAACCGGGGCGGCTTCAGAGAAACAAAGCGCACCGTATCGCCAAGCAAATAGGCCCAAAGGCCGGCATTGCTGGTCACCAGAATCGCATAATTGACGCCTTCCTCAACATCGGCGAGCCAGAGCCGACGCGGTGATTTTGACCCGAGCTCGTCAACCGGGATGAACTCGTAAAATAGGCCGTTATCGACCAACAGCCTCAGGCCATCCGTCGGTGATTCGTCGGCTAACGCGATAAACCCCTCGCTGGCCGGATAGACTTCCCGTGTTTCGGCGTGGCTGCCGTCGAGAAACGCATTGAAGCGATCGCGATAGGGCGTGAAATTGACAGCCCCATGCACGATCAATTCCAGATTGGGATAGAGCGTGCGGGCCAGCGGCGCGACGCCGCGGGTCGCTGCATGACAATCGAAAATTACTAAAAGCCAACTCGGCGTGCCGGTGATGGCGCGAATGCTGCCGGCATCCATCCGAGCGATGCAGGCATCGACTTTTTTGTCCCAATCATTCATTAACGCGATATCAAGGGGCGGGAAGGTAAGCCAGCGCGCCCAAGCGGGCGTGCGCTTGGCCACGATACCAGATAGGTCGCCACTCTGAATGCCGGGTGCTTCTGTTTTGAGATCGGCCGAACCGCCAACCATAAAGGTTAGCCCACCAAGCACGCGGCTTTGCCGACGATGGCTTACATGATGCACGAGAATGTCGAGGGCGGCTCGCTCATTGGCGCGCTTCATGGCGGGCGAAACCGGGATCAATTTTGACGTACCGGTCGTCGTGCCCGAAGAAATCGCAAAGAACGGGATCGGACCCGGCCATGTAATGTTGACTAAAAGCGGGAAATTGGGTTGCCACCAATCACGCCAAAATTCCTCATAGGTGCGGGGCGGCACTTGGGCTTGGAACATTTCGATCGAATGAATGGCCGCGAAATTATGGGCAAGGCCGAAGCGCGTGTTGGCCGCCCGCCTCACGAGATTGAGCAGCTGTGCCTTTTGAACGGCGACAGCGTCTTCCGCCGCCAGCGCCGCACGCCGACGCTTGGCGTAGAGGCGCAATAGCGACGTGACGTCGATCACGTGGTCAGCCGCAAATGATGGGGAAAACTGGCGCGCACCGTATCGAGCATCATCGGCACATGGATCAATTCGCCCTTCATGAACGGGTCGACTTGATCGGCAAAGGTTGAATTGTTGAACCAACCGTCTTGGCCCCCAAGGAGCACAAACCAATTGGCGTCGGGGTCTGAAAGATCGGAAATATGCCGAGCTTGGGTCCCATAACGCGTGTTGTGGCGCGTGCTCTCCAATGAATGGGCGGTCTTAAAAACCGTATGGCTGCTCCCCGCCGTCGGAAGGTCAGCAATGCGGTATCGCCGACCCATGAAAGGAATAGCGCCAAGCGCGTGCTTGATCGGCAACCGATGCATCGCGCCCCATGTGCGGTAGCGCGCGAAGGTCCGCGCCGCGACCGGCAAGCCGGCGGATATCGCGGCGGTCACGACCGCCTCGCCGAGCCGAGATACGTCTTGGGCGGCAAAATCATAAAGACTACCGCCGGCGTCCAGAATACTGCGGGTCTTCTCGTCGTAAATTGCCCCGAGAAACCCGCTCATCAAGATTTCGAACGCAAGGGCCCCACGTGAAGACACGTCATAGACGCCGTCCCATACCTTCATCGCGTCAAGCAGGTGACGACTCGGCATATCGACGCCAAGTCTATCCAGCCCCGGACAGCGTTGTAGGATCGCATCACGTAGCCCGAGCGCCGAGCGACTATGGGTGTCGAGTTGGAGCATCCGGATGGACGCCTCGGTCCAGTCGCGCCTTGCGCGTAGACGCTCCTTAAGCCGCAGCACGCGGTCATTGCTTGAGAAAAAATAGCCGATCAAATGCTCGGAATCGGCCGGTCGATTATTCGCCGACGCGACAATGCCGTCTGGCGGATTGAAAATCTGGGGCAAATCGTCCGAGGTTACGATCCTGTCCCAATAAATTGCATCGTCGAGTGACCGCACGATATCTTCGGGCGGGGTAGCCGGGCGTGACGGTAAATGTGCCGCGGTCAGCTGACCAATATTGCCCTGTCGATCCGCGTAGACAAAATTCTGGGGCGAAAGGGCAAAGCCCGACAGCGCGCTCCGAAACTCGTTCCAGTTCCTGGCGCGACCGACATCGAGCATGGCGCCCATTTCATCGGTTGGCCGGTGGCCGATCCATCGCAAGGCGAGGCGCTCGCCATTCCGGGGCGGGAGCACGGGAGCATCCGAAATCACGGGACCATGGGGGCTATCGCTGAGCTTAACCTTACGGTTGAACCAACCGCGTACGGCAATTGTTTCGTCGCGTGATGATATGTCACCTTGGGACAGCGTCGAGATATCGAACAGATCGCTGCTGGCCGCCCGCAAATTTGTGCCGCCCCAGGCGATGTCTTGATTGCGACCCACGGCGACAAAAGGAAGACCTGGGATCATAAGGCCAACGAAGTGATAGGACGGCGATTTAAGGCCTGCGATCAGCCAAAGATTGGGTAGTGAGATACCAAGATGCGGGTCGCTCGCGATCAAGGCAGACCCCGTGCCACTACGCGATGCACCAACGGCGAAACTATTGCTGCCAATTTTTGCCGCGCCGCTGAGCAAGTCCTCAAATGCCTCAAGTTCGGCGGACGCCCCGGCACCAAAGCTCGGTGCCGATGCCGTGCCCGCGTTGATCGCTCGACGCCATAGGGCCGCCCAATTTGGCGTATCGCGCAGGCCGAGGAGACGAAACCAAATCATCCACGTCACATCGATCGAGCCGAGACGACCAATCGTAATCAATTCCTCAGGACGCCACGGTCGCAGCTTTAGACCGAGTGCGCGGTATTCATGGGGCAGGGGTCGAACCGTCGACTGGTGGTGGTTGAGACCGGCCACGAAAGCATCGAGCCACGCGCGTTTGTCGGATGGCATGGCGGCTAAGACCGTCCGCGATGCCTTGCCGAGGTCGATGAGGCGCAGCGCATGATCAATGCCGACGGCCAGTGGCCCGGCAATTTCAGCGAGCCGGCCCTGGGAGACGCGCCGCATGAGGTCCATTTGTCCAAGTCGCAAATGAGCGTGCACAAGGCCCAGTGCGAACGCCGCATCACGATCGGTCTTCGCCTCGATGAACGGAATCTGATGGTCGTTCCAATAAATCGACACGGGTTCGCTGAGTGGCAGACCCGTTGTCGGAAATTTGGCAAGTCGGTCAGCTAAGGTGCTCTTGGATGGTAATGGTGTGAGCAGTGCGCGTCCGGCAAGTTGCGCGAGGGCCAGCGATGTGCCGAGCATTTTTGCTGCGCGCGCACGGCGGCGCACCCGGCGCGAATTCCTGGGTCCGGCGGAGTGGTGCGTCAACATGAGGACAGATCCGTACCAGAGAAGCGACCGATGCTAAGCGGTCCAAGCGGTGTTGACGTCGTACCGGTTGCGGCGAGCTCGGCGATAATGGCGCCTACACCAGGCGACAACGCAAAGCCATGACCGGAAAAGCCGAAGGCATGGATTAAACCGGGTGTTGTCAGGCTTTCACCTAAGACAGGCAGGTGATCCGCGGTAATGCCTTCAAAGCCGCTCCAAACACGGATTACCGCGACGTCGGCGATACGCGGGATAATTGTCGCCGCGATGGCACAGGCGCCGAGCGTTTCATTTGGCGTGACCGTGGCGTACCCCGTCTCAAGGGTCGACTCCCCATAGCCGCCGCCGAAGACAATATTGCCGCGTGGAATTTGCCGAATGTAAATGTCGCCGCCAACCACGCCGAGCGCAGGCACGAGAAAATAGGGGCAAGGCTCCGTAACGACCATTTGTGGCGACATCGCCTCCATAGCAACATGTTCTTTGAAATAGGCGGCGATGCGAGTGCCCCAAGCCCCCGCGGCATTGATAAGAACGCGGGCGCGCACATCGAGCCGATGATCCGGATGATCACCACACCGCACAAGGAAGCGCGCCCCATCATAAATCACGTCGTTGACCTGGCATTGCTCGCGCAACACGGCTCCCGCTTTTGCCGCCGTACGCGCAAAAGCCGGACCCACGAGGCGTGGATTGGCTTGGCCATCGTCTTCGCACCAAGCGGCCCCAACCACATTCGGGCCAAAAAACGAATGGCGCGCGAGAACGGCATTTCGGCTCAGCATGTCGACCTTAACGCCAAACGCCGCTTGCGCTTCGGCGTGGCGCGCCATCAACACCATGTCGGCTTCGCTGCGCGCAAGTTTGAGATGGCCGGTGACCATATATTCGCAATCCGTGCCGACCAACTCTTTCATGCGGCGCCAAATTTCGAAGGCGCGCGCCGCAATAGGCAATTCCTCCAACGCGCGGCCATTGCGTCGCACGCCGCCGAAATTGACGCCCGACGCCGCGGCGCCGCATTGCCGTTGCTCCAGCACGACGCATGGTATGCCGCGCAGTGCCAGGTGTAGCGCGCCTGAGCAGCCGACAATGCCGCCGCCGATGATGGCGACCTCAGTGTCTAGCCGCTCCATGGTTCTTCCATTCTCTGGCCTTCAATAAATTTATCGGCCGATCGAATCAGGCCGATCGATAGGGGCTTGATGGGAGCTTGGCCCCGAAGCCGGCCGACCGCCTCGACCGGCAAATTCAGCTCATCGGCGATCAATTCAGCGATGTTTGGCGCACAAAGCCGAGCTTGGCAGCGGCCCATACCGGCGCGCGTCAATGCCTTGCAGCGATTGACTTCGGCGGCACCATATTTAGAGGCCGCCTCGCGTATCGATTTCGCGCTAATGGCCTCGCAGCGGCAAACGATTATGTCGTCGTCAATTGCCGGAATGAGCCGCGCTGGAAACGGGAACAGGCGATCGAGCGCACCACGAAATCGATTGAGGCGCCGAAGTTGGCGTCGGCGGCGTGAGAGGCGCGCCTTTGAAACCGCGACACCATGATCGGCGAGGAGCGCGAGGGCCGCGAGCTCGCCGCGTAGCGCAGCGGCATCGGCCCCCATGATCGAGACCCCATCGCCGGCAAGATAGAGGCCTTGGCGAGATCTGCCGTCCTCATCAACCATAGGCAGCCAAAGCCGTGCCGCCAAATCAAACCGAAACGGTGCGCCGGCCAAATCACCCAATTGAGTTTCTGGCTTGAGTCCGAAGCCATAGCCGACCGCATCGCAGCTGAAGAGTTTTATTCCATCGCCGCTCGTTTGCACGCGAACCGCGTTGACGCTCGCGGTACCATCAAATCCAAGCGGCGTTACACCATTGAGCACCGTGATGCCGCGTGCCCGCAGCCATGCGGCGTAATAGACGCCCTTGAGAATTGTCATGCCCCCGGTGGCAAGATCGCCGACCAAACCGAATCCGGTCGTGAGACGCGAACTATCGAGGACGGCCACCACCTGCGCGCCCGCTTTCGCATATTGATAGGCCACTAAATAGAGGAGAGGGCCTGTCCCACAAAACACGACGCGGGCCCCAATCGCGCACCCTTGATATTTCAACGCGACTTGGGCGCCACCCATGCTGTAGACACCTGGCAGCGTCCAACCTGGCAGCGGGATCGTGCGGTCCATCGCGCCCGTTGCAAGCAATAGCGCGTCATAGGGAATCTCGGCCATACCATTTGGCCCAGCCACATGGGCGGTGCCGCGCCAGAGATTCCACACCAGCGTCTCGGGTCGGTAGTCGATGCGATCCTTGAGGGCGTCGAAGCGTTGGTGCAGGCGCACGGCCTTTTTCGCTTCAAAGCCGTAGAGGGCTTTCGCCGGCCGTGTAAACCCATTCGGTTGTCGGCGATAAATTTGACCGCCGCTCTTCGGTGCTTCGTCAACCAGGATCGGCCGCACGCCATGATTGAGCAGTGTCTCGGCGGCGCTGGTGCCGGCTGGCCCGGCGCCCACCACGAGGACACGGAGCATGCTCGCCTCTGTCATGTTCTCGGGCCATCGATCGAAAGCCGAAGTCCCTCTTGGGCCATTGTGGTGCAAGCACGAACACGTCCGCCACTTTCCAAGAACACCCAACAATCCTGGCACGCACCCATCAAGCAAAAGCCGGCACGTGGCCCGTCCCCAAATTCCGAACGCCGCACCAAGCGCCCATGGGCCAACAACGCGGTGAGCACCGTGTCGCCCGTAAGCGCCCGCAGCGGCTTGCCATCGAGGAATAAGGTGAATGACGGGCGGTCCTGCTCGGCGAGCCGGACAAACTGGCCATCGGACATGGGGTGGGGCTCTCCGCAAGCCCCGCCGTTCTAGACCGCTACGCCCTTTGAGGCAACAGGTTCCTAGAGGTCGCGCGAACGCATGGCCCGATCATAGAGACGGCCCTTCCATATTGTGCGACGGCCGCGCCAAAAATCGATCGCTGAGCTCCACGTCATGGCGAGGTAAAGCGTCCCGATCAGGGGGAGGGCCAGCGCCCACAGCGGCGACCGGTGGTAGTAACGTAAAATGGGCAAATAACTTGCCATCATGGCGATGAGTGCAAGGCCGCCGATGAGCTTGGCGTCGACGGCAGGAAACGCGATCAGTGCGATGACTGGCATCCAAAAGGCGACGGCCAATAATAGGCTGGCGAGGGCCAGGAGAAGGGGCGAGTAATGGAGCTGGGTATAGGCGCTCCGTGCCACCATGCGCCAGATCGCGCCGAAAGTTTGATAGCCACGAATGCTTTTCGCGCCATGGCTGAGGCCGATCCACGTGCGCCGACCGTGTTGCTTGACCGTATGTGCGAGCGCGCAATCATCAATAATCGCACCCTTAAGAGCGCCAAAACCACCAATGTCATCGAGCGCCGCGCGCTCGATCAGAACGCACCCACCGGCCGCGGCCGCGACCAAGCGCGTCTTTCCGTTCGAAAGCGCGAACGGATAAACCAATTTGAAAAAATAGACGAACGCAGGCATTAGCAGCCGCTCGGCAAGGCCCTGCATGCTGAGTTCAGCCATCAGAGAGACGAGCGCGGCGCCGGTCTGGCGTTTCTTCTCCAAGAGGGCGGCGATCACACCCGGCTCCAGCATGATGTCGGCATCCAGCAATAGGATCAGTGGCCGATCGGCGTGTAAGCGTCCCTGCTCGAGGGCAAACATTTTACCGGCCCAGCCTGCTTCGAGCGCGGCGCCATCTATTATTTCAAGTGTGAGGTCTTCCCGCGCCGCTTGGCGCGCAACATCAACCGTTCCGTCGGTCGACTGATCATCAATCAGGATGGCTTTAAGGCCCCGGCCCTGCCGGCCCAAGGACGCGAGCGTGATCCCGATCGTCGCGGCTTCGTTCCTTGCCGGAATGAGAACGACGACCGATGACAGATCGGCGTCGGGCGATTCGCCTCGTGCCTCCAACCGCTCCCTCGTGCTCCAGGGACGCCAAGGCAATAGGAGGAGACCAAGCCATAGTGTCGCCGCGGCGATAGCGGAATAGGTGAGCGCAGGATCGTGAAGCACCATAACGATCAAGCAATGCCGGCTAGAACCGATCGACCTCGAAGCCGCTTAGGTCGATCTCAGGCTTGCGGCTCGAAACGAGGTCAGCGATTGCGCGGCCCGAGCCGCACGCGAGGGTCCAGCCCAAACTGCCATGCCCGGTGTCGAGATAAAGGTTCTTCACGCGCGTCGCGCCGATCATTGGCGCGCAATCGGGCGTCATCGGGCGCAGTCCGGTCCAGCGCTCGACCCGCGACGCATCGCCGCCATTCGGAAAGACCTGCATGACGGCCTTCAACACGGTATCGACGCGACTTTGTGTGATGGTGCGATCATAGCCAACGAGCTCAGCCGTGCCGGCAGCCCGCAAACGACCCTTATAAGTCGATGTGACGATACGCAATTCCTCGTCATGAATTCCCATCATTGGCGTGCCGTTATAGCCATCGGTCGGCAACGTGACCGAGTAGCCCTTAACCGGATAGATCGGAACCTCAACGCCAACGCGACGGAGGAATAACGCGCCTTCCGCACCGAGACTCATGACAACGGAATCGGTGGTGAGGCGGCCTTGATCCGTATCGACGGCAACAATGCGATCGCCCTCGCGCACGAGCGCGCGAACATTCGTGCCATACCGAAAATCGACACCACGCGCCGCCGCCGCCGCCGCAAGCCCGCGCGAGAATTTATGTGCGTCGCCTGTCTCGTCATGACGAAAATAAAGCGCACCTTGATAGAGATGACGAGATTGTTCGAGCGCAGGCTCGACCGAAACCATGCGCGCGGAATCGAGAATCTCAGGGCGACCGCGCGGATCATCGGTCTGCAGCTCCGTGCGCGCGGCCTCATCGAGTGCCTTTTGCGTGCGATAAAGATGGATCACGCCCTTCGCGACTTGGTCATACTCAAGCCGCTCGGCCTCCCGCACTTCTTTAAGCGCCTCATAGGAGTACATCGAGAGCCGCACCATATGACGTGCGGTCTCGTTGTGCCTCGCATTGGTACAATTGCGCAGGAATCGGACGCCCCAGAGCCATTGGCGCAATTCAGGCCGCAGCCGCACCAAATAGGGGGCGTCCTCGCGGCCGAAATATTGCATCAACATCCGTGGCACGGTTGGGCTTGCCCAAGGGCGCGATGTGAATGCGCTTACATGGCCGCCATTGCCAAAACTAGTTTCCATGCCGGCGGCGCTTTGCCGCTCGATCACTGTGACGGCATGACCGGCGCGATTTAGATAATAAGCGGCCGCCGTACCGACCACGCCGGCACCGAGCACCAAGACGTTCATAGGCCGCTCCCTAGTTTTCAGGCAGGTCGACTTCTCGCACGAAGCTGGGCTGGTATCAACCGTTAGGCCCGGTCGAAGTGGCTTGCCCGCCGCGTTGATCCGGGGCACGGTGCCGCGTCAAATGGGCGGCGCGGCGCGCCTGTCAACCCAGGGGAGAAAAGCGATGAAGCTCTATACGGCAGGAACGACACCGTTCGGTCGCAAGGTGTCGATCGTTGCGCTTGAACATGACATCAAGCTCGAGACTCAAATTATCAACGTCTATGAAGCGGCGTTTCTCGATGCGATCAATCCGCTGCGCCAAATTCCAACGCTTGTTCTCGATGACGGCGCGGTGCTCTATGACAGCGACGTCATTTGCCAATATCTCGACAGCACCGCGAAAAAGCCGGCCCTGTTTCCTAGTGCCGACCACTGGCGGTGGCTCACCCGCTGCTCACTTGCCAAGGGATTGACCGAGGCGTCAGTTGCCTTCCAGGGCCAGAAGACCTTGCCCGAGAACGAGCGCTCGAAGACGCTCTATGATCGCCACTGGACGCGCGTCAATCGTGCGATCGATGCGCTTGAAAGAGAGATCGACGCCATCGCATCCGGTCCGCTTCGTATCGATCAAATCGCAATTGGCTGCGGCCTTGGCCATGTCGATTTTCGCCATACGAAGGATTGGCGAGGTCGCTGCCCGAAGCTCGCGACTTGGTATGACGGCTTTGCTAAACGACCCTCGATGATCGCGACCGCGCCGAAGGCGTGATTGTCTAGGCAGGTGCCGTACCGCAACGCGGTAGCGGCCGGCCGCCATCGGCGAGCGCGATCACAATCACAATTTCGTCGGGTCGCGGCGCATTGGCAAGCATGACGGTCATCGTGTCGAAATGGTCGAACGACCAAAGATCATCCTTGTGTCCGAGCGGAACATCGAGTGTCGCGCCGGCCGCGCAGACCTTGACGTTCGAGGGGATCAACGCCTTGCCGCCGCCGATCGCGCCGCGCATCGGTTTTCCTAGCATCGGATGAATGCAGGCGCCGCCATGTTCTATTTCGCCGGCGGTTCCCACCATGGCAGCCTTGCCATAGGAAATCGCCGGGCAGCCGAGCAGGGTGAGGAGCTCGGGCATCAAGCGCTCGCCGATCGCGCGCCCCACTGAATAGAGCGGTGAGAGGTCGGCGACATAGCGCCCGGCAAACGGGTTCTGAACGACTGCGAGGCCCGCTACGCGCGAGATAGGCTTCGGCAAGGCGAGGCCCATTTCGCCGACTATTGTCTCGCGGACCACGACAATTTTACGGGTCTCGACCACGGCCAGCCCCTCAATTTTGACGCATATTAGACGCACTCAGCCAGTTGCGCGCGTGGCCGAGAGGCCTCAGCATAGCGCCTTTAGAGGGTGAGACCAATTCAACCTGGGGGATGCCATGGCAACTTCCGATCTCTCGCTTTGCTATATGACCGGCACTGAGGCGATCAGTGCCTTCAAGGCGAAAAGACTTTCGCCCGTCGAGCTAATGAAAGCCGTGATCGCGCGTTGCGAGGCGGTCAACCCCAAGCTCAATGCGATTACTTACGAATTTTATGACCGTGCCTTGGCGCAAGCGAAGAAGGCCGAGACGCAATACATGAAGAAGGGCGCTCGGCCGCGCCCGCTCGAGGGGCTGCCGGTCGCCATCAAGGATTTTCACCCGGTCAAGGGTGAGCTCACCACCTTCGGTTCGAAAATCTTTGAGAACTTTCGACCCGATTACACCGCGGCGACCGTCGATCGGTTATTCAAGGCGGGCGCCATTATGCATGTGCGCTCGACCTCCCCGGAATTTGCCTATTCCGGCAACACGCGAAGCCCGCTTTGGGGCCAAACCTTTAATCCCTGGAATCAAGATTACGGCGCGGGCGGTTCATCCGGCGGCGCGGGCGCGATCATTGCGGCCGGCATGAGTACCTTGGCCGACGGCACCGATGGCGGCGGCTCGATCCGCATACCGGCATCGGCTTGCGGTATTGTCGGCTACAAACCGCCCTTCGGTCGCAACCCGCTCGACCGCGACCACCCGCTGGAATCGATCCTGCATTATGGCCCGATGACGCGCAGCGTCGCCGATGCCGCCCTGATGCAAAATGTAATGTCGGGCCCGCACGATGACGATCTTTGTTCGTTGCGAGAGAGCATCGTTATTCCTGAGGCGCCAGAATCGCTCAAAGGGTTCAAGATCGCGCTCTCGGTTGATCTTGGGTATGTCCCGGTCGATCCTGAGGTCGAGCGTAATTTACGCGCGGCCGCCGATTCATTGCGCGCGCTTGGCTGCAAGGTCGAGGAGGTCGATCTGGGCTGGGATTGGGGCGTACTGGATTGTTGGCTGACCTGGTGGGAAGGCCTCTTCGCGGGCATCGCCGCGCATTATTTGCCGCGCTGGCGCTATGAGATGGACCCCTTTGTCGTGAACCTGTTGGAAAAGGGGCTCGGTCATGATGCGAGCCGTCTCTACCAATGCAATCTCAAGCGCGGTGAGATGTGGCGCAAATTGCAGCCGATCGTTTCGAACTATGATGTGATGCTCTGCCCGACGCTGGCCATTCCGTCAGTCAAAATCGGCCATGACGAGTTCGATCGCAATTTTACGGTCAATGGCAAGGTTGTGAACGCCTATGTCGGCTGGATCATGACCCACGGCTTCAATCTGGTAAGCCAATGTCCGTCCATGAGCGTGCCGACCGGCTTCTCCAAATCCGGTGTGCCGACCGGCATGCAGATCGTGGCGCGGCCGTTCGATGATCTGCGCGT
>CAMDNF010000043.1:0-21495 GCA_945902735.1 Rhizobium sp. Q54 | reverse complement strand
CGCTTCTCCTGACCGGAGATATCAGTCTGATATTGGCCGCGTTTTTCTTCGACCTGAGATTGAATCGCCTTCATGGCGGTCGAATCACGCAGGATCACCTGAACGTCGACCACACCAATCACAGCCGGTGCAGCGGCGGCACTGGCCGTCCCGCCACCAAACTGCACACCAAGAAGCACCGCAACCAAGAACGCGAAAGCAAACGCGACGCGCGCCATTAGAACCTCGTGCCAAAGCTGAACCGAAAAATCTCCGTCTTGTCGAAACTTTGCTTGAGATAGGCTTGAGCTAAGTCGACCCGGATCGGACCGAACGGAGATACGTAGGTGAACCCGATACCGGCCGACGCGCGCGGGCTGCTGATATCGGCAATCTCACTGCCCTCGTCGTCGACCTTAAACAGACTGCCGATGTCCGTGAATATCCGCCCCCGAATATCGACCTCGTCGATGAAACGAAGCGGCGTACTGATCTCAAGGGTCGTTGTGTAAAACACATTGCCGCCCAACGCATCGTCCGTGTTGAGATCGCGCGGCCCAACGCCACTGGAGGCGAAGCCTCGAAGGCTCGAGCCACCGAGATTGAAACGGTCATTGACCCGTACATCATCGCCGAACAGGCCGAACATATAGCCGGCGCGACCCGAGACCGACGCAACGAAATCCTCGGTGATCGGGTAATAATAGCCCGCGCGAACCGTATTCTGAAGGTAGTTCACGTCGCCACCGACGCCGGCAAAATCCTGGCCAAATCCTGCATAGTATCCAGAGCTAGGTTCCTGCCGGTTATTGCGACGATCATAAAGCAAACTGTGCCCGACCAGCGATTTGGTGGAGTTGCCCTCCTGCGCCCGAATAAATCGGGAGGCATCGCTCCGAATGTTGCGAATCTCATCGAAGCTCAAGCGATAATTGACGCTGTGTGACAAATCCTCGGCGATCGAGTAGCCGGTTCGTAGCCCAATCCCGGAGTTCTTCTCATCATACGAACTCTCGGACTGAAAGTCCGTGGTGCGATGGAATAGGTCGACGCCGGCCGACATGTTGCGGTCAAGGAAATAGGGCTCGGTGAAGGATAGATCGACCTCTTGACGGCGTGCCGAGATCGTAAAGCCTAACCGCAAATCTTGCCCTTTGCCGACCAAATTGCGCTCGGTGATGCTGATATCGGCCAACGGCCCGTCAAGCGTCGAAAAGCCCGCGCCAAAACTCAATTCGCCGGTCGATTTCTCCTGCACCGCGACCGTCACCACCGAACGATCGGGCTGCTCACCTGGCGAGGCCTGAACGTCGACCGTTTCAAAGAAGCCGAGCCCGCGGATCCGATCGCGCGAACGCCGCACCTTTGCCGCGTTGAAGGCATCGCCCTCAACCAAGCGAAATTCACGCCGGATCACCTTATCGAGCGTCCGCACATTGCCGATGATCTCGATACGATCGACATAAACACGCGGCCCCTCGGCGATTTGATAGGTCAAATCGATGATTCGCTTCTCGCGATCCCGCTTAACCGCCGGTTCGATATCGACGAAGGCATAGCCAAAGTTTCCGACCGCATCGGTCAGCGCAAGGATCGATTTTTCGACCTCATCCGCGTTGTAAATATCGTTTTCGAACGTGGTCAGCTGCGGTTTCAAGGTTTCGACGTCGATCCCCTTTAGTTTGCTCTCGATGTCGATTTTGCCGAAATTGTACCGCTCACCCTCCTCGACGGTAAACGTCACAAGGAAGCCGTCTTGATCCGGCGTCAATTCCGCGACCGCTGAAAGAACGCGAAAATCGGCGTAGCCCTCTTTCAAGTAGAATTTGCGCAGGAGCTCGCGATCGAACGTCAAGCGATCTGGGTCATAGGTATCATCGCTGCTGAAAAAGCGATACCACGCGCTTTCACGCGTCGCGATCTCAGTGCGCAGCTCGCTATCACCAAACTTTTTGTTCCCAACGAAGCTGATCCGCGTGATGCTGGTCACCGGCCCCTCGTCGATTTCAAAAATGAGATCGACACGGTTTTGCGGCAGCGGCACGACCTTGGGATCGACTTTGGCCGCAAATCGGCCGCTTCGCCGGTATATCTCAAGGATGCGCTGAACGTCGCTTTGAACGCGTGGCCGGGTATAGACAACGCGCGCCTTCAACTGAACCTCGGCCGACAGCGCAGTATCGTCGATCTTGCGATTACCCTCGAAGGCCACCCGGTTGATGATCGGGTTCTCAACCACGCGCACCACGAGGGTGCCCCCCTCGCGACGGATCGTCACGTCGGCGAACAGGCCCGTGGCAAACAGCGCCTTCAGCGCTTTGTTGACCGTGCCGCCATCGAAGGGATCGCCCACGCCGATCGAAAGATAGGAACGAACGGTCTCCGCCTCGATACGCTCATTGCCCTCAATCGCGATGGCGCCGATCGTACCGACAGCTTCAGTGCTGGTCTCTGCCTCTTGCGCCCACGTGGAATGCGTTCCGACCCCAACGCCAAAACCAAGCGCGAGGGCGAGAAGAATGCCCAGGATCAACTGAGATGTTAGACTACGCCGCCTGGGCGTCAGCACATTCGGCCTCGCCTCAGAACAGGTCCAACACGCCGAGACGGATAAGATCTTTGCTTGTCACCCAGACCATCAATGCAATGACCAACACAAAACCCACGCGCATTCCAATTTCCTGCACGCGCGGTTTTAGTGGCCGCCCTGCAATCGCTTCCCAAACATAGAAGATCAAATGCCCACCGTCCAGCATTGGCACGGGGAATAGGTTGATTAGGCCAAGATTGATCGAGAGGATCGCCATGAAATAGATGAGGCTGAAAAAGCCCCCGTCCTCCGCGATTTCCCTCGACATACGGCCAATTTGGATCGGACCGCCGAGCTCTTCGGTCGAGCGCGAGCCACTAATCATCTGTCCAACCGCTTTCAGCGTGCTGATCGCAATGGTGAAGGTTTCACGAACCGCGCCCCACATCGCTTCGCCCGTGCCGACCTCGCGGAACGCCACCTGGCCGCCCTTTACGCCCAAGCGTCCAATTTGCCGCGTGCCGCCAAATCTGTCGGTAACTTGCGTGAGTTCCGGGATCGCGGTCAGCGCGATCTCCGCTTCACCACGACGCACGACGATCGAAAGCGGTGTGCCAGGGTTGGTCTCAACGACACTTTGAAGGTCTTCAAAGCGTTCGACCGGCTGGCCTTGAATTGTAATCAGGCGATCACCCGGCTTAATCCCAGCCGATTCGGCGGCGCCCCCGGGCAACACATCAACAATGTCCGGCGCCGTGTACCGTTCGCCGACAAAACCAAAGAGGAAGGCAAACACGATGATCGCAAACACAAAATTGCCAAGCGGGCCGCCCACGACAACCGCGGCGCGCTGCCCGACCCGCTTGTGATGAAATAAAACCCGACGATCTTCCTCAATGGGCACGAATGTCGCAGGATCTTTTGCGCCACTCGCAACATTGGCATCGCCAAAGAACTTCACATAGCCGCCGAGCGGCAACAGGCTGAGCTTCCAGCGCGTACCATGACTGTCGCGGAAGCCGAAAAGTTCGGGGCCGAAGCCGATCGAAAATACTTCAACGCGCACACCATTGGCGCGTGCGACCAAATAATGGCCGAGCTCGTGGACAAACACGATGACGGTGATCGTGGCTAAGAATGGCCACGCATAACCCCAAATACTTGAAATGAGTTCCATGTCGATCCGAAGGCCTCACCCAATACCCTAAGCTCGGCCGTTCGTCCTCGCTCTTATGTCGTCTTTGGCGCCGTCACTTCGCCCCGCCGCGAATCGACGCAGATGCGACGCGGCATAATAGGGACCACACCGCGTTTTTGCAAGTTATGGGAGCCCGCACTGAACAGACAACTATTTGACGTAGCTAACAAATATAGTTAGTGAGCGGCCCACATTAGGGCCTCCCCACCACCACCAAGAACCGCCAAAGCGAGTCCCAGCACCGCGGTTGAGAATCCATCGAGCCGGTCGAGAAGCCCGCCATGCCCCGGAATAAGGGCACCGGTATCCTTAACCCCGTAGTGGCGCTTGGCAGCGGATTCGAGCAGATCGCCGGCTTGTGTGAGGACCCCGGTCATCAATCCAGCGAAGACCAGGCAGACGACCGAGGGTGAGCCCGTCCAACCGGCCACGGCGACGCCATGACCAACCCCGATCGACACCATCATAGCCAATAATAGGCCGCCAATCGCCCCGGACCAGGTTTTCTTCGGGCTAAGTTTCGGCCAGAGCCGCGGACCTTTAAGTGTGCGGCCGATGAAATAGGCGCCGCTGTCCGTCGCCCACACGACGAGGAGGAGCCAGAGTATGAGCGCCCGGCCATCGCTTGGGCCACCGCGCAACCAAGAAGTCGCCAAGGCGACAAGGACAATAAACCCGAGGCCGATCACGGCAGGCCCAACGTTTTTTCGACCCGACGGTGTTTGCCCGAAGCAAAGGCGCAGCCATTCATAGGCCATGCCAAGCGCGACCAACCCTGTAATGACATAAAAAGCCGGGCCACCGAGATAGCCGAGCCCGAGCGCGGCGAGCGCGAGCGGCACGGCCGCGAGCACACGCCGCCTCAGCTCGGACGCGGGACGGGGCGGCTCAGCCGCCGGCGCCGCCGTAGCGTCTTTCACGGCTTTGATATTCGCGGATCGCGCTTTCGAGGTCGGCGTGGCCGAAATCGGGCCAGAGCGTCGGCGTGAAAACGAATTCAGTATAGGCCGACTGCCAGAGCAGAAAATTGCTCACGCGCTGCTCGCCGCTGGTGCGAATCACGAGATCCGGGTCCGGCGTATCGGCAGTCTGCAACGCACGGCCGAACATCGTCTCGTCGATCATCTCAGGGTCAAGCTCGCCAGCGCGGACACGGCGCGCGATGGTGCGAACCGTATCGAGAATTTCTTGTCGACCGCCATAATTGACCGCGACCGTCAGGGTTAGGCGCCGGTTCGCCTTTGTCTGCTCTTCCGATTCTTCGATCAGCCGATTGATATCGGCCGCCAGCCGACCCCGATCGCCGATGAAACGAATACGCACGCCATTGCGCGACAATTCGCTGACCTCGCGCCTGATATAGACGCGCAGCAAACCCATGAGGTCATTGACCTCTGAGGCCGGTCGCTTCCAGTTTTCCGAAGAGAACGCATAGATCGTCAAATAGCCGATGCCAAGATCGGTACACGACTGCACGCAACGGCGCACGGCCTCGACGCCTTGATGGTGGCCCGCGATGCGTGGCAAGCCCCTCGCCTTCGCCCAACGACCATTGCCATCCATGATGATGGCGACGTGCCGGGGAACCGGCGCCGGCGAACCATAAGAAGGGGCAAGGGCCATCCGCGTCAGACCTGCATGATCTCTTTTTCTTTAGCCGCCAAAAGCTGGTCGATCTGACTGATCATTTGATCGGTCGTCTTTTGCGTCTGCTCAGTTTGAGAGCGTGCCTCGTCCTGGCTGAGGTCGCCGCCCTTTTCCTGCTTCTTGATCCGATCCATGCCGTCGCGCCGCACATTGCGAACCGCGACACGCGCCTGCTCCGCATATTTGTGCGCAATCTTGGCCAATTCGGTGCGACGCTCTTGGTTGAGCTCGGGGATCGGAATACGCAGCATCTGCCCTTCGGCGATCGGGTTGAGCCCAAGCCCGGCTTGCTGAATCGCGCGCTCAACCGCCTTGACCTGGCTGCGATCCCAAACTTGGACCGTGATCATCCGGGGCTCGGGCACGTTGATGGTCGCGACCTGCTTTAACGGCATGTGCGCGCCATAGACTTCAACCGTGATCGGCTCCAAAAGGTTGGCCGATGCACGCCCCGTGCGTAGCCCCGTCAATTCGCCGCGCAGCACATCGACGGCGCTTTGCATGCGTCGTTTCACATCGGCAAGATCGGAATCAGGCATGGCGTTGTCCGTCCTCCCGGATCACGGTGTGTGGCCCTTTACCCGCCAACACGGCGGCGAGGCCTCCTGGTTGCTGAATCGAGAATACCACGATGGGAATATTGTTATCGCGCGCAAGTGAGATCGCCGAAGCATCCATAACCTTGAGGTCCTTGGCCAGAACGTCGAGGAACGTGAGCTCCTCATAGCGTACGGCCTTGGCGTCGCGCTTGGGATCGGCGGAATAGACGCCGTCCACCTTGGTCCCTTTGAACAACGCATCGCACCCCATTTCGGCGGCGCGCAACGCGGCGGCGGTGTCAGTCGTGAAAAATGGATTGCCGGTACCAGCCGCGAAAATTACCAAGCGTCCTTTTTCCATATGGCGCGTGGCGCGCCGGCGGATATAGGGTTCGCAAATGGTCGCCATCGGGATCGCCGAAAGCACGCGGGTCGGCACGCCGTGGCGCTCGAGCGCATGCTGCATCGCGAGCGCGTTCATCACGGTCGCAAGCATGCCGATATAGTCGGCATTGGCCCGCTCCATCCCGGCGGCAGCCCCCGAGAGCCCGCGAAAAATATTGCCACCGCCAACCACCGCGCAAAGCTGCACGCCGCTCGCATGGACGGCTTTCATATCGGCCGCGATGCGATCAACCGTGCCGTTGTCGATGCCATAGGTGCCATCGCCCATCAGCGCCTCTCCGGAGATTTTTAGGAGGACGCGGCGGAATTTGAGAGGTGCTGACATAGGGTCTCCGGGGACGGCGGTCAGGCAATACGCGGCGCGGCCAAGCCTGCGCGCGGACGCACGCCGACTCTAGCTCACCACAACCTCGGAAACGATACTACAGCCGCCCAGCCCCTGCCACATTGGCAGATACTTCTGGCGCCTTCCGGAACCTGGCTCAGGAGCCCTTGGCCGCGGCCGCGACTTCGCTGGCGAAATCGCTTTCCTTCCGCTCAATACCCTCGCCAAGCGCGAAGCGCACAAAGCCCTTGATGGTGATGGGTGCGCCCGCCGCCTTGGCCGCCGCCTCGACCACCTTGCCGACCTTGCTTTCGCCGTCGATCACCCAGATCTGCTCGATCAGCGCGACTTCTTCGTAATATTTGCGCAACCGGCCCTCGACCATCTTTTCGATGATCGCGTCGGGCTTGCCGCTGGCCTTGGCTTGATCCACCAACACCGCGCGTTCGCGCGCGATCAGCTCGGGGTCAAGGTCTGCCGGTGAGATCGCGCGCGGATTGGCCGCGGCGACATGCATGGCGAGCTGATGCCCGATCTCCTTCAGGGCCGCCGCGGGCGCCGTTGATTCAAGCGCGACCAGAACGCCCATCCGT
This sequence comes from Rhizobium sp. Q54, assembly GCA_945902735.1. GTDB lineage: Bacteria > Pseudomonadota > Alphaproteobacteria > UBA828 > UBA828 > SHWC01. Next base: position 14,279 of record CAMDNF010000043.1, on the reverse strand, counting down.
CCGATCCCGGTCCCAACGCCACCATGCACATAAGACGCGATCATGCCGGTGCCGACCGTAAGGCCCTGGCTACGGCGCAGACTGATGTTTTCGCCGATGATGGCGATCAGATGGGTGATTTCATCCGACACGCTGCGGCCGCTCTTGGCGAGTTTGGCCGCTGCCAAACGATCATGCGCGCCGCCAACGCCGAGCGAAGCGCGGGCAATTTCCTGCACCGTCTCTTGAAACTGCGGATTACGCGCAACGAAATCGGTCTCGGAATTGACCTCGACGACGGCGCCCTTGGCACCCTCGACCACCAGACCGACCAGGCCTTCTGACGCCACCCGGCTGGCCTTCTTGGCGGCCGCGGCTAGGCCCTTCTTGCGCAGCCAATCGACCGCCGCCTCGACGTCGCCGGCAGTCTCGGCCAACGCCTTCTTGCAATCCATCATGCCGGCGCCAGTTTTCTCGCGCAGATCCTTGACCAGCGCAGCCGATACCTCAGCCATGCCGCTTCTCCTCTAATCGGGTCTTGATGTCAGCTCGCCGGTGCGGCTGGTGCGCCGTCGCCGGCGACTGAAGGTAGGGTCTCGATCACCACATCGGCCGCGCCGATGTCCTTGCCGCCCGCGGCCATCTCGGCCTGCAGACCGTCGAGCACCGCGCGCGCGAACAGATCGCAATAAAGATTGATCGCACGGGTGGCGTCGTCATTGCCGGGGATCGGGTGCGTGATGAAACTCGGGTCGCAATTGCTATCGAGGATACCGACGACCGGAATATGCAGCTTGGTCGCCTCTTGAATGGCGATCGCTTCCTTGTTGGTGTCGATCACCACGATGATCGCCGGCAGGCCCGCCATTTCGCGAATGCCACCGAGCGCGCGGGCGAGTTTGTCGCGTCGCCGCGTCAATTGCAGGATTTCCTTCTTGGTCAGGCCGATCTCGCTCTCGGCGAGCTTTTGGTCGAGGTCGATCATGGTGCGGATCGAGCCTGAGACCGCCTTCCAATTGGTCAACATGCCACCGAGCCAGCGGTGGTTCACGTAATACTGGCCGCAGCGCTTGGCGCACTCGGCGATCGGCTCTTGGGCCTGGCGCTTGGTGCCAACAAAGAGCACCCGCCCACCCGACGCCGCGGCATCGCGCAGCACCTGGAGCGCGTGGTCGAGCAACGGCACGCTTTGTTCCAGATCGATGATATGGACGCCGTTCCTAATACCGAAGATGAAAGACTCCATCTTCGGGTTCCAGCGCTTGGTTTGGTGGCCGAAATGCACGCCAGCCTCGAGCAACTGACGCATGCTATATTCAGGCAAAGCCATTGAATTGGTGTCCTATTTCCGGTTATGCCGCCGCAGGCTGTGGCGGTCGGGCCTAGGCCCGCCGCACCGGTCCGACCGCCGCCGCGCCCTAAAGCGCCGCGCCGGTCCGCCCGCGTGTGAATTTGCCCGGTCTCCCAGGCGCGCGCTTGATACCCCTAGCCTGCCGTCCTGGCAAGCGGAAAGCGGCTAAGCCGGCCACCTTCAAGCGTCGGTTACGCCGAGGACCCCCGGAATGGCCGCGATTTCAGCCCGCATGGCGGGCGTCAAGCCGAACGAATTGGCCAAATCGATGCTGATCTCCTCATCGCCCCGCTCGATCAGGAGCGAAAGCCGGGCCTTGCCTGGTTTCGCCTTTTTGACGAGATCCGAAAGCGACTTCAGAGGACCGATATCGCGGAGGCGGATTTCGAGGCCGTTCATCTGCCCGGCAAGCCTCGGGCCCAAATCCTCGATGGTCTGGGCGGTCAGCTTGACCGCGCCGCCATCGACCCGCGCGGTCGCCGTGATCAGAACCGAGCGCCCAGGCTCGATCAGCTCGCGTGCCTCGGCATAGCTTTCTCGGAAGACCGCGACCTCATGACTTCCTGTCGTGTCGGAAATTCGAATGAAGGCAAAGCGCTGACCGGCCGCGCCGCGCTCCTGCTTGCCGAGCACGACCCCGGCAACCCTGAGCCGCACCAGGCCGCGCTCGACCGCCGCCGCCACGCCATCGAGCGGCGTCGCCCCAAGCCGCGCGAGCGCGCCCGAGCACCCATCGAGCGGATGCGCCGAAAGATAGAACCCGATCGCCTCATATTCGTTCATCATGCGCTCAAGCGGCGGCCAGTCGGGCAACGCCGGCAATACGGGCCGCGCGGCCTCAACCCCGGTCGCCGCGCCGAACAGCGAATCCTGCTTGCTCACCCGGCTCTCTGCCGACACGGCGGCATAACGCACCAGGAGCTCGGCCGCATCGAACAAGCGTCGTCGGTTTGGCTCGATCCCGTCAAACGCGCCGGCCTTGATCAGATTTTCCAGCTGCCGCTTATTGACCGCGCGCGCATCGAGCCGCGCGGCCAAATCGAACGGATCGGCGAACGCGCCGCCCTGCCGACGCGCCGCGCAGATCGTTTCGGTCGCCGCGACCCCGACATTCCGAATAGCCGCCAAGGCATAACGCACCGCACGCCGGCCCTCGGCCAAGCGCTCAACCGAAAAAATAGCATCCGAGCGATTGATGTCGGGCGGCAAGAGTTGGATCGACAAACGATCGAGTTCTTGGCGCATGGCGTTGATCTTGTCGCTATCGCCCATATCGAGTGTCATCGAGGCGGCCAGGAACTCAACCGGGTAATTGGCTTTCAAATAGGCGGTCTGATAGGCGACCAACGCATAGGCTGCGGCGTGCGATTTGTTGAAGCCATAGCCGGCAAACTTCGCGACCAACTCGAAAATACGCGCGGCGTCGACCTTGGTGACGCCGTTCTGCATCGCGCCATTGACGAAGGCTTTTTCCTGCGCGGCCATCTCGGCCTTGATTTTTTTGCCCATCGCACGGCGCAACAGATCGGCGCTGCCGAGGCTGAACCCAGCCAACACTTGCGCGATCTGCATCACCTGTTCTTGATAGATGATGACACCGAAGGTTTCCTTCAGCGTGTCGATCAGGCTCGGGTGCAGATAATCGGGCTGTTCGGTGCCGTGTTTGCAGGCGATGTATTTCGGGATGTTATCCATCGGGCCCGGCCGATAGAGCGCGACGAGCGCGATGATGTCCTCGAACGCGTCGGGCCGCATTTGGCGCAGCACATCGCGCATGCCCGAGCTTTCCAACTGAAACACGCCGACTGTCGCCCCCTCGCCGAGCATGGCGTAGGTCTTCGCGTCATTGAGCGGGATTTTCAGCAAATCGACCTCATCGCCGCCCGCGCGGATGAGCTGGCACGCTTGCTCAAGCACGGTGAGCGTTTTGAGCCCGAGAAAATCGAATTTCACGAGGCCGGCCAGCTCGACATATTTCATCGAAAACTGGGTCGCCATCATGCTGCCGCGCGGGTCGCGATAAAGCGGCACGAGCTCATCGAGTGGCCGATCGGCGATCACCACACCGGCCGCATGGGTCGAGGCGTTGCGATAGAGCCCTTCGAGCCGAAGCGCGATATCCATCAGCCGCGCGACTTGCGGCTCGCTATCGCGCGCGGCCTGCAATTGCAGCTCGCCATCGATCGCCTGCTTCAGGGTGACCGGATTGGCCGGATTGTTCGGCACCAATTTGCATAGCCGATCGACTTGCGTATAGCTCATGCCGAGCACGCGTCCGACATCGCGCAACGCCGCGCGCGCCTGCAATTTGCCGAAGGTGATGATTTGCGCCACCCGCTCCGCGCCATAGCGGTCGCGTACATATTCGATCACGCGATCGCGGTGCGTTTGGCAAAAATCGATATCGAAGTCTGGCATCGATACGCGTTCGGGGTTGAGAAACCGCTCGAACAAAAGGCCGAAACGCAAGGGATCGAGATCGGTGATGGTGAGCGCCCAAGCGACCACCGAGCCCGCGCCCGAGCCGCGCCCCGGGCCGACCGGAATGTCATTCGTCTTCGCCCATTTGATGAAGTCCGCGACGATCAGAAAATAGCCCGGAAATTTCATCTCGATGATGACCTTGAGCTCATAGGCCAAACGATCGCGATAGGGCGTCGCGGCAGCCTCGCGCGCGGCCTCGTCCATCGCCGGCGTGAAAACATGATCGACCAGCCGTTGCTCGAGGCCAAGTCTGGCCTCACGCGTCAGTAGCGTCGCCTCGTCCATGCCATTGCCGTCCGCGAAGGGCGGCAGGATCGGCGCGCGCGCCTCCACCTTGAAGGCGCAGCGCCGCGCCACCACGAGCGTGTTATCGACCGCCTCGGGCAGATCGGCGAACAAGGCCCGCATCTCCGCCGCCGAGCGAAAGCCGTGATCGGCGGTCAGCCGGCGCCGCTCCGGCTCGTCGACCAACATCCCATCCGCGATGCAGAGGAGCGCATCGTGCGCGGCCTGCATATCGCGCGGACCGAAATAGGCGTCATTGGTCGCAATGAGGGGCAGATCGAGCGCATCCGCCAATTCGATAAAGGCCGCCTCGGTCCGCGATTCCTCTTCGAGGCCATGACGCATCAGTTCGACATAGAGCCGCCCCGGAAAAGCCCGCGCCAGACGTTCGAGCAAAACCCGCGCCGCATCGATTTGCCCAGCCAGGAGCAACCGCCCAATCGGCCCGGCCGGACCGCCGCTCAACGCGATCAATCCGTCGCTATGAGCCTCGATGGCCTCCAGCCCAAGGCGCGGCGCGGCATGAGCATCGCCATCGAGATACAGCTTGCTCGAGAGCTTCATCAAATTTCGATAGCCGGTCTCGTTTTGCGCCAAGAGCACGAGCCAGTCGCGCGCATCGGGCGCGGGCTTGCGGCCCTCCGGCAACACCGGCTCAACCGGCAGCTCGCAACCAATAATGGGCTGGACTCCGGCCTTCGCCGCCGCCAAGGAAAACTCCAGCGCCCCGAATAAATTGCCCCGATCGGTAACCGCCACCGCCGGCATGTGCTCGGTACCGCAGAGCGCGACCAATTCATCGACCTTGATCGCGCCTTCCGACAGCGAATAGGCCGAATGGACGCGCAAATGAATGAAATCAGCGTGGCTCATGGCGCGCTCGGACTCGTGGGCGGGGAGCTGATCTTAGCGCGCCGCGAGCGAACGGCGATAAGAGATTTCCGCCCTGAGCCAAAGGGCCCGACCCCGCTTTCAAGGCCCAACCAAAGCTGCTAGTTTTCCCAGCGAGGCGCCAGATCGCGCGGCCGATCGGTGCACCAAGATATGGAGGAAGACATGTCTGCCAATGGGTCGACCCGCGTCGTCGAAAACGAAGCCAAATTGCGTGACATCATGGGGCCGACCATGGATATCGCCATCCATAAATCGCGCCCCAAGCTCGACGAGCACTGCAAGGAATTTATCCGCCGTTCGCCCTTTCTGTGCATCGGCACGGCGAACGCGCAAGGCAAGGCGGATGTGAGCCCGCGCGGCGATCCAGCCGGCTTCGTGCAGATCATCGACGACAATCACCTCTTCCTGCCCGACCGGCCCGGCAATAACCGGCTCGACACCATGTCCAACATCACCGAGAACGCGAATGTCGGGCTCTTGTTCATGATCCCCGGCTTCAACGACACGCTGCGCGTCAACGGCAAGGCCCGCATCGTGCAGGACGACAGCCTGGCCGATAAGGCCAAGATTCGCGGCAAGGCGCCCAAGGTTGGCATCATGATCGAGGTGAACGAGGCGTTCTTGCATTGCGCCAAGGCGTTCACGCGCTCAAGCCTGTGGGATCCCACGAAATATCAAAAGCGCCAGGAAATGCCGAGCCTCGCGCACATGATCCTTGAACAAGTCGCGCCTCCCGGCAAACCGCCGACCGCGACAGAGATCAAGGACGCCGACGAGTTCGTCGAAGACAATTACAAGACCGGGCTCTATTGATCGCAGGTTCGAACGGTTGACATCCAGAGGCGCGCCGCACGGCGCGCCTCTTTTGTTAATATGTTAGTACTCGGTCAGGCGACCGTCATCGAGGCCAAGCCGACGGTCCATGCGCGCGGCCAACTCGGCATTGTGGGTTGCGATCAAGGCCGCGAGGCCCGATTGCCGCACGATCGCAAGTAGGGCCTGGAACACCGAATCCGCCGTTCCATGATCGAGATTACCGGTTGGCTCATCCGCGAAAAGCAAGACCGGTTGATTGGCGAGCGCACGCGCGATCGCCACACGCTGCTGTTCGCCGCCCGAAAGACGCGCCGGCCGATGCCCTTCCCGCGCTGAGAGGCCAAGACTGGCAAGCAGCAGGCGCGCCCGCTCGCGCGCCTTGCGCTTTGGCACACCCGCGATCAGCTGCGGCACCACGACGTTTTCGAGCGCCGAAAACTCCCGCAACAAATGATGATATTGATAGACGAAGCCAAGCTTCTCACGCCGTATCTGGGTGCGACGGCGGTCGCCATGGCGCGCGCCCGATTCCCCCGCGATGATCACCTCGCCCCCGCTCGGCCGCTCTAGGAGCCCCGCGATTTGTAGAAGCGTCGATTTGCCCGAGCCCGATGGGCCGGTCAGCGCCACGATCTCGCCCGCATGAAGCGAGAAGGATATGCCCTTCAACACGTCAAGCGATTGACCGCCCTGCACGAAGGTTCGCCTGACGTCCCTAAATTCGAGGACGGCCTGGCCGCGCTCATTCATAACGAAGCGCCTCGACCGGATCGAGCCGCGCCGCGCGCCACGAGGGATAGATCGTGGCAAGGAGCGAAAGCCCGAGCGCCATCACAACGACGGTGACCACCTCGCCCACCTCGATCTTGGCCGGCAATTGCGTCAAGAAGCGCACTTCGGGCGCGAACAGCTCGGTCCCGGTCAAGCCTTCGAGCCATGTCTTGATCGAATCGATATTCAACGCGACGGCGACGCCGAGGCCGAGGCCAACGAGCGTGCCGACAATACCGATCGCCGCGCCATTCATGAAAAAGATGCGCATGATCTGGCCGCGCGTCGCGCCCATGGTGCGCATGATCGCGATATCGCGGCCCTTGTCCTTCACCACCATGATCAGCCCGGCGATGATATTGAACGCCGCGACCAGCACGATGAGCGCCAGAATAATGAACATCACATTGCGCTCTACCTCCAGCGCCGTGAAGAAATGCGAATTGGTCTGGCGCCAATCGATCACACGATAACCGGGCCCGACGGCTTCATGCGCCGCCATGGCAAAGCGCATGATCTCGTCGGGATTGTCGGTCATCACCTCAACCCCGGTCACCGTACCCGGCAGCTTGAAATAGAGCTGCGCCAGATCGAGCGGCATATAGACGAAACTCGAATCATATTCATACATGCCGACATTGAACGTGCCGACCACGGTAAACGCCCGCGCGCGCGGCACCACGCCCATCACGGTCGGATTGCCCTGCGGTGAAATGAGGGTGATCTGCCCGCCGACCGCAACGCCGAGACGCGCTGCCAAGCGGTCGCCCACGACAACGCCCTCGCCTTTCTGAAAACCCTCGATCGAGCCCGCCTTGATGCTGGCGGCAACCAGCGGATATTTGGCGAGGTCGGCGCCGCGCAAGCCCCGCACCAGGGCGCCGGTCGCGCCCGAGCGGCTGGTCGCCATCACCTGACCTTCGATCATCGGCGCAGCCGCGATCACGCCGGGAATGGCTCCAATCGCGCCGGCCACTTTGTCATAGTCGGTGAATTGCTCGGCCTCGGCATAAATCATCATGTGGCCATTGAGGCCGAGAATGCGGTCGAGCAGCTCTTCGCGAAAGCCGTTCATCACGCTCATCACGACGATCAACGTGCCGACGCCGAGCGCGATACCGACGAGCGAGAACGCCGCGATGACCGAGACGAAACCTTCTTGTCGCCGCGCGCGCAAATAGCGAAACGCCACCATGCGCTCGAAGGCGGAAAACATCGTCTAATTCGCGCTCAAGCGGGCAATCACCGCATCGACCGAGAGTTCCTCGGCCGGCCCAGCGGCGCCGCGCGCCTTGAGCTCGACCTTGCCAGCCGCCGCGCCGCGCGGGCCGATCGCCGCCTGCCAGGGCAGGCCGATCAAATCCATCGAGGCGAATTTAACGCCCGCGCGTTCATTGCGATCGTCATAGAGAACCTCGATGCCGGCCTTTTGGCATTTCGCATAGAGATCGCCCGCCATGGCATCGCACGCCGCATCGCCGCTGCGGAGATTGATTACGCCGAGTGTGAACGGCGCGATCGGCGCCGGCCAGATGATGCCCTTGTCGTCGTGGCTCGCCTCGATCACCGCGCCTGCGAGACGCGACACGCCAATGCCATACGAGCCCATTTCGACAAACACCTCGGCGCCTGTTTCATCGGTTACGCGCGCATTCATTGCCTTGGAGTATTTATTGCCGAAATAGAAAATATGCCCGACCTCGATGCCCCTGCCCTCATAGAGCCGTTCGGCCGGCACATTGCAGGCCTTTGGATCGTGCTTGTCGTCGGTCACGGCATAGAGGCTGGTCCAGCGATCGACGAAGGGCTGCAAATCGGCGCCGTAATCGATGGTCTCCTTCAAGGGATCGGCATCGAGCCACGCCTTGTCACAAAAAACCGCGCTCTCGCCGGTCTCCGCCAACACGATGAACTCATGGCTCATATCGCCGCCGATAGCGCCTGAATCGGCCCGCATTGGAATCGAGGTCAAGCCCATGCGGCGGAAGGTACGCAAATAGGCGAGGAACATTTTGTTATACGAGTGCCGCGCGCCGGCGAAATCGAGATCAAAGGAATAATTGTCTTTCATCAGGAATTCGCGGCCACGCATGATGCCGAAGCGTGGGCGCACCTCGTCGCGGAATTTCCATTGGATCTGATAGAGGTTCTTCGGCAAATCGCGATAGCTCTTGACGCTGGTGCGGAACAGATCGGTGATCACTTCCTCGTGCGTTGGGCCGAAGAGCATCGCCCGCTCATGGCGGTCGGTGATGCGGAGCATCTCCTTGCCATAGGCGTCATAGCGCCCGCTCTCTTGCCAAAGCTCGGCCGGCTGGATGGAAGGCATCAGGAGTTCCTGGCAACCGGCGGCATCCATCTCCTCGCGCACGATCTGTTCGATCTTGCGCAGCACGCGATGGCCAAGCGGCAGCCAGGTATAAATACCGGCGCTCGATTGGCGGATCATGCCGGCGCGCAGCATGAGCCGATGCGAGACGATCTGCGCCTCGGTCGGGTTTTCTTTCAAGAGGGGGAGGAAATAGCTCGACAGCCGCATGACGGTTCCTGCGTTGCGGGCGGCTCGGGCCAACCCGGCCGGCAGGACTATATGCCGAAGGACCGCCGCGAGCGCAACCGGGGGCGGGAATACGAGGCTAGTTCGAGGATTTGGCCTGACGCATGGCGCAGGCTTGGGCGAGCGCCTGAGCGCCTTGATCGCCGATCAGCTGGTCACCGAAATAAACCTTGCCGTCGCGTACCGCCACCTGACCGACCGAGACATCGCTATCCGCGACTCGCTCGGCGCCCGTGCCGGGGCCGGCATCGGTCGCGTCCTTCAGCGGCAGGACCAGGGCAACGTTGTGCTCATAATTGGCGCCAAAGAGAGAGCGCGGCCCATCATCGAGATCGGCCGGCGTGACCGGATTGCCATCGACGTCGACACCCGCCTGATAGGCCACGTCGGGGGCCGGCTGGTAATCGCTAACCGCGTCGCACGGATCGCCCGTGGTGACCGTCTCATCCGGGCTAATTGATGGCTCGCCTTGGCTCAGCAAATCGGCCGATTGCTCGGCCCCAATGGCAAGGGCGGGCACGAACAGCACCGCGCAAAAAAGGCCAATAAATTTTGATGTCTTCATGGCCCAAGGCTCGCCGGGATCAGTTAAAGAACCCTTAGCCGGCGCGCGTCCAGGGCGGCTTGGCCTTCAACGCCAGGGCATAAATTGGGCAATTTGGCGCATGGGCGCCGGGCAAATAACCGGTCGAAACCAGGAATTCGCGGACGATTTCGCCCCCAGTAAAACGGAAGGTCCGCTTCATCAATTTGGCCCAAGCCTCTAAGTCCTGCGGGTGGTGCGCGTCGAGCCACGCGGCGAATGAGCCATGACTCTCCCGGATCGCTTGCAGCCGCTTCGCGTTTTCAATCGCGGCCTCGATCTTGAGCCGATTGCGAATGATGCCGGCATCTGCCAACAGGCGCGCCTGTTGACGCGCGCCATAGCGCGCCACTTTATCGATATCGAACCCATCATAGGCCGCGTGAAACGACGCGCGCTTTTTCAAGATGGTCAGCCAGGAAAGCCCCGCCTGATTGATTTCAAGCACCAGCCGCTCGAACAGCGCGGCATCATCACGCAAAGGAAATCCGTAATCGCGGTCGTGATAGGGCCCGTGGATGGGGTGATCGAAAGCTGCCTCGCAATAGCCAGTCATCGCCCCGCCCTACTCACCGAAATCCGCAAGCGAGAGCCAACCCACCTCGACAACACCGACAATGATGCCGACGATCACGATGGTGATCGCGGTCGTGATCAGGGCTTTCCTGCCGAGCATCGGCTTGTCGGGTGCGCTCGTGGCATGGCCGGGCTCGACCTTGGCCGGCGGCTTGACGCCAATTGGCAAGGCCATGAACCAGATCAGCCACCAGATGATGATGAACACAAGCGCGATCGCGGTTGGGCCCATGCTCAGCGTTCCTCGATCTCGATCAGCGTGCCAAGGAAATCCTTGGGGTGGAGAAACAGCACCGGTTTGCCATGAGCACCGACTTTAGGTTCGCCGTCGCCCAGCACGCGCGCGCCCGCCGCCTTGAGCCGATCGCGCGCCGCGCGAATATCGTCAACCTCATAGCAGACATGATGAATGCCGCCGGCCGGGTTGCGCTCAAGAAAGCTCGCAATGGGCGATTTGTCACCCAGCGGATGAATGAGTTCGATCTTGGCATTGGGCAATTCGACGAACACGGTCGTCACGCCATGCGCGGGCAGATCGAGCGGCGCCGAGACCTTAGCCCCCAAGGTGTCGCGGTAAACCGCAGCCGCGGCCTTGAGGTCAGGCACGGCGATGGCGATGTGATTCAACCGTCCGATCATGGTCTGAGGCTCATGGTTGAGCGCCGATTCCTACAACCGGGAGATCAAGACGTCGATCACTGGGCGTTTGCCGCGGCGCGCTAGCACCTTGCGCCGCACGGCCAGCCTGGCCGCCTCGCGCACGATCTCCAAATCGCGCCGTTCCTTTTTGTCGAGCTTGTCGACTGCGCTTTCGACCGCGTCAGCGATTTCCTGGTGTTCGGGGTCGGTATCCTCCTCGGCCGCGACGCCATGGCTCGACACTCTCGGTTCGGTCAACAGCGCGCCCCGTCCATCGAGTACGAGCGAAACGAAAACAGCGCCATTGTCTTTCAAGCGCCGTCGCGCCCGCAAGGTCTCGTGATCAAGCGGCAAAAGCTGCGAGCCATCGACCGCGAGCCGCCCCGTGGGCACGGTGCCGATAATCCCCGCCGGCCCCGGCGCGAGCCTAACCACCTGGCCGTTCACCACATTGATCGTCTCGGGCACTTGAAGGCTACGCGCGAGTGCGGCGTGTTCGAACATATGGCGGAACTCGCCATGAACCGGGATCGAGATCCGCGGGCGCACCCAGCGATACATATCGCGCAGCTCGTCCTGACACGGATGGCCCGAGACGTGCACGTCATGATCGCGCTCGGTCAACACCTCGATGCCGTGGATGGCGAGCCGGTTGTGCATGCGCCCAATCGCGAGTTCATTGCCGGGAATAATCTTCGAGGAAAAGATCACCCGATCGCCCTGGCGAAGCTTGATGCGCGGATGTGAATCGCCCGCGATCCGCGCCATCGCGGCCCGCGGCTCGCCCTGGCAACCGGTGCAAAGATAGAGCGCCTGGCTCGGCTCCAGCGCCGCGCCTTCATCCTCGTTCAGAAATCTGATCTCTTCGCCCAGATACCCGACCGAGCGCGCGGCCTTCACATAGCGCCAAAGCGAACGACCAACCAACACCGGCTCACGCCCGTTTTCGAGCGCTGCGACAGCCACGCTCGCCAATCGCGCGACGTTGGAGGCAAACAGCGTCACCGCGAGGCCGGCCTTAGCATCGCCCACCATCTCGATCAATTTGCGTCTGACGTCACCCTCCGAGCCCGAACGACCCGGCGACAGCGCATTGGTCGAATCGCAAATCATGGCGAGCACCTCGCCATTGCCGAGCTGTTCGAGCGCGGCACGGTCGGTCGGCTCGCCGATCATCGGCTCGGGGTCGATCTTCCAATCCCCCGTATGAAGCAGCGTGCCGTAATCGGTGCGGATGACGAGCGCATTCGGCTCTGGGATTGAATGGGTCAGCGTGATGTATTCGAGATCGAACGGGCCGATGGTGAACCGCCCCGAGAGCGGCATTTCGATCAGCTCGACCTCACCCAATAGACCCGCCTCGTTCAATTTATCGCGCAGCACGGCCGCGGTGAACGGCGTGGCATAAACCGGGCAACGCAAACGCGGCCATAAATAGGCGACCGCACCCAGATGATCCTCGTGCGCGTGGGTCAACACGATGGCGAGCAGATCGTCGCGCCGCTCCTCGATATAGCTTGGGTCGGGCATCAAAACGTCGACACCGGGCACGGTATCGCCCGCGAACGTAATGCCGAGATCAACCATCAACCACTTGCCACGGCAGGCATAGAGATTGAGGTTCATCCCAATCTCGCCCGATCCGCCGAGCGGCAAAAAATGAAGCGCGTTGCGTTCGATCCGAACTGGCTCGGTCATCCCTGGCGAACCGAATTGCGCCGGTGGATTTCGTAGAGCCCCATGATCGTAAGGTCGGGGTCGACCTTATCGATCGCCTCGGTGCCATGAGCGAAAAGCGGCGCAAGACCACCGGTCGCCACGGTGGTTGACGCGGTGCCGAGCTCTGTCTTCATGCGGCTGACAATACCTTCGATCAGGCCCACATAACCCCAATAAATCCCCGACTGCATGGCCGGCACGGTCGACTTGCCAATGACGGTGGCCGGCGGCGCCACGGCAATCCGCGGCAATTGCGCCGCCGCCCGGTGCAAAGCCTCGAGCGAAAGGTTGATGCCCGGCGCGATCACGCCCCCCTCATAATCGCCCGAAGCGGATACCGCGTCGAACGTTGTGGCCGTACCGAAATCGAGGATGATCAGGGCACCCTTATAGCGTTTATGGGCCGCGACCGCATTCACCAATCGATCGGCGCCCACTTCGCCCGGTCGATCCACGTTGATGTTGAGACCAAGCTCAACACCCGCCTCGCCGACCACCTTCGGCTCGCACCGGCAATAGCGCTCACACAAATACCGAAGCGCGAACAAGCTTTGCGGCACGACCGAGGCCACAATCGCCGCATCGATCGATTCAAGCGACAAGGCTTCGCGGCGGAGCAATTGATCGAGCCAGACCGCGTATTCATCGGCGGTGCGGCGCGGCTCGGTCGCGGCACGCCACTGGCCGCGCAGGCGCTCGCCGTCGAACACCGCGAAAACCGTATTTGTATTGCCGACATCAATGGCGAGTAACATGGTCCTCACCCGCGCCGAAAAAAACCTCGCCCGCCGCGATCGTCCGTCGCGTGCCCGAGGCAAGCTCCAATATGAGCGCGCCGCTCTCGTCAAGGTCAACGAAGTGCCCCTCAAGCGGCTCGCGCTCAAGCCTGACCGTAACAGGCGCACCCAAACCGAGCGAGCGTGCCAGCCAAGCGGCACGGATCGGCATGAAGCCTTCATGCCGCCAGCGGCCATACCACGAGGCGAGCGCGTCAAAATAAAGCGCCGCAACCTGCTCGATATCCGGCATACGCGGACTTTCATCCTTGAGGCACGTCGATGGGTAGGTCCCGCCGATCTTTGGATGGTGCGCCACATTGATGCCGACACCCAGCACCAGCCAGTCGAGCACCCCGCTGGTGGCCGCAGATTCGAGCAAGATACCGGCCAATTTTCGCCCGTTGATCAACACGTCGTTCGGCCATTTGCAGGCCACCTGCCCCGCCGGCTGCACGAGTGCGCGTGCGACATCCGATACCGCAAGGGACGCGACGAATGAAATCTGGGCCCCCACGATCGGCGCAACCGCCGGCCTCAGAATGACGGAACTATAGAGATTACCCTTGGGCGATTCCCAAAGACGACCGCGCCGACCGTGCCCTGCCGTTTGAACGTCGGCCACGACGACCGTGAATTCCGGCTCCCCCGCGACAGCCCGACTTTTGGCTTCCTCGTTGGTGCTGCCAATCTCGTCGAAATGAACCACATGGAAGCGCGCGTCCGTGCCGCGGCCTAGTTTGAGGGGGCGCGCGCGTTCTCGCGTCCCCCTCACGGGAAGAGCGCCGCGGCCGCGGCCTTGGCACCCGATAGGATCGGCTGTGGATAAGCAAAAAAGAGCGTCGTGAT
>CAMDNF010000042.1:0-21613 GCA_945902735.1 Rhizobium sp. Q54 | reverse complement strand
ACCCGATGGCGTTCATGGCCGTTCAGGGCGTACATCATGCCATCTCGGATCGGATTCACCTCTCCGGTCTCGCGGTTCTCCAGCTCCCCTGCGCCGCCGACGCAAAGCACCGCCTCGACGTGGTTCTTGTACCACATCGTGGTCTCGTGTCCGGCATAGAGGATCGTTTCGTGAAAGGAGAACCCGACGCCGTCGCGGCGCAGTAGCAACCGACGGCTGACCCAATTGCCAGTGGCGGCGTGAACCTCGCGCTCGGTGCCGCGCGTCTGCTCCAGGCTCCTGACGATCATGCCGCCTCCTGCGTAAAGGTTGGTGCGGTGGCGTCTAGGTACTCGGCGTCCGCGGTGCGGATGATATCCAGTACCGCCTCACGCGGCGTCCTTGCGCCGGCGGAGCAAGGCGAGGATCTCGGCGGCGGCGGCCGGAATATTGGTGCCGGGGCCGAAGACCGCGGCAACGCCGGTCTGCTTCAAAAAATCATAATCCTGCGGTGGCACAACGCCGCCGACCACGACGAGAATGTCATCCCCACCCTTCGCGCGGATGGCATGAAGCAACGCTGGCACCAGGGTGTTGTGACCGGCCGCGAGCGTGGAGACGCCGACCACATGCACATCATTCTCGATCGCAGCACGCGCGGCTTCATCGGGCGTCTGGAATAGCGGCCCGATATCGACGTCAAAGCCGATATCGGCGAACGCCGTCGCAATCACCTTCATGCCGCGGTCATGACCGTCTTGGCCGAGCTTGGCGACCAAGAGGCGCGGTGGGCGCCCCTCGGCTTTGGTGAAGGCCTCCACCTCAGCCTGGATGCGGCGGAAAGATTCATCATCCACGAAGGCCTCGCCATAGACACCTGAAATCGACCGAATGGTTGCATGATGACGCGTGAACACGGTCTCGAGCGCGTCGGATATTTCGCCGACCGTCGCGCGCGCCTCGATAGCCTCGACCGACAAAGCGAGTAAATTCTCTTTGCCCGCCGCACCGCGCCGTAGCGCATCCAGCGCCGCGTTGACCTTGGATAGATCGCGCTTGGCGCGAAGAGTTTTCAAGCGCGCGATTTGCCGATCGCGCACCGCCACATTGTCGATGTCGAGCAATTTGGGCGTGGTGTCATCCGTCGGCGGATGGAGATTCACGCCAACGATCTTGTCTTTACCGCGATCAAAGCGCGCCTGCTTGCGCGCCGCGGCTTCCTCGATGCGAAGCTTCGGCATGCCGCTCGCCACGGCCTTGGTCATGCCGCCAAGGTCTTCGACCTCGTCGATCAAGGCTTTCGCTGCGCTCGCGAGCGAGTGTGTCAGCGCCTCGACATAATAGGAACCGCCCAGGGGATCGACCACATGCGGCACGCCGGTCTCATGCTGCAAGATGAGCTGGGTATTGCGCGCGATCCGCGCCGAAAAATCGGTTGGGAGCGCAATCGCCTCATCGAGCGCGTTGGTATGGAGCGATTGTGTACCGCCGAGCACGGCGGCCAGCGCCTCATAGGCGGTGCGGATCACATTGTTATAGGGGTCTTGCTCGGTCAACGAGACGCCCGAGGTTTGGCAGTGCGTCCGCAGCATGAGCGAGCGGGCATCTTTGGGCTCGAACGGGCGCATCAATTGCGCCCAAAGCAAGCGCGCGGCGCGCAGCTTGGCGATCTCCATGAAAAAATTCATGCCGATGCAGAAGAAAAACGAAAGTTGCGGCGCGAATGAATCGATCGAAAGCCCACGTGACAACGCCGCGCGCACATAGTCGATCCCGTCGGCCAGCGTAAAGGCAAGCTCCTGCACGGCGGTCGCGCCGGCTTCTTGCATGTGATAGCCGGAGATCGAGATCGAGTTGAATTTGGGCATGCGCTTCGCCGTGTATTCGATCACATCGGCGACGATCCGCATGGAGGGTTCAGGCGGATAGATATAGGTGTTGCGGACCATGAACTCCTTCAGAATGTCGTTCTGAATGGTCCCGGTGAGTTTTGCCTCGGGCACGCCCTGTTCCTTGGCCGCGACAATAAAGGCCGCCATCACGGGAAGCACCGCGCCGTTCATGGTCATGGACACGCTGACCTTATCGAGCGGAATGCCGTCGAACAGAATTTTCATGTCCTCGATTGAATCGATCGCGACGCCGGCCTTGCCGACATCGCCGGTCACGCGCGGGTGGTCGCTGTCATAACCGCGGTGCGTGGCGAGGTCGAACGCCACCGATAGCCCGGTTTGACCGGCCGCAAGATTGCGACGATAAAATGCGTTCGATTCTTCCGCGCTGGCGAACCCGGCATATTGGCGCAGCGTCCAGGGCCGGTTGGTATACATCGAGGCGTAAATGCCGCGGGTGTAGGGCGCGAAGCCCGGCAGCGTTTCCACCCCTTCAAGCGCTTCGAGATCGGCCGCCGTATAAAGCGGCTTTATGGCCAGGTTTTCGGGCGTCTGCCAGGTCAGTGCCTCCGACCCCTTACCCTTAAGCTCCTTTTCGACGAGCGCGCGCCAGTCATCCAGGGTTCGGCGTTGAAAATCGGTCATTCATCCCACTCCGGCGGACCAAAGGCGGTCCCCGCTTTTTCGCGCTAGCGAAAAGAGTATGTCGGAAGCCATTAATCAACGTCAAACTACCTCTCACCCGCGATCGAGCGTCAGCGAGGGCGTCATGGTTCAGACCAACGAAGAAAATACCGGCTCCTGTTTGTGCGGAGCGGTCCATTATTCGGTGCGCGGACGCTTGCGCCCCGTGGTCGATTGCCATTGTTCGATGTGTCTTAAATGGCATGGTCATGTCGGCGCCTATAGCGATGCCGAGAATGGCGACCTGACCATCAACGGCGTCGAGTCCCTCGCGTGGTATCAGTCGTCGGATTTTGCCGCGCGCGGCTTTTGCCAGCGTTGTGGCGCTAGCCTGTTTTGGAAACGGAACGGTGCGACCCGAACGTCGATTGCCGCCGGCACGCTCGATCAGCCGACCGGGCTCAAGACCGTGAGGCATATTTTCACCGGGCACCTCGCCGATTATTACGCGATTACCGATGGGCTCGAACAATTACCGCGCGGCATGGGCGGTTGATCGACGATTGCGCTTGTTTCCGCCCGCCCTATGATCGCGCGCTGGCATTGTCCGGCGTGAGGGTGCTTCATGAGCCGGGATGATTTTCGCCGTTATGGTTGCGAGTTCTTCGGAACGCTTTTCTTGGTCTTTTTCGCCGCTTCGGCACCGACCGTCAGCGGACTCCTGAATGGCGCGCTTGGCCCCTATGCGGGCGGTATGAGCTCAGGCGTCGCGCTTGCCGCGGTGATTTACGCCATCGGCTATACGAGCGGCGCGCATGTGAACCCGGCTCTTTCAATTGCGGCCGCGCTGATCAAGCATATCGAATGGCGGGTGGTGCCGGGCTATATTGTGGCGCAAATGGCCGGCTCGGCGGCGGCGGGTTTCCTTGTTTTGGCCTTGGTCGGTCCGTTCAACGACATCGGCAGCAATTTGCCGAACTTGGCGGCCGGTGTTTCGCCGATACAGGCACTTCTCTGCGAGTTTGTGCTTTCCGTGTTCCTCATGTGGGTGGTTGCTGGCGTCGGTCTCGACCGGCGTGCCCACGGCCCAATGGCGGGACTGGTGGTTGGCGCGGTGGTCGGCATCGAGGTCATTGTGTTCGCGCCCTTTGGCGGTGCGGCGATGAGCCCAGCCCGCGCGTTCGGTCCCCAGCTGGCGAGCGGCAATCTCGAGCATTTTTGGATTTACATTGTTGGGCCTATCGCCGGCATGATCGCTGGGGCTTATCTCTATTTGCTCACCCACAATGGGCGGCGGGACGCCGCAAAGCCTTGAAGTCCCGCTCGTAAAACCTGATATCATCGTAGTAATGGGCCCAATTAGAGCTAAAAACACAAAATGAGTGTGAAAACTGGATTTATCGATCTCATCGGCAATACGCCGTTGGTGCGCCTAAAAGCCGCCTCCGAGGCAACCGGCTGTGAGATTTTAGGCAAGTGCGAGTTCCTCAATCCGGGCGGCTCGGTGAAGGACAGGGCCGCGCTCTTCATCGTGCGTGATGCCGAGAAGCGCGGCCTACTCAAGCCCGGTGGCGTGATCGTCGAGGGCACAGCGGGGAACACCGGCATTGGCCTTGCCTTGGTCGCCAATGTGCTCGGCTATCGCACCGTGATCGTGATCCCGAATACGCAGAGCCAGGAAAAGAAGGACATGCTCCGGCTATGTGGTGCCGAATTGATCGAAGTGCCGGCCTTGCCCTATCGCGATGAGAACAATTACGTGAAATATTCCGGCCGATTGGCGACCGACCTCGCGGCCAAGGAGCCGAACGGCGCGATCTGGGCCAATCAGTTCGACAATGTCGCGAACCGCCAAGGTCACATCGAAACGACCGGGCCTGAAATCTGGCATCAAACAGAAGGCAAGATCGATGGCTTTATTTGCGCGGTCGGTACCGGCGGCACGCTCGCTGGCATCGCGAGTTTTTTGAAATCAAAGAATGCCAAAATTCAAATAGGCCTCGCCGATCCAATGGGCGCTGCGCTCTATAGCTATTACACGAGCGGCGAACTCAAAGCAGAGGGCAGTTCGATCACCGAAGGCATTGGGCAGGGGCGCATTACCAAGAACCTCGAAGGTCTGAAGGTCGACGTCGCTTATCAGATCCCTGATGAAGAAGCGCTGCCGATCATCTTCGATCTCATCAAGCACGAAGGCCTGGTGCTCGGCGGCTCGAGCGGCATCAATATCGCCGGCGCGATTCGATTGGCAAAGCGGCTTGGGCCCGGCCACACCATCGTCACCGTGTTGTGTGATTACGGAACGCGCTACGCCTCGAAAATGTTCAATCCGAGCTTTTTGCGCGCCAAGAAATTGCCGGCGCCCGATTGGTTGGAGGCCGGACGTGTCAGCAACTGAGCTCGTGTTTCGTGACGACGCCTACGCAAAAAGTTGCACCGCCCGGATCGTTTCGGCCGAGCCGGGCGCGATCAGGCTCAATCGCACCGTGTTTTATCCAGCCGGCGGCGGCCAGCCCGGCGATCGCGGCACGATTCGTTTGATCAGCGGCCAACGCTTCGAGATCGTCGACACCATCAAGGGCGCGACGGACGACGACGTGATCCATGTGCCGGCCGAGGGCGCCCAATTACCGCCCGCCGGGATCGACGCCTTGGCGGAAATCGATTGGGCGCGTCGACACCGACATATGCGCATCCACACGTGTTTGCATTTGCTCACGGCCGTGGTTGCGGCACCTGTCACCGGCGGCCAGATCGCGGAGGACAAAGGTCGGCTTGATTTCGATTTGCAGGATCTTGAGATCACGCTCGATAAGAATGACATTGAAACGAAACTGAACGCCCTGATCGGTGGCGGTGCGAAGGCGGCGGCGCGCTGGATCAGTGACGACGAATTGGCCGTGCGGCCTGAATTGGTCAAGACCATGAAGGTCAAGCCGCCAAGCGGGCAGGGGCGCGTGCGCCTGATGGAGATCGAAGGCATCGATTTGCAGCCCTGCGGCGGCACGCACATCGCCAATGTGGCTGAAATCGGCGCGATTAAAGTGCTTAAGATCGAGAGCAAGGGCAAACGCAACCGGCGCGTTACGATCGGATTCGCCGAATAGTCAGTGTTTTCCTATGCCGTCGAATTCCCTAGCGGCCTGTTCGTTCCGATTTCAGGTCGCGGGGCTACGGCGCGGCGCAATCTCGTTCGCCAGATCCCGCATTGTATCGAGAGTCAAATTGCCGATTAGCGCATAGCCATAATTGCGTGCGCGCCAATGAAGCAAATTCGTCTTGTCGCCACCTTGTGCGGAAATCAATTGATCGCGGCCGGTTGACGGCACAACGGAGAGCGCAACCGGCGAGCCGGTTGCAGATACATAAAGAAACTGAGCCGAGGGCTTGCCCGCGACGATGATGAGGCGTCCGCCTTTGAGCGTCAGCCCATGTGACGATAGATCGGGAACCTCAAGCTGGCGGTTCAGTTGATCGCCGAACCAAGCGCCAAGCTGTTCGCCGCCGCTCGCACCATCCGCATCGACAAGCGCGGGCGAATCCTCCCGGCCGATATCGGCGTAGCCCTCATAGGACTGCCGCACTTGATCAAGCCATGAATCTTCATAAGCGACTTGGTTGGCTGGATCCGAGCCGATCAGTCCGGAAGCAAGAACGCCGAGCCCCGCGACGACCGTAACCGACGCCGCCACCGCAATCGGAATGGCGAAGCGATGACTCCGGACATGATCGAGATTGACACCCGGTAGCGGAAACACGCGAGTCTTCGGCGCGCCCTGTCGTACCGTAATGAGCAAATGTTCCGGAACGGCCTCACGTTCGACGGCCGCGAACGCCGCACGCGCCGCAAGCGTTGCCTCGCGAATCGCCGCGATACGCGCCCGCAAGCCCGCGTCCGAGCTCAACGCAATGTCGATAAATCGTGCGTCATCAATCGACAGCTCGCCATCGACATAGGCGCCGAGCGTTCTGTCGTCGAAACCGGTCATCACATTCCTCTTCCATCCGCCGCTTTACGCGGGGCTTCACCAAGACGCGTCAACAAGGCTGCTCGGCCACGCGCGAGCCGGCTCATCACTGTGCCGATCGGAATGCCGAGCACCTTGGCGCCATCCCGATAGCTGAGCCCTTCCACGCAAACGAGAAGCATCACGGCCCGCTGCTCCTCTGGCAGATCCGCCATCAACCTACGTACCTCTTCGAGCCGCAATCGTGCTTCGACATGAGCCACGACATCATCGCCGGCTTCATCAGCGGCTTCTTCCAGACCGGTTCCATTCCGGTGCCGCCGCCGCCGCAACTCGTCAAGCCACACTGTATGCACGATACGGTAAAGCCAGCTATCGAGCCGCGTTCCCGTCGTCCACTGGTCCGCGCAGCCTAGCGCCTTTTCGCACGCCGCCTGAACGATGTCGTCTGCATCAGACAAATTCCCCGTAAGCCCACGCGCAAAGCGCCTGAGTCTGGGGAGCATGCCTTCGATCCCGCTCCGTACGAAGGCGAGATCGGTGTCCAAGGCTGTGTTCCAACGTTTCATGGGGATAACGTCTAGCCCTATACAGTTATTCCGAGGCGGCTGGCGAATAGCGTGATTTGACGGCAGGGAGCCAGTCAGACTCGGCTTATGGCATGCGATTCTAGCGATTTCATGGCAATCGGCAAACCAGCCTGAAATCGATTTTTGTTAATCTTTGGAATAAAGGGCGTGCCCAGTCGTTATCGTTACAGTCGCCGAAACCGGCGGCCGGATTGGCACTAAAGCCAAAGCCCCAGCGAAATGATCGGAGAATCCAACATGAGCAAGATTGCCCTCGCCCTCGCCCTCCTGGTTGCCGCCGGCGTTCTCGGCACGAGCGCTGCCTATGCCAGCGACGACGCCATGAAGAAGTGCGAAGCCGAGACCGATGCGGCGAAGAAGGAAGCATGCATTAAGGCCGCGAAGGGCGAGTAAGCCTTTCCATTTGCCTTTAAGGCTCTGCTCGAGCCTGGCGGAAATCGTGGTCTAGGACGCAGCCGCGGGGTCCCAAGGGATCGGGCGAAGCTAGGTTTCGAAGGCCCGGCATGGCGAAACCCATGCTGGGCCTTCTGCCGTTCCCGCCATGGTCTAGGCCCCAATCTGATCTAGAATGCCCGTGAAACGGGCGGGGCATCATGGTCGATCCAAAATACTTAAAGCGCGATACGCTTTCCTTACATGCCGGCCAACGCCCTGATCCCACAACGGGCGCTCGGGCGGTCCCGATTTACCAGACCACGTCATTCGTGTTCGAGAGCACGGAGCATGCCGCCTCGCTTTTTAATCTTGAACGCGGCGGCCATATTTACTCGCGTATCTCAAATCCGACCGTAGCCGTGCTGGAGGAGCGCATTGCCGCGCTTGAGGGTGGGGTGGGTGCGGTTTGCACCGCAAGCGGCCAAGCCGCGCTTCACCTCGCGATCGCCACGTTGATGGGGCAGGGCGGTCACATTGTGGCTTCGGCATCGCTTTATGGCGGCAGCCACAACATGCTGACCCACACATTGCCCCGCTTCGGCATCACGACGAGTTATGTGCATCCGCGGGATACCGAAGGATTTCGCAGCGCCATTCGGCCCGAGACCCGCCTCGTATTTGGTGAGAGCCTCGGCAATCCCGGCCTTGAAATCATGGATCTGCCGGCGGTCGCCGAGATCGCGCATGCGCGGGGCGTGCCGGTCCTCATCGACAACACGTTCCCGACGCCCTGTTTGTTCCGCCCATTCGAACATGGCGCGGACCTCATCATGCATTCGGTCACCAAATTCCTCGGGGGCCATGGCGTCGCGATCGGCGGTGTGATTGTCGATGGCGGAAATTTCAATTGGGAAACGTCGGGCCGCTTCCCAACTTTGACGGAGCCCTATGCCGGCTATCACGGGCTAGACTTCGTCGCGGAATTTGGCCCTCAGGCCTTTGTGATGCGTGCGCGGGCCGAGGGCATACGCGATTTCGGCGCGTGCCTGGCGCCGCAAAACGCATTCTATTTGCTTCAGGGTGTCGAGACGTTGTCGCTCCGCATGGCGCGGCACATGGAGAACACGCGCCGCATTGTGGCGTTCCTCGATAGTCACGACGCGGTCGCGTGGGTCGGCTATCCGGAATTGTCGAGCCATCCCGATCATGCCCGCGCCCAGCGTCTGATGCCAAATGGCTGTGGGGCGGTTTTCTGCTTCGGGGTCAAAGGCGGGCGCGAGGCGGGCCGTAGGCTGATCGATTCGGTTAGCTTGTTTTCGCACCTTGCCAATATCGGCGATGCCAAGAGCCTGATCATTCATCCGGCGAGCACGACCCACCAGCAAATGGACCCAGATGCGCTGAAAAAAGCGGGCGTCGGTGAAGACATGGTCCGTCTTTCGGTCGGCCTCGAAGACATAGAGGATTTGACCGACGACCTTGATCGCGCGCTTAAGGCATCGCAGAAAAAATGACGATGATTCTCAACGTTGATGGCAAGCGCGTCCACGCGACAACCGGCGGTCGGCCGTTCGATGCAACGCGTCCGGCGACACTATTTATTCATGGCGCGGGCTTCGATCACACGGTTTGGAAACTTCAGACACGTTATTTCGCTTGGCATGGCGGTAGCGTGTTGGCACTCGATTTACCGGGTCACGGCCGGTCGGAGGGGCCAGCCCTCAATAGCGTGTCCGCGCTCGCTGATTGGCTGATAGGAGTGATGGACGCCGCGGGTCTCGCCAAGGCGGCGTTGGTCGGTCATAGCATGGGCTCTCTGGCGACGCTCGATGCGGCTGGCCGTTACCCAGACCGCGTGCGGGCCCTCGGTCTACTAGGCTGCGCGGTGCCGCTCAAAGTTGCCGATATATTGCTCGACTCATCCGCGGCGAACCAACATCTCGCTCTCGATCTGATTAATTCTTGGGGCTATGGGCGGCGCGCCCAGCTTGGTGGCCATCGTGTGCCCGGTCTCTGGATGATGCGAGGCGGATTGCGGGTGTTGGAAAGCGCGGCGCCCGGTGTACTCAATGCCGATTTGCGTGCATGCAACGAGTACCGGGGCGGCGAGGCTGCTGCTGCTGCCGTTCGATGCCCAACAATTTTTGTGCTTGGCGAGCGCGATGTCATGACGCCGCCAAAACTTGCGCTTGCTTTGGCAAAAAGAATCACGGGAGCGGAGGTTGTCATGCTGCCCGGCATTGGTCATATCATGATGGAAGAGGCGCCTGACGCGACGCTCGACGCATTACGCAAAATTCTCTAGGGGCCGTCATCGATCCGATCGAAGAGGGCGGCGCCCGCAAGATCAGCCCGTGAGGCGAGGGGTACGCCCGGCCGAGCGATCCAAGCGAGTATATCGTCCAGCACCGCCCTCGAGCCTAGATCGCGAAGCAGCATATGATAACCGTGATCATAGACCGCGATCGCGGTGTTATCAGGCAATCGCTCGACAAAAGTCTCGACGGGCCCGGTGGGCACGACCTCATCGCGCGTGCCATAGACCACGAGTGTCGGTCGATCCTTGAGCTCTGGCGCGGCGACCATGGCGCGATCCATCAAATCGACCAATCCCCAAATGGCATCGATGCGCGTACTCTTGATGATCAATGGATCTCTTTGCATCGCGCGCAACACTTCAATGTTATCGGTCGCGACGATGTTGAGGCCTTTGCCTGTCAGCTCGGCCCAGGGAATCACGTGCGCGCCGAGCCAGAGGGCGGTGCGATAGAGCGTACCCATGGTCTCGCGACTGCGGACGGCGGGCGCCACCAAGATGAGGCCGTCGACGTCAGGCAAATGTTGGTTCGACGATGCTAGGAGCACGGCGCCACCCATGCTCTCTCCAAGCAAATAAAGCGGTAAATTAGGGTGCCGCGCTCTCAATAGGCGCGCGATCGTATTGCTATCCCTGACAAGCGCCTCAGGGCTGGACCAGAAACCATGGGTGGGGCTGTCGCCAAAGCCGCGCTGATCATAGGCGTAAGTCATGACGCCATGCTCAGCCCAATAAGTCGCAGGCAGATCGAAGGCGACGCTGTAGTCGTTGAAGCCGTGCAAAGCGAGAACGACCGCACGCGGCATCCCATGCTCTGGTTGCCAATGCCGGAGTGGGAGCCTAACGCCGTCGTCCAACAACACGGCATCGGATTCTAACTGCGGCGCAACCACCGGTGGTCCGGCTGGAACCACGACGGGTGTACATCCGACCGCGCTAAGTACGATAAGAAAAAACGCAGCGGCGCCAACCCATCGCGCACGGCGTCTGGCCAAAATCATAAGCCCGGGGTGGGGTGGTTCAGGGTGTCGCCACCTCAATTGATGCGCCCGCTGCCTCGGATCGAATGACGTCTTGACGCGTGAGCCGAGTACGGACGGCGGCAAGCAATTCCTCGATCGTGTAGGGTTTGGTGATGTAGTCATCGGCGCCGAGTTCCATGCCACGTCTCATATCGGCACGGCTCGCCGCCGCGGTCAAAAAGATAACGGGAATGGCCGCGGTCACTGGATCGGCGCGCAATTCGCGCAAGGTCCCATAGCCATTCAGGTCGGGCATCATGATGTCGCAAATAATCAGGTCCGGTCGCTCGGTGCGCGCGAGTTCGACGCCCTGCCGACCGTCAGCGGCGCCGAAGGTTTCGAAACCTTCGAACCCCAGGACCGTAATCAGCTTCTCCCGGATCGCTCCTTCGTCTTCGACGACGAGAATTTTAGTCATTGCATCAACTCACGATTACTCAATGGCGCTTCCAACAATAATAGGCCGTCGGCAACTGGTTACCAAGTGGTAAGTCGGTGGGGCGCTTAAAGATTCGGGGAGCAATTAACCATAGCAATCAAAGGCCTCCTAGGTCTCTACTGGCATGCCAGCCTCCAAGAGGGAGGCGCGCGGGATCGCGCCTTCGCGGATAAGCCGGAGTCGATTGCCAAGTACCTCGACAATCGTGGAAGCGCTCGGTGCGCTTGGGCCGCCATCAAGCGCCATTGCGATTTCGGGCCCTAGGGCCGCGAGTGCCTCGGCGGCGCTAAGAGCTGGGGCTTCACCGCTTCGATTAGCACTCGGCGCCGTGAGTGGTCGATCAGCGGCTTTGATCAGGGCGAGGGTCGCGGCGCGGGCCGGGACGCGGAGGCCGATCGTTGTGCCGGTAGGATTGAGGGCCCGGGACAAGGGGCTATCCGCCGTGCGTTCAACCACCAACGTGAGCGGTCCGGGCCAGAACTTGGCGGCCAGCGCTCGAGCGGCGCCGTTGATTTGGCCGCAACGCATGGCCTCCTCAAGATCACGAACCAATACGAGGATGGGCTTGGTCTCGGCCCGCCCCTTGATCGCAAATAGACGGGCGACCGCAACGTCATTGGTTGCGTCCGCCCCGAGGCCGTAGAGCGTATCGGTCGGACATACGATGACCCGGCCGGCTCGAATGAAGGCGGCCGCTTGTTCAATTGCGGCATCGGTTTCCTGTAGGCAAGTTGCCATTTCAGTCGAGCCCACGCGCAATGAAGGACGGGTTGGCAAACCCGATCTTTCCATAGCAAAGGTCGCGACCATCAAGTGTGCGCAGGCTGCCGCCGGCGGCTACCAGCACGGCATGACCCGCGGCGGTATCCCATTCCATCGTCCGGCCAAAGCGTGGATAGAGATCGGCATCGCCTCGCGCCAGTAGCCCAAACTTCAGAGCGCTACCGGCGGTGATCACGGATGCGGTACCTTGCGCGGCAATAAAGAGATCGGTCTGCTCATCGCGGTGATACCGGCTGGCCAAGATGACAATTTGCTTTGGCACCTGTCGGCGCGCTTGAATCGGGCCACGTCGTTCTCCACCCACGATCCAAAACGCTTTGCCATCAACCGCCAAATAGGTTTCGCCAAGTGCTGGTGCATGAACGACCCCGGCGATCGGCCGGCCGTCTTCGATGAGTCCGATGTTGACCGTGAATTCATCTGTATGGCCGATAAATTCCTTAGTGCCGTCGAGCGGATCCACTAAAAAAAACCGTCGCGCGCCGGCAGGCGGGCTTCGCCGGTCGCCAACACTCTCCTCCGAAATCAACGGAATCTTGGGGAAGTGATAACCGAGTTGCTCGGCGATCAGGCGATCGGCGGTGAGGTCTGCCTCTGTGATCGGTGTTTGGTCGGTCTTGAGGCGTGCCCCGGCGTCCGTCCCATAAAGGGCGAGGATGGCCTCGCCTGCCGCCTCGGCGGCCCGTTGCAAAATATCGATCAAATTGTTCCCCTCAACCTGGGTCCCGTTCGGCATAGTCATAGATGCCTGATCTCGCCGATCTTCACCAACGTTCAATTCTCCGGGATAGTTCGGTGATCGGCTTTCCTTCGCGCGCCGAACCAAGGACAATACGCGACGTCGGAGTCGTGAGGAATCGGACGTAATGCCTCGGTTCCATGATCTCATGAACGTCAGAAGAAGAGGAAAATGACATGCTTAAAGAGACCATCATTGCCATGACGGTCGTCACGGTAGCGGCCGGCGCGGCGATCCCAGCCATGGCCAGCGACGTCGTGTCCAAGCCGATTGTGGTCGCCGCGTGCAATCCGTGCAACCCATGCGCGGCCAAGGCCAATCCGTGCAATCCGTGTGCTGCGGCAGCCAATCCGTGCAACCCATGTGCAGCCAAGGCCAACCCTTGCAATCCCTGTGCGGCGAAAAAGAAGTAGCCGAGTTCACGGCGGCGCGTCCGAAATCACGCCGATATTGGCCGTAGGGGTGGTTCTCGGTTGGGAAGGCGTGGCGGAAACAACTGTTCAATCAGCCGTTTCGGGTTCGTAGCGCGGCCCTGACCGCGGCCACTTGATCAGCAACCGAAATGGCGATTTGGGAGGTGATTTCCAGTCGCCGGTCTTCAAGGACGTCTGCACCCGGATTGGCGCGTTGCCATTTGGCAATAGTGGAGTCGCGTGCGCGTACAAGCGCCATTGCTTGAGGCCAAAAAAGCTGGATCATCGCGGTGATCCAGCGATTGGTTGCCCAAGAGGGCTGGGTATGATCGACCTCGAAGCGGTCAATCAATTCACATACATCTGCCGCATTGTACCAAGTTTCGCCCGTTACCCAACGGTTCACCGTAAAAAGTCTGAGCGGTGTCCCGTGCGGGTCCATCGATATGCCGATGATGTGGCTAAGCGCATCATCGCCGCATGGCGAGCACGCCATTGCCTTGCGACGCGCAGGCTTAACATGTGTTGGCATTCCCTTCGCCCGCACAAACGTATGAAAATGGCCGTGTTCGATGTCTCGCGCGCTGCCCGGGTGGGTGTGATAGAAAAACTGCGCGTGGCTGACATCGTCATAGACGTCGCCCTTGGGGTAGTGATCCCACTCAAAGAAGGTGCCTTGGTGGCGCAGGATTTCGCCAACCACATTGTCACGCGTTCGTGCCAGTGCGCGGTCAACATTTTCAAGCTCGGCACCTGCCGCCGCCATTCGCTCAAGGCGGTCTTTCGGCAAGGTCGAGAGGTCCAAATGTTGAACGGTCTCGACACGGCCCAAAGGCCTCGCCCCTTGGCCGCGTTTTAACTTTGCCGGTCGGTTTGTCATTTTGCCGCACCGCTTCAGGGAGCAGAGAACCAGCATCGCGCCATAGGCCATCTTTCAGCGTCGAAACGCTGGCGATCAAGGGCCTTGTTTCGATGGACCGGTTCCCTCCCACGATAGTTTTGAGCTTTCAGGTGGGGCATTTTGACGCACAAGGGTGGCCTTAGGGCACCACCATTCTTGTTCCCTGTGGCTAGGGAGCCTATTCTCCGGCTCGCTTTGCGTTCCGCCCATGGTTGCATCGGAGAATCAAGATGAAGGTACGGCATTTGGTGGTCGGCCTCGGCCTGCTTGCGGGCGCCGCGCTCGTTGGTAATTCGAGTTTTGCCAATGACCACGAGATGATTGAGCAAGGCGAAAAGGAGTTCAAGAAGTGCAAGGCCTGCCATACGGTTGAAAAGGACGGCAAAAACAAAGTCGGGCCCAATCTGTTCGGCATCTTCGGCCGGCCGGCCGGCACGTTCGAAGGCTTCAAATATTCTGATGCCATGAAGAATTCGGGCATCATATGGGATGAACAAAAGCTGGCGGACTATCTCAAGGATCCGAAGGGATATGTTCCGGGTAACAAGATGGCGTTCAAAGGACTTGCGGAGGAAGGTGATCGCCTGGCGGTGATCGCCTATTTGAAGAAAGCAGCGACGCCGTAATACGTAATAGTGGCTATACCTCGGCACAACGATGATCCGTCTCGAAGATCACATTCGGCGGATTCCGGATTTTCCCAAGCCCGGAATCCAATTCTATGACATCGCGACTCTGCTGAGGCATCCCGAAGCGTGGGCAGCGGCGGTTGACCGTATGGCGGCGGCCATTGCGCCGCTGAAACCAAATCTCTTGGCCGGTGTCGAGGCGCGAGGGTTTCTAGTGGCGGCGCCGCTCGCGCTTCGGCTTGGTTGCGGCTTCATGATGGTACGCAAACGCGGCAAGCTTCCTGGGGCCACCGTGCGCCACGACTACGCGCTTGAATACGGCACCGATACGATCGAGATCCAAGAAGATGCGGTAACGCCCGGTCAACGCATCGTGGTGCTTGATGACTTGCTCGCCACTGGCGGCACAGCGGCCGCGGCAATTGCGCTGATTCGGAAGAGAGGCGGCGAGGTCGTGAACGCCTCATTCATCATTGAGCTCGAAGGTCTCGGCGGCCGCGACCGCCTCGACGTGCCGGTCTCTGTGCTTCTAAAGTTTCCAGCCTGATCGCTTCAGCGCGCGATCACCGGCATCGCCCAGAGCACCACGCGCTTCAGCACCTTGCCAAGCGCTTCATCAAAGGTCGTCACGATATCCTGCATCGCTGTGCCGCCGGCCGGCAAATTGGTCTCGAATGATTCGGCGGCGACGATGACGCGCTCGGGCAGTTTGATCAATTTTGCGATGATGCGAACATTGATGTTCGGCGGTGACGCCGAATCGGCGTACTCCGCCTGAAACTCCCGCAGCTCGGTTTTCAGCGAATAATCGGCACGCAAATCGGAGCCCTCGCGTGCGACGGATATAATCTTGCCGGTGTTCTCAAACGATTCAACCAAGAGCGTTTGTACCAGTTGCGGCCCGCGTTCGGTCCAGCGCGCCTTGGCAAAATAGTCGATCGAAAGGAGATCCCGGCTAAGGGCGATGCGATGACTGTTAAGACCCTCGGCCGCTATCGGCAGTTCGACCAATAATTGCTTGGTCACCGTCGGCAAATCGGTATCAAACGTATTTTTCGGCGAAAGTGTATAGAGCGTCGGCGCCTCATCGGAAATTGGCAGGATGCTGCAGCCGGAAAGCGCGAGAAGGCCCAGCGCAAGGAGTGACCCAAGCGGCAGACGAATATTGAGGGCGCGCATCATTTGGCTTCAAATCCCTTCTCTGAGCCGCCGAACAAATAGAGCGAGGGGTCGGTTTCGAGTTGATGGGCGATCCGGGTCAGACTAGAGACCAAGCCCCGCATTTCGACGATCATGCGCGATAGATCATAAAGTCCATCGCCTGAGAAATCACGGATCGGCTTCCTATTCTCCGCGATCATGCCATGCAATTCCTCGCTGGCCACGCTGAGTTCCGAGAGCATTTTGCGTGCCTCGCCGCCTATGCCGGTAATCTCACCATCCGCGTTGCTCATCAAATCGAGGGCCCCGGTCTCGATCCGCGCAAAGCCGCCACGTATATCTTTCGCCGCGACGCGCAAATCGGCCGCGAGCGCACCCATATCGTCGATCAACGCTGCGATCTGCCCCGAACTTGCCGACAGGTTTTCCGACATGGCTCGGACGTTACTAAGCGTTTCACTGATCGCCGTTCGATTCTCATCATTGAATATTTTGGCGACTTCATCGGTCAGTTTGATCACGCGGTTGATTAACTCTGGAGCATCGGCAAATAGCGCTTCAAGCTGCGATCGCTGCGCCGTAATGACCGGATATTTTTGATCGCCTTTTGGCTTTAGCGCTGGCGCCTCATGACTGCCGCCGCTGACCTGGATATAGGAAACACCGGTGATGCCTTGCATTTCGACGGATGCGACCGAATCCTCCTTGATCGGCGTCGTGGCAACGATCCTCATGGTTACGCGAATGCGCTCCACATTATCGGGGTCGATTCGAATGTCGGTGACTTGCCCGATCGGGATACCGCGATAGCGCACGTCGCTCGCTTCATTGAGGCCTGAAACCGAACCGGTAAAATAGGTCCGATAGATCGTATATTGGGTCGCCGTATCGCTCTTGACCGACCAAATGATGAAGCCAATCAGGCCGGCGGCCGCGGCGAGTAGAAAGACGCCAACGAGCACATAACTGGTTCGCGTTTCCATGATTTACTCCGCCGCCTGAGACGCCGCGCGGCCGCGCGGCCCATGGAAGTATTCTTTGATCCATGGATCATCGTGCTTTAGCAGCTCCTCGGTCGTTCCGATCGCCACCACGCGTTTCTGACCGAGCACAGCGATTCGATCGCAGATCGTATAGAGGCTATCAAGATCGTGTGTAACCATGAAAACTGTCAGGCGAAGGTTTGACTGGAGACCGAGGATAAGCTGATCGAACGCGGCGGCGCCAATCGGATCGAGGCCCGCGGTCGGCTCATCAAGGAAGAGGATATCGGGATCGAGTGCAAGGGCTCGCGCAAGACCAGCACGCTTTTTCATACCACCCGAGAGTTGGGCCGGATATTTGGCCGCCGAATCAGGTGGCAGGCCGACCAAACCGATCTTGAGTGCCGAAAGCTCGTCGATTGTCTTGCGCGAGAGCGTCGTGTGCTCCCGGAGCGGCACCTCAATATTCTTTGCCACGGTCAGTGAGCTGAATAGCGCGCCGTTCTGAAACAAGATGCCCCAGCGTTTTTCAATGCCACGGCGTTCTCGCTCGTTGCAATGATCGAGGTTGGAACCGAACACCTCGATCGAGCCGGAGGCGTGCGGCACCAGACCGACAATGGTTCGTAACAGGACCGATTTACCTGCACCCGACGGGCCGACAAAGCCAAGGATCTCGCCGCGTCTTACGTCGAGGTCGAGATTTTCGAGCACGGTCACGGTTCCGAAGCGGACCGTCAGTCCGCGTACGCGAATGGCAATGTCGGATGCTTGGCTCATTTCAGAGCCCGATATAGGCGAAAAAGACAGAGAAGATCGCATCCATCACGATCACCGCGAAAATTGAGTGCACCACTGCGCGGGTCGTGTAGAGGCCAACACTTTCCGCGCTACCGGTCACCTTCATGCCCATATAGCAGCCGGTCAAAGCGATAATACCCGCGAAGACCGGCGCCTTGATCAACCCGATCCCGAACGACCAAGGCGAGAACGCCGTTTCAAGCCGCTCGAAGAAGACCCCTGGCGAAATCCCAAGCTCAACATTGGCCATCACCGCGCCACCCAGCAAACCCATGATGTCGGCCAGAAAGCCCAAAAGGGGTAAGGTGATGACCAGCGCGATCAATCGCGGGACCACGAGGACCTGCATGGGGTCGAGGCCGATCGTTCGCATGGCGTCGACCTCCTCATTGATCCGCATGGCGCCAATTTGTGCGGTGTATGCGCTCCCGGATCGCCCGGCCACGATGATCGCCGTCAACAAGATGCCAAGTTCTCGTAAGACCGACACCGCGACCAAGTCGACGACGAAGACCTCCGCGCCGAAACGAGTAAGTTGTATCGAACCCTGATAGGCGAGCACGACACCAATTAGGAACGAGATCAACGCCACAATCGGGATGGCGTTCAGGCCCGATTGCTCCATGTGGTAAACCACCGCTTTGAAGCGGAATAGACGGGGATTTCCGACAAGACGCACGAGTGAAACCGCAGTCAGCCCGAGAAAATTCAGGCCCTCTATGATTTCCGCGGCCAGTTCGACAGCGCCTTTACCAACGCGT
Source organism: Rhizobium sp. Q54 (assembly GCA_945902735.1). GTDB lineage: Bacteria > Pseudomonadota > Alphaproteobacteria > UBA828 > UBA828 > SHWC01. The sequence goes on along the minus strand of CAMDNF010000042.1, from coordinate 3,236 downwards.
TCGAAGAGGGCGATCATCGCGTCGCGTTGCGGCGGTTCGGTCGCGACGTGCGAGTCGATCTGTGCCAGGCGATCAAGCAGAGCGCGTTGAGCGTCGACGACGTTCAGGATTTCAACCTTGGCGCCGGCTTTCTCAAGTGAGGCGGCAAGCCGATACACCAACCACGCGCCCGCGGTATCGAGGCTTTGAACGGCCGCCAAATCGATGCGTGCGCTAGCGCCTTTGAAGCCGACCAGGCGCGCAAACTCGCGCTCGAGCCGTTGCGCGGTCGCAATATTCCAATGACCACCAGCCTCGATCAGCAATAGACCGGCTTCTTCGCGCGTCGTGAGCCAGCCATCTGGCGGGCTGAGCTCAGGCGCTGCCACGTTACAGGGGCAGCGCTACGCTACGATCCGCCTCAAGGGGCGACGACCGCGCAGGGGTCCCCGTTCTTGGTAACGGTGGCACAGGCTGCCGTTGCGTCAGCGGCAGAGGCGAAGGGACCGGCTTCGAGACGGAAATAGGTTCCCTTGCCCGGAAGGTCCACCTTATGGACGCCGTGCGACAACGTACCAAGAACGCTTGCGTGCTTCTTGGAGAGCAAGCGCCAGCCCTTTTCTCCCGCCCCCGATTCGCGATAGGCGGCGAGCCTCATTCGATGCTTGCCCTTCAGCGATGATTCGGTGCTTGGCGTTGGCGTCGCCCCATCGACGGTGTTCAACGCAACGGTCTCAGCGGGCGGCGCCGTCACTGTCTTGGCCGTGGAGGCCATGGCGGCTGTTTCGGCCGTTACGGGCTCGGCCGTTACGGGCTCGGCCGTCTCCTTGGCGACGACGGCTTCAGCCTTGGCCGGAGCCTCCTTAGCGGCGGCTGCCGGCGGAGGCTCGGCCTCGCTGACCGCGACCTTGGCATCGGCCGCCGGCGCTTCGGCCTTGGCGGCTGCTGGCGCGGCCTCAGCCGCTGGCGCGGCTTCGGCCGGCCTCGCCTCCGCTTTGGCAACGACCTCGGCCTTGGCAGGTTCGGCAGCGGGCGGTTCCGATTTTGGAGCGCTCTCGGGTATCGCCTCCATGGCAACGCTATCGGGCGCGGGTTCCACGCCTTGGGCGCGCAACAAAGCGAGCCGTTGTTCGGCGTTGGCGATCCCCAGCTTTGCCGCCCGTTGATACCAATTGGCCGCCCGTTGATGGTTCATTTCAACGCCGACGCCACGTTCATAGGCGGCACCCAGGTAATATTGGGCGGGGCCAAAATTCTGATCGGCGGCGCGCTGATACCAGCGCACGGCCTCGGCGGCATCTTGCTTTACGCCAGCGCCGGTTTCGTAGGAAAAGCCGAGATTGACCTGGGCGTGCGGCATGCCTTGGGTGGCGGCGGCGCGAAACAATTTGGCCGCCTCCGGCAGGTCCTTCGCCACGCCAACGCCGTTCAAATAGAGATTGCCCAAATTGAACTGCGCGTCCGCGACGCCCTTGTCAGCGGCCTTGCGATACCAACTGACGGCGGTTTCGATGTTCTTTTCAACACCGCGGCCGTTTTCATAGGCGAGGCCGAGGCCAAATTCGGCGGACGCATTGCCTTGCTCGGCAAGTGGGACCCATTCCGCCATCGCCTTTTCATAGTCGCCCTGGATATAGGCCTGCGCGCCTGTCTCGAAATCGGCGTGCGCCGATCCCGTACTTTGCCATAGCAATGCGACAAGCAGGACGATCAGCCCGAACCCAAAGCCCGCCCGTCGACGAAAATTTTTCAACCTGTCGTTCATGTGCCCAGCCCCATGTTCCGCCAACCTATTGTGACCGGGCATCGCGTGATAGGAAAGACCTTCGTTGCATTGGCCGCGAGGCGCGATGAATCAGGGGCACAGGGCGAGGGAGGGCTTGACAATCTTCGCGGTGTTCGGCGCGGCGTTTGTCATGAGCCAGTTCTTCCGCGCGCTGAATGGCTTGATCGCCAAAGACTTGGGCGTTGAGTTTGATCTTTCCCCCGGTGGCCTCGGCGCATTGACAGGGTTTTTCTTCGTCGCCTTTGGCCTTGCGCAGATTCCGATGGGGGTGTTCCTCGATCGCTTCGGTCCGCGCCGAAGCGTTGGGCTGATGCTGCTCGTCGCGGTGATCGGCGCTGTTCTCTATGGCCTCGCCGACAATCTAGCGCTCCTTTATCTCGGGCGTATGCTCCAGGGCATCGGATTCGCCGGCGTTCTGATGGGCGCCCTCATGTTGTTTGCCCGCTGGTTTCCGCCCGATCGATTCGGCACGTGGATGGGGCGCATGGTGGCACTCGGGGGCGCTGGCGGCCTTCTCGCGACCGCGCCATTGGCGCTGGTGGCAGAAAATTGGGGATGGCGCGTTGCGTGCTATGGCGGTGCGGTCCTCACCCTTGCGGCGGCTTTGCTCGTCTATTCGGTCGCGCGCGACGCCCCGTCCGACAACACCCGTGAGGGCCGGAGGCCAGAGCCGTGGCGGCAGAGCCTGACAGGGGTAGGCGCCGCAATCCGAACGCCGAGGCTTGGTCCTATTCTCGCCATGTGCCTGGTCTCCTACGCAATCAATATCAGCCTGATCGACCTATGGGCCGCGCCCTATTTGATGGACAGTCATGGGCTCGATCGCGAATCGGCCGGCACCTATTTATTGGCCATGGCGGTGGCCTTGATCGCGGCCAACTTGCTGATTGGTCCGCTGGAGCGGCGACTCGATACACGCAAATGGCTCAGCATTGCCTGCGCGTTGATTGTGCTCAGCGCGTTGATCGTGCTTGCCGCTACGCCAGCAATGCCACTGTGGCTTGCGGCCGCCTTGCTCACGTTGATCGGGGGCGACTCGTGTTACAACGTGGTGCTCGCGGGTCATGCTCGCTCTCTTTTTCCTGATCGTTTGGCTGGTCGCGGCATGGCGTTGGTTGCCATCGCGCTGATGGGCGGGCCCGCGATCATGCAATTCGCGTCAGGCGCCATCGCCGATCAATTCCCACATGAGGGCTCGCGACTCGACCCCGAAGGCTATCGCGCGGTCTTTGGCTTCTTCGCCTTCAGCATCGTGTTGTCGCTCGCGGCCTATTGGCCGGTGGCAGATGCGAGGCCGAGTAGGGGCTTCGCCGATTCGAACATCTAGCCCGTCCTATTCACGACGATCACTGATTTTCGTACTGGAGCGGCGAGCGTTGCGATGACGACGCGGGTGGCCGTGGCGCTGGCGAGGGCGCTGGGCGGGGTCTGGAAAGTGCTGCGGTTGGAGGTTGCGGGAGGGGCTCGAGGG
>CAMDNF010000041.1:0-21698 GCA_945902735.1 Rhizobium sp. Q54 | reverse complement strand
GCAGAAGGCTATCGTCGTTCATGGCGGGTGTGGCGCTCCGTGGTCGCGTCGGTGATCCTGTGTTAGCATCAGAATCATGCACGCGATCAGCGGCCTACGCCACATCCGCCAACCCAAAATCACCCTCGTCATGAATAAGACGGGCTAGTCGTCAATGGTTTAACACTCCAAATTACGGCCGACAAAGTGAATTTTGGCCATCATGCTTAACACCGCAACATCTGTGATATTCAGGCAACAGTGTTTGGGCGGAACTGAATCGGGTCGATATTCTTGTGGGTACAACTTCGTCTTGAAATGTTCAGAACCCCTTGTCTTAGTCTTTGCTGGGTGGCTGACGCTGCTTAAAGAACAAAGAAAATCGATCTTTTATTGGGTCTGGTTGCCGCGGTCTTGGCGCCTATTCGGCCATGGGTTCCTCATGGGCCCGTGGCGCATTGACAGGGTGATGCGCGGCTGTATAGTGCGCCCACATCGTGCGGACCGCGCCATTGGGCTGCGGCGCGCACTTCTATTGGTTGATTGGGTCGGAAAAGCGCCATGTACGCTGTAATCGGAACCGGCGGCAAACAGTATCGCGTCGAGCTAAACGACGTGATCGAGGTCGAAAAACTGAACGCCGAAGCGGGTGCGTCGGTCCAGATCGCCGAGGTTTTCGCGATCGGCGGCGGCGACTCGGCTCAGATCGGTTCGCCCTTGGTCGCAGGCGGTCTTGTGGCGGCCACCGTGCTTGAGCATAAGCGCGGCGACAAAGTGATCATTTTCAAGAAGCGGCGTCGCAAGAATTACCGCCGGCGCAACGGTCATCGGCAACATCTGACCGTGCTTCGGATCGACGGCATTAGCAACGCGGCGGGCGGTTCGGTAACTCGGACCGAGACGGTCAAAGTCGCCAAGGCCGCCAAGGCGCCAAAAGCAACTAAAGCGGCTAAGGCTTCCGAAGCCGACTCGGCTCCCGAAGCCGACAAGGGCGCGAAGCCCCGCGCGAAAGCCACCAAAACCACCAAAACCGGTACGACTCGGAAGACCGCGACCAAGCGAGCGGCGAAAGACTGATTGTCGCCGCGAGCGCAAAGGATAGAGCGTCATGGCCCATAAGAAAGCAGGCGGCAGTTCACGCAATGGGCGCGATACAGCCGGCAGGCGACTCGGCATCAAGTGCTCTGGCGGCCAAGTCGTGGTGCCCGGCAATATCATAGCGCGCCAGCGCGGCACCAAGTGGCATCCGGGCAAGAACGTTGGGATGGGCAAGGACCACACCTTGTTCGCCCTGAGCGGAGGCCGGGTTGCGTTCGCGCACAAGGCGCGCGGCCGCGTTTATGTTTCGGTTGAGCCGACGAGCTGAGTTCCGGCCCGTCCGCCCGTGTAGATACGGGGGAGCGGCGGGCCGCTCCCCTTTTTTTGTTGAAGCACGGCCATGAATTTTCTCGACGAAGCCAAGGTCTATTTGCGGAGCGGCGATGGCGGTAATGGCTGCCTGAGCTTTCGGCGCGAAAAATTCGTGCCGCTCGGTGGGCCGGATGGCGGCAATGGGGGGCGCGGCGGCGATGTCGTGGCGATCGTCGAGCCCGGTCTCAACACGCTGATCGATTTCCGCTACCGGCAGCACTTCAAGGCCAAGAAGGGCGGCAATGGCTCGGGCGCGAATCGCACCGGGCCCGACGCCGCGACGCTGGTGTTGAGGCTGCCGGTCGGCACGCAGATTCTCGACAATGATAAGGAGACCGTGGTCGCCGATCTCGATCAGGTCGGCACGCGCGTTGTGCTCGCTAAGGGCGGCGATGGTGGCTTTGGCAATGCGCATTTCAAGACCTCGACCAATCGTGCGCCGCGCCGCGCCGATCTAGGCCACGAAGGCGCAGAGCGCTGGGTTTGGCTTAGGCTTAAATTGTTGGCCGATGTTGGTTTGATCGGGCTGCCCAATGCCGGCAAGTCGACCATGCTGAGCCGCTTGACCGCGGCGCGGCCCAAGATCGCGTCCTATCCCTTCACCACGTTGAAGCCGCAACTCGGCGTCGCGCGGCACGGCGATGATGAGTTTGTGGTCGCCGACATACCGGGCTTGATCGAAGGCGCCCATGAAGGCGCGGGGCTCGGCACGCGCTTTCTCGGCCACGTCGAGCGCTGCGCGGTGCTGATCCATATGATCGATGGTACGGCGGCCAATCCGGCGGCGGATTATCGCATCGTGCGGTCGGAGCTCGAACAATATGGTCATGGGCTCGCCGATAAGCCCGAGGTGGTGTGCCTCAACAAGATCGACGCGCTCGACAAAGCGGCGATCACGAAAGCCAAACGCGCGCTCAAAAAGGCCGTCGGCGCGCCGGTCTTCGCGATTTCCGCCGTGGCGGGCGAAGGCCTGGAGCCGATGATCGATGTCGCGCACGCTTATGTTCGCGAGGCGCGCGCAACGCGGATCTCCGCGCAAACCAATTTGGCGCGTGCCGTTGAAATTACGGCTGAAAAAGCGGCGCTCGATGGCTGGGCGCCATGACAACGCCGACGCTCGCGTCCGCGCAGCGGGTCGTGGTCAAGATCGGTTCGGCGCTGCTCGTCGAGCAGGATTCGGGCGAGCTTCGTCATGCCTGGCTCGATGGTCTGATCGCGGACGTCGCCATGCTCAAGGCGCGCCGCAAGGACGTGCTGATCGTGTCATCGGGCGCGGTTGCGGTCGGGCGGCGCCTCCTGGGTTTTGGCGGTCGCGTGCTCAGGCTGGAAGAGAAACAAGCCGCCGCGGCGTGCGGCCAGGTCAAACTCGCCCATGCCTATCAACAAGCGCTGCACGGGCAGAAAATTACCGCGGCGCAAATACTACTGACCTTCGACGACACGGAATCGCGTCGCCGCTATTTGAACGCGCGCAATACCATCACCACGCTGTTGGCGGCGGGGGCGGTGCCGGTGATCAACGAAAACGATACGGTCGCCACGCAAGAAATTCGCTTTGGTGACAATGATCGGCTGGCCGCGCGCGTCGCCGGCATGATGTCGGCGGACGTGTTGGTGTTGCTCTCCGATGTCGATGGTCTTTACACGGCCGATCCGAGTGTGAACTCGAAGGCGCAATGGCTGCCCCGCGTCGAGGGACTGACGCCCGAGATCGAGGCGATGGCCGGCAAGAGCCGCTCGAGCGATGCGTCGGGCGGCATGGTCACCAAACTCGCCGCGGCGCGCCTCGCGCTCGGCGCCGGGTGTCACATGGTGATCGCGAAAGGCGCGGTCGAGCGGCCCTTGAGCGCGATCGAGGCGGGTGCGCGGTGCACGTGGTTCATCGCCGGTGCCTCGCCGCTCGCGGCACGCAAGCAATGGATCGCCAACGCGCTGAAGCCGAGCGGCGCCTTGGTCATCGATGATGGCGCGGTCGCGGCCTTGAAGCGCGGCCGAAGCTTGTTGCCGGCGGGCGTCAAAGACATTGAAGGCGAGTTCCAGCGCGGCGATGCGGTTTCGGTCAAGACGCCCAATGGCACCGAGGCGGCGCGCGGCCTGGTCGCCTATTCGGCCAAGGAGGCGCGGCGCATCGTTGGGCACAAGACCGGTGAAATCGAGCTCATTTTGGGCTACCGTGGGCGTGACGAAATGATCCACCGCGACGATCTGGTGCTGTTCGAATGAACGCGCCTGGCGCATCGAGCGAAACCGTAGCAAGCAGCCAATTGGTCGCCGCGATGGCGGCGCTTGGCCAGCAAGCACGCGCGGCGGCGCATGAATTGGCCCGCGCGCCGGGCGAGGTAAAACGGGCCGCGCTCAAGGCGGCGGCGGGTGCGCTTAGGGCGCAAGCCGGCCAGATCATCGAGGCCAATCAGCGCGACGTGGCGGCGGCCAAGGCGGCCAATCTCGGTGCCGCGCTGCTTGACCGCTTGATGCTGGATCAAAAGCGCCTCGATGCCACGATCGACGGTATTGAAAACGTCGCGGCGCTGGCCGATCCGATTGGGCATGTGTTGGCGTCGTGGACACGGCCGAACGGGCTCCGCATCGAGCGGGTCGCGGTGCCGATCGGCGTGATCGGAATCATCTACGAGGCACGCCCCAATGTGACGGCGGATGCCGGTGCGCTCTGCGTCATGTCGGGCAATGCGGCGATCCTGCGCGGCGGGTCGGATAGCTTCGAATCCTCCAAGGCGATCGTGGCGGCGTTCGGCGATGGGCTTGAGAACGCTGGCCTGCCGCGCGCGGCGGTGCAACTCGTGCCGACCGTCGAGCGCGCCGCGGTTGGTCTTTTGCTGCGCATGGAAAAGGACGTCGATCTGATCGTGCCGCGCGGCGGGCGCTCGTTGATCGAACGCGTGCAGGCCGAAAGCCGCATTCCGGTGCTCGCGCATCTCGATGGGCTTTGTCATGTTTATGTCCATCAAGCGGCCGAACACGCGATGGCAAAGGCGATTCTGTTCAACTCCAAAATGCGTCGCACGGGCGTGTGCAACGCGGCCGAGACGCTGCTGGTCGATCGCGCCATGTTGCCGGCATTGGCCGGCCTATTGGCGCCGTTGTTCGAGGCAGGCTGCGAGGTGCGCGGCGATGAGACGGCGCGCGCGGTCGATCCCCGGATCAAGGCCGCGGTCGAGGCGGACTGGGAGACCGAATATCTCGATGCCATCATCGCGGTGAAAATCGTTGGCGGGTTGGATGAGGCGATCGCCCATATCAACCAACACAGCTCGCACCATACCGATACCATCGTGACCGAGGACGACGCGGCGGCGGCGCGCTTTCTCGACGAGATCGATTCTGGCGTCGTTCTGCACAACGCCTCGACCCAGTTCAACGATGGGGCGCAATTCGGCATGGGCGCCGAAATCGGTATTTCGACGAGCAAATTGCACGCGCGTGGCCCGGTCGGTGTCGAGCAACTGACGACCTATAAGTACAAGGTCCACGGTCGGGGGCAATTGAGGCCGTGAGCTCTTGAGGCCAAGGCAGCGGCCCCGCTACCGGCCGATCCGGCTTTCCGCCGCGCCGGCCGATCGCCCTGAGGCGCCCCACCGGCGCCGGACAAGGCGTATCGGGCTCTTTGGGGGCTCGTTCAACCCGGCCCATGACGGGCATGTGCAAATCAGCCTGAGCGCGCTCAAAGCCCTGAAACTCGACGAAATTTGGTGGTTGGTTTCGCCCCAAAACCCTCTAAAGGCGCGGGCCGATATGGCGCCCTTCGAGGCACGCGTGGCGGGGGCGCGCGAATTGGTCAAGGATCGCCGGATCAAGGTGAGCACGCTTGAGGCCGAGCGGGGGTTGATCTTCACGGCCGATACGGTGCGGTATTTAAAGCGCCGCCATAAGGGGGTTCGCTTTGTTTGGCTCATGGGGGCCGACAATTTGCCCCAATTCGCGCGTTGGCGCCGCTGGGCGGAGATTTACCGCGCGCTACCGGTTGCGATCTTCGACCGGCGTCCCTATGCTCCTAGAGTGCATGCCGCCGTTCCCAGCCTTCGTTTTGCGCGCCATCAATTGCCCGAGCGCCTATCGCGGCGCCTTGCCGCTTTGACGCCGCCGGTCTGGAGCTTCTTGCACGGTCGCCTCAATGCCGCGTCGGCCACCGCCATTCGGGCCGCCCAAATGGCGAAGAAGCAGCGTTGAGCATGGCGAAGCCGAGCGTGGCGCGCAGCCGAACCAAAGCGGCCGCAAAAAAGACCTCGTCGGACGGTCTTTCACCCCAGAAACTCAAAACCCTGATCGAGCGCACGCTCGATGACGCCAAGGCCGAGGACATTGTAACGGTCGAGCTGATTGGGAAATCGAGTGTCGCCGACTATATGATCGTGGCGTCAGGGCAGAGCCATCGTCAGATCGCGGGTTTGGCCGAGCGCGTCTCAGAGGCTCTCAAGCAGGCCGGTCAGCGCGTGTTGTCGATCGAAGGGCTGAAGGCCTCCGACTGGGTTTTGGTCGATGCGGGCGACGTGATCGTCCACCTGTTCCGACCCGAGGTGCGCGCGTTTTATGCGCTCGAAAAAATGTGGTCGACCGACCTTGCCCCGCGCCGCGCCAAGCGCGAACCAAGCGCCTGATCGGGTTGCCCGTGCGGATCGTCATCGCCAGTGTTGGCCTCGCGCGCGGCTCCCCCTACCAGGCCATCTATGACGAGTATGTGCGCCGCCTGAGCTGGTCCGTCGAGCTCAGGGAAGTCAAATTGAAGAATCCGCTGCCGCCGGCCGCCGCGCGCGTCGAGGAGGGCAAGGCGATCCTCAACGCGTTTCCAAAAGACTGCCAAGTCGTCGCGCTCGACCGCATTGGCGAGGCCCTGGGTAGCGAGGCGCTGGCGCTCCGCCTGCGCCATTGGCAAGACGGCGGCGTTAAGAATGTTGGCTTCGCGATCGGCGGCGCCGAAGGGCTGGATGCCGCGGTGTTGCAATCCTGCCAGCTCCGGCTTTCGCTGGGTGCCATGACCTGGCCGCATCTCTTGGCGCGCGTCATGCTGATCGAGCAGCTCTATCGCGCCCACTCGATCATCGCCGGGCACCCCTATCACCGGGAATAGGCGGCTTTTATTGGCAATTTCCGGTCCGTCCGCTAGATAAAGGGGCATGAACAGCCCGAGTCGCCCGCGCCCTGTCGTGCTCTGCGTGCTCGATGGTTGGGGCGAGGCCGAACCCACCCCCGATAACGCCATCGCGCACGCCCGTACGCCCAATTTCGATGCCATGCGCGCGACCTTTCCGCATGCGCTGTTGGATACCTCAGGCGCGGCAGTTGGTTTGCCCGATGGGCAGATGGGGAATTCCGAGGTCGGCCACATGAACATCGGGGCCGGCCGGGTTGTGATGCAGGATCTGCCGCGCATCGATCGAGCGGTCGCGGATGGTTCGCTGGCCCGTAATCCGCTGTTGCTCGACATGATCGCGACCCTGAAACGAAGCCGCGGCGTTTGCCATTTTCTGGGGTTGATTTCGCCAGGCGGCGTTCATTCCCATCAGAGCCATATCGCGGCGCTGGCCCGTGCGGTGGCCAATGCGGGTGTGCCGGTGATCGTGCATGGCTTTCTCGATGGTCGTGACACGCCGCCGCGCTCGGCCCTCGACTATATGGCGGCGTTCGAGCGCGACATCGCGGGCACGGCGCCCATTTCGATCGGCACGATCGGCGGGCGCTATTACGCGATGGACCGCGATAAACGCTGGGAGCGCGTCGAGCGTGCTTATACGGCGTTGGTCGAGGCCAAGGCGCCTGTCTTCGCGACACCGCAGGCCGCGATCGAGGCGAGCTATCGCGCCAATGTCGGCGATGAGTTCGTCGAGCCCTGTGTGATCGCGACCTATGCCGGCATGAACGACGGCGATGGTTTGTTGATGGCGAATTTTCGGGCCGATCGCGTGCGCCAAATTCTTGCCGCGCTGCTTGAGCCGGATTTCGATGGCTTTGCGCGCGCACGCACGATCAGCTTCGCCGGTGTGCTGGGCATGAGCACCTATTCAGACGCGCTATCAAATCAAATGGGCACGCTGTTTCCGACCGCCGCATTGAATCGAACATTGGGCGATCTGATCGCCGCGCACGGTCTCACGCAGCTCAGAATCGCCGAAACGGAGAAATACGCGCACGTCACGTTTTTCTTCAATGGCGGCGAGGAGCGGGTATTTCCCGGCGAAGAGCGCATCATGGTGCCTTCGCCCAGAGTGGCGACCTATGATCTCAAGCCTGAAATGTCGGCGCCTGAGGTGACGGACCGGTTGGTCGAGGCGATCGGCTCGGGCCGTTTTGATTTTGTCGTGGTCAATTACGCCAATACCGACATGGTTGGTCATACGGGCGATTTGAAGGCGGCGATCGCTGCTGTCGAGGCGGTCGATCAATGCCTTGGACGCCTGCGACGCGCGGTTGAAGCGGCCGGCGGCGCGTTGCTGATTACCGCCGATCACGGCAATGCCGAGCGGATGACCGACGCCGATAGCCATGAGCCGCATACCGCGCACACGTCGAATCTGGTACCGGTAATGCTCATCGGCGCGGTCGCTCGCACGCTAAGGCTGCATGGCGGCCGGCTAGCCGATGTCGCGCCCACGCTGCTTGATGTGATGGGGCTCAAGGCACCACCCGAAATGACCGGCCATAGTTTGATCGATCGTGGCACCGCCGACATCGACCGGCGGTTTCGAGAATCCGTTGGCGCCTAATCTTTATAGCGCACGGCGCAGCGCGGCACGCGTCGCGCTTGTGGCGTCGTTGGTGGTCGTTGGCGCGGTGTCATTGGCCTTGGCCGAAGATGAGGCGCCCGATTTGGAAGCGATCGCGCGGGATTTGAAAGCTCACCAAGCGAACATCGATAAAGGCCGTGAAGAGGCCGCCGAACTTGTGGCAAAGGAAGAGGCCTACCGCACCGAAGTCGATGCGCTGCGCCGCCAGACCATCGAAATCGCCGCCAAGATGCAGACGCTTGAGCGTGGCATGGAGGATATCGAGACCCGTGTGGCCGCGTTGACGGTCGAGGTCTCGACACAAAAAGCGGCGCTTGACGCCGGCCGGCCCGCGCGGGCCAGCACCATCGGCGCCATGTTGCGCTTGAGCCGGCAGCCACCGAAGGCACTGTTATTGGCGCCGAATTCAGCGGTCGACGCGACGCGCAGCGCGCTCCTGCTCGCCTCGGTGTCGCGCGGGTTGGAGACCAGCGCGAATTTGCAGAAGCAACGTCTAAAAGAATATGTCGACCGGCAAAGCGAGTTGGCCGATGAGCGGGCCCGGCTGAGCCTCATGACGCTCGATCTCGCCGGGAAGCGCACCGCGCTTGCCTCCATGATGAACGAAAAAGCCGAGCGCGAGCGTGGCGTGGCCGCCGAACGCTCTGCGAGCGAGGCGCGTGTCGCGGCGCTGGTGGGCCAAGCGCGCAATCTCGAAGAATTGATCCAGCGGCTTGAAGCCGATGCGTCCGGCCGTCCTCTGCCACCGCCAGAGCGGCCCGCGCAAACCGAGATTCGCACGAGTTCGATCGACCAAGAGGCCATGCGGGCCTCCGAGTCGCCACGCGAAGGGGCGTTCGCCATTCCGGTTGAAGGCACCATCGTGCGCGAATTCGGTGCGCCGACCGCGCCGGGTGTCACCGCCAAAGGCTTGTCGATCTCGGCGCGGCCAGGCGGGCCGGTGGTCGCGCCCTTCGCTGGCGAGATCGTTTTCGCTGGGCCATTCCGCGATTTTGAGCAGCTCTTGATCATCGCGCATGGCGAGGGGTATCATACGCTTTTAGCCGGGCTGGGCCGGATCGACACGGCGGTTGGCCGTTGGGTTTTGGCCGGCGAGCCGATTGGGACGATGAACTCTTCCCCAGAGACACGATCGCAGCTCTATGTGGAGCTGCGTCACAATGGACGGCCAGTTAATCCAATTCCTTGGCTGGCCACGGGCCCCATTAATTCGAGTGGATCATGATGCGCAGGCGGTTTGTTGCCGGTGTGGTAGGCGTCGCATGTCTTTTGGCACCTGCCGTTGGTTTCGCGGCAAGTGCGGAGACCTATCGCCAGCTCGGTCTGTTTGGCGATGTGTTCGAACGGGTGCGCACCGACTATGTCGAAGAGGTCAATGATGCGGACCTGATCGAAAACGCGATCAATGGCATGTTGACCGCGCTCGATCCGCACTCGCGCTTCCTCAACGCGAAGAACTTCCAGGAGATGCAGGTCCAGACCAAAGGCGAATTCGGTGGCCTTGGCATCGAAGTCACCATGGAAAATGGTCTGGTCAAGGTGATCTCGCCAATCGATGACACGCCGGCGTCGCGCGCGGGCGTCCAGTCGGGCGATCTGATCACGCTTATCGATGGCGAAGCCGTGCAGGGGCTCAATGTCGAACAAGCGGTCGAGCGCATGCGCGGCCCGGTCGATTCGACCATATTGATCACGATCCAACGCGCCGGTGTCGAACAGCCGATCGAATTAAAAATCACGCGCGCCGTCATCAAGGTGCGCTCGGTGCGCGCGCGCCTCGAGGGCGAAGATATCGCCTATGTCCGGATCACCTCGTTCACCGAACGCACGTCGGACGATCTGGAAAGAAGCCTGAAGGAATTGCTCGACAAACAAGGTGACAAGATCAAGGGCGTGGTGCTCGATTTACGTAACAATCCGGGTGGGCTTTTGGATCAGGCGGTTCAGGTCTCGGACGATTTTCTGGATAAGGGCGAGGTGGTTTCGACGCGCGGTCGCCGGCCCGACAGCATTCAGCGTTTCAACGCACGCAAAGGCGATATCGCCGCCAACCGACCGATGGTGGTGCTGATCAATAGCGGTTCGGCCTCGGCGTCGGAGATCGTCGCGGGCGCGCTGCAAGATCATCGTCGCGCGGTGCTCCTGGGAACGCGGTCGTTCGGCAAGGGCTCGGTGCAGACCATCATTCCGCTCGGTGGGCAGGGCGCCATTCGACTGACCACGGCGCGCTATTACACGCCCTCTGGCCGCTCGATTCAGGCCAAGGGCATCGATCCCGATATTCTGGTGGAGCAGGCCAAGATCGACCGTGCCGCGAGCGGTCAGCCGCGTAGCGAGGCCGAGCTTCGCGGGCATTTGGCAAACCCGGACGACAAGAACGCCGGCAAGCCCGCGACGGGCGCCGCTCAGCCTGAGCCGAAAGCGGAGCCGAAGGCAGAGCCAAAGCCCGATCAGACCACGGTGCCTGATCCTGCGGCCAAGCCCGAGGCCAAGCCCGATGGGACGGCCCCGGCCGTGACCGCCGATGGCAAAGAGCCAGAGGACTACCAATTGACGCGGGCACTTGATCTCTTGCGCGGCTGGCGGCTGTTGTCCGACAAGCCGGTCGCGGTGAACTGAGCGCTGTCTAGGCTCGGCTCATGCGGCTGACCGGGCGAACAACCGGATGAGAGCGGACCCGAGCCGGCGCCGCGCGGCCGTGTTCTCCCCGGCGCGGCGATTTGGCGGTGTGCGCCCGCCGATCATTGGCGCGCTCGCTGTGGTGATTGCGCTCATCGGGCTTTTCATTTGGCTGGCACTCGCTGATTCGAGCGACCGTCCCGCAGAGGGCGATGACGGTACACGGGTTCATTTGTCGCTTAAGAATGAAGAAGCGCCGAGCGACGTGAGTGAGGCGCCACCGTCCGAAGGGCAGATGCCCGAAGGGTCGGGCACTACCGAGACGGCGGGGCAGGCGGTTGGCAATGTGACCGAGGCCGTCGTCAAGGCGCCGATCGTCGTTGGGCCGCCGCTTGCGAGCGTCGATCCGGCCTTGCTGCAACCGTCGAGCCAAGGGCCATTGCCAATTATCGGGGCGGACGATCGGCGGCCCTGGCAGGTCTATGCCAAGCCGTTTCAGGGCGGCGAGGGTACGCCGCGGCTGGCCATTGTCATTGCCGAGCTCGGCTTCAACCGCGAGACCACGGAAGCGGCGATGCGCTTGCCGGCCGAGGTGACGCTGTCATTTTCGCCCTATGCCCCCAATGTCGCCGACCTCGTTGCCCAGGCGCGTCAGGCGGGCCACGAGGTGATGCTCGATTTGCCGATGGAACCGACCACCTATCCGGCCGACGACCCAGGACCCGAGACGCTGTTGGTCGCGTCAAGCGCGGTCGAGAATGTGCAGCGGTTGGAAAAGGTGCTCGGTCGGGCGCAGGGCTATGTTGGCGTGATCAGCTATATGGGATCGAGATTCACTACCGCGCCTGATTCATTGCGTCCCGTGCTTGGCATGCTTGCCGAACGCGGCGTGTTATTCGTCGACGGCAAGACCAGCGCGACCAGCATCGCCGCCACCATTGCCGAACAACTCAGGCTGCCACGCGCGTTGAACGACCGCTTTGTCGACAATGAGGCGACGCGCCTTTCGATCGATGAAGGTCTCGCCGCGCTCGAGAGCGATGCGCTCCGCGCCGGCACGGCGCTCGGTGTCGGGCGTCCCTACCCGGTCACTTTGCAGCGCCTGGCGGATTGGTTGCCGACACTCGTGGCCCGCGGCATTGCGCTCGCGCCGGTAAGCGCGGTGGTCGACCGGCAAAAAACCCGATAATGCGCAAACCCACCACATCGCAACCCTGGATCGAACCAGCGCGCCGGCCTTATCGACAGGGCGTCGGCATCATGGTGATCAATGGCGAGCGGCGCATTTTCGCGGGCCAGCGCCTCGACCGTTTTCTCGAGGCCTGGCAAATGCCGCAGGGCGGCATCGATGACGGCGAGGCGCCGCTCGAGGCGGCGTTGCGCGAGCTTGAAGAGGAAACCGGCATCGGCCGAGGGCTGGTCGATGTGTTGGCCGAGAGCCGCGATTGGCTGAGCTATGATCTGCCGGCCGATCTGGTGGATTCGGCCTGGAAAGGGCGCTATCGGGGCCAACGTCAAAAATGGTTCGCGGTGCGCTTTTTGGGTCGCGATTCAGACGTCAATCTGGTCACGCCGCATCAGGAATTCGGCACCTGGCGGTGGACCTCGCCGGCGGAGCTCATGGCCTCGATCGTCGATTTCAAGCGGCCGCTCTATGAGCTGGTGCTGCAAGAATTCGCGTCCCACCTGGACGAGCAGTGAGCGGATTAGTGCACGCGGGCGCGGTCGCTCACTTTGGTGACAAGCGGCGTGCCGACCGAAAGATCGAGCGCCCATTCCGCCTTCTTGGCCGCTGCCGCCAACATGCCGCAGAACGAATGAAGCAGCTTGGGATCGAGGCGGACCGAGACCGTGCGGTTGTCGGTGGCGGTGAGCGTGAGCGTGAGCTCGACATTGCCCGAGCGCGAGGTTTTGAGCTGAGCGCCCGTTAGCAGCACGGGTTCTTCACCCAATGGGGTTTCAAGTTCGCCGCCCTTATAGGCGGTTTTGAAATCCGCTTCGTTGATGGCGGCATCGTGCTGGAAAGACAGTAACGCCTTGCGGACTTCCTCGTCGCCCTGCTCGCCGACGCCGGGTTGGCGCTCCGCCACTTTGAGCAAGACATCCCACAGCGCGCGTACAAAGCGGCGCGTCAGCCAAAGCCGATATTCTCTCTTTCCTGTCGTCGATAGACGCAACAACAGGCGGTCCTCTTCGGTCGAGACCGTGATGTTGAGTTGGTGCAGCGTGTCGGTCATGGGGTTGGGCGCGCCGAGCCGGCGCGCGCGGGCGATCAGGCGTGCGCGAGTTTGCGCTGGAGGCCTTGCGCGTAGCGCCGAAACAACGCCCACGCCAGACGGGTCAAGAACCGGCCGAGCGCCCCTTGCGGCTTGATCCCGACGGCCTTCAAGGTCATGCCGAAGCCGAGCTCGACGTGCTCATAGCGATAGCGCGGCAACGTGCACGCCGCATAGGCCACGGTGCAGCGACGCCGATCATAGGGCCGCGTTTCACCCGAGCCGCAATGATAGGCGTAAGCAAGCTCGTCATCCGTGCTTTCGATCAGGCGCCTGGCCGCGACCTTGACGCGCGAGAGGGTGCTGACGCCTTCCAAGGCCTGATAGCGCTTCATGTTGCTGTAGAAGAGCTTGTAGTGGCGAAACTCGTCGGCCGCGATGCGCCGGGAAATCTCGCGGAAGACCGGCTCCTCCGATGAATCGCGGAGCGCGCTATAATGGGCCGAGGTGCCCACCTCGACCACACAGCGCGCCACCAGCTCGCCGCAGCGCGAGCCCCGGATCGATTCATCGGCGTCGATCTCAATCCGGTGGCCGGCGACAAAACGGGCAAACGCCTCATCGAAATCGAAGCTCGGGTCGGCCAGTTCGGCATAGTGACGAAGAACCTTGCCGTGCTGGATCTCTTCCTCGGCCCAGGCGGTTGCGGCTGCCGCGAACTCGGGATCGCCGGGGAACACGCTGCACAAATAGGCGCCATAGTCCCCGCTGTGGTACTCGACCATGCAGGCCGCTTTGGCAATCTTGACCATCTCGGGATCGAGCTTCGAGCGGTCGAAGCGATCCCACGGTATATCGTTGAGCGTCCAGAGGCCCATGACGCACCATCTCCATACACGTTTCTTATATAGTCTTCTTTGAGCTGGATTATAGCCACAGGCCCGGCCTCGACAAGCCGTGCATCGGGTCGCGGCGTGATTCACGCGGAGAATCGGCCAAAATGGCGCAAGCTATTGACGGTATTAAGGTTAATGCGGGCGTTTGTCGCCGGTGAACGGTCGACAAAACGGCGCGACTACGTCAGCCGCCAGCGACCTCGAGCATGGCGCGCGCGATCACAATGGCTGCCTCTGCCCGGGCTTTTTCGGCATCGCCTTGGGCATCGCGGAGCTCAAGCTCGGCCTCTTCTAGGCCTTGGCGGGCGGCCTCCCGGTCGATCTCCTCGACCGGCATGGCGATGCTTGAGAGCACCGTGCAGCGCTCGGCCGTGACCTCGGCAAAGCCACCGGCGACAAAAAAGCGCGCCTTGGATTTTATCGCCGGGTATTCGTAAATCTCGACAATGCCGGGGCGCACCGCGGAAATCAGCGGCGAATGGCCCGGCAATACGCCGAACTCGCCTTCCGAGCCGGGCACGACGACCATCTCGACCTGATCCGAATAGATCAGGCTTTCGGGGGCGACCAGCTCGAATAGAAACGTATCGGCCATGACAGATCTTTCTCTTACGCCGCCTCGGCGATCTCTTAAGCCGCTTCCGCGGCCATGCGCTTGGCCTTCTCGACCGCTTCTTCGATGCCGCCCACCATGTAGAACGCGGATTCGGGCAGGTCGTCATATTGGCCGGCGCAAATCGCCTTGAAGCCGGCGATCGTATCCTTCAGGTCGACCAGCTTGCCGGGCGTGCCGGTGAAGATTTCGGCGACATGGAAGGGCTGCGAGAGGAAGCGCTGAATCTTCCGCGCGCGCGAGACCGTCAATTTGTCCTCTTCCGAGAGTTCGTCCATGCCGAGGATCGCGATGATGTCCTGCAGCGACTTATAAGTTTGCAGGATTCTCTGCACCTCGCGCGCGACCTTATAGTGCTCCTCGCCGAGAATGCGCGGGTCGAGCATGCGCGAGGTTGAATCGAGCGGATCGACCGCCGGATAAATGCCGAGCTCGGCGATCTGGCGCGAGAGCACGGTGGTCGCATCGAGGTGCGCGAACGAGGTGGCGGGCGCCGGGTCGGTCAAATCGTCGGCCGGCACGTAAATCGCCTGCACCGAGGTGATCGAGCCCTTTTGCGTCGAGGTGATGCGCTCCTGTAGTAAGCCCATATCGGTCGCGAGCGTCGGCTGATAGCCGACCGCGCTCGGGATGCGGCCAAGTAGCGCCGACACCTCGGAGCCCGCCTGCGTGAAGCGGAAAATATTGTCGATGAAGAGCAGCACGTCCTGGCCTTCGTCATCGCGGAAATATTCGGCGACGGTGAGGCCGGTCAGGCCGACGCGCGCGCGGGCGCCCGGCGGCTCGTTCATCTGGCCATAGACGAGCGCCACTTTGGAGCCCGGGCCGTCCAGCTTGATGACGCCCGATTCGATCATCTCGTGATAGAGGTCATTGCCTTCGCGCGTGCGCTCGCCAACGCCGGCGAACACCGAATAGCCGCCATGCGCCTTCGCGATATTGTTGATCAGCTCCATGATGATCACGGTCTTGCCGACACCGGCGCCGCCGAACAGGCCGATCTTGCCGCCCTTGGCATAGGGCGCCAACAGATCGACGACCTTGATGCCGGTGATCAGGATTTCGGATTCGGTCGATTGCTCGGCGAAGGAGGGTGCCGGCGCATGAATGGGCGCTGACTTTTTGGCATTGATCGGACCGCGCTCATCAACCGGCTCGCCAACCACGTTCATGATGCGCCCGAGCGTCTCGGGGCCGACGGGCACGCGGATCGAGGTGCCGGAATCGACCGCGGCCTGGCCGCGCACTAGACCATCGGTCGTGTCCATGGCGATGCAGCGCACCGTGCTTTCGCCCAAATGCTGCGCCACTTCGAGCACGAGGCGATGACCCTGATGCTCGACATGAAGCGCGTTCAAGATCGCCGGCAGCGCGCCGTCGAACTTTACGTCGACGACGGCGCCCAGCACCTGGGTGATTTTGCCGACCGAATTCTTCTCCGCCATGACCCGAGCTCCCGTGGGCTAAAAGTGCGTGCCGCGTCTAGAGCGCTTCCGCGCCCGACACGATTTCGATGAGTTCTTTGGTGATCTGCGCTTGACGCGTGCGGTTGTAGTTGAGCGTCAGCTTGTCGATCATATCGCCGGCATTGCGCGTCGCGTTATCCATCGCGCTCATGCGGGCACCTTGCTCGCTCGCCGCGTTCTCCAACAACGAGCGGAACACCTGAACCGCGAGATTGCGTGGCAGGAGCTCGGAAACGATATCCTGCTCCTCCGGCTCGAATTCATAGATCGGCAGGTCTTTGGTCTCGGCGCCGCCGGCGTCGGCATCCGACGCGGCGAAGGGGATCAGGCGCTGGAAGGTGACGACCTGGCTGATGACCGATTTGAAGCGGTTGTAAACGATGGTGCAGGTGTCGAAGGCGCCTTCGGCATAGAGCGCGGTCAGGCGCTCGGCGACCTTGGCGGCCTCGTCATATTTCGGGCCACGCCGGCCGATGCCTTGCACATGCTCGATAATCAGCGAGCCATAGTCGCGCGAAATCTGCTCGCGGCCCTTGCGGCCGACGGTGAACAGCTTGACCGTCTTGCCCTCTTTGAGCTCGGCCGCGATGCGCCGGCGCGTGGCGCGGACGATCGAAGAATTAAAGCCGCCGCAGAGGCCGCGATCGGCGGTCGCGAGCACGATCAAATGCACTTTGTCCGAGCCGGTGCCGACGAGGAGGGGATTGCCATCGGGCCGCCCGCCCATCGCTTGCGCGAGCGAAGAGACCATGCGCTCCAAGCGCTCGGCATAGGGCCGGGCCGCGACGGCGGCGTCTTGCGCGCGACGCAGCTTTGAGGCCGCGACGAGCTTCATCGCCGAGGTGATCTTCCGCGTCTGCTTGACGCTGTTGATCCGAATTCGAAGAGTTTTAAGACTCGGCATCGGCCTGTCCTACCGGGTCTCGGCCGAAGATTTGACACCCCGATCCGTCATGCCCGGCCGCAGACCCGGGCATCCAGCCTTGGGTGGCGCCATCCGCGCCGTCGAACCATGGATGGCCGGGTCAATCCCGGCCATGACGATAGAGGTGTGAGCGTTCCGCATCGGCCGCCTCAAGCGAACTTCTTGACGAAGTCGACCATGACACTCTGAAGCTGCTTCTCGGTATCGGGCGTGATTTCCTTCGAGGTGCGGATCGCGTCCAAAATGCCGGCATGGCGCGCGCGAACCTCGTTCAGCAGCTCCTGCTCGAAGCGCGTTATCTTATCGACCGGGACGGTGTCGAGATAGCCGCGCACGCCGGCGAAGATCGAAACCACTTGCTCTTCGACCGGCATGGGCACGAATTGGTTTTGCTTCAACAATTCGGTCAGGCGCGCGCCGCGATTGAGGAGGCGCTGGGTCGAGGCATCGAGGTCGGAGCCGAACTGGGCGAATGCCGCCATTTCGCGATATTGCGCGAGCTCGAGCTTGATGCGTCCGGCGACCTGCCTCATCGCCTTGATTTGCGCGGCTGAACCGACGCGGCTGACCGAGAGACCGACGTTAATGGCGGGCCGAATGCCCTGATAGAACAATTCGGACTCGAGAAAGATCTGGCCATCGGTGATCGAAATCACGTTGGTCGGAATATAGGCCGACACGTCACCGGCCTGCGTTTCGATCACCGGCATGGCGGTGAGCGAACCCAGGCCATGATCCTTGTTCATCTTGGCGGCGCGTTCGAGCAAGCGTGAATGCAGATAGAACACGTCGCCCGGATAGGCCTCGCGACCCGGCGGGCGGCGCAGCAGCAGCGACATTTGGCGATAGGCGACGGCTTGCTTCGAGAGATCGTCATAGAAGATGACCGCGTGCATGCCGTTGTCGCGGAAATACTCACCCATGGTGCAGCCGGCATAGGGAGCGAGGAACTGCATCGGCGCGGGCTCGGAAGCGGTCGAGGAAACCACGATGCAATAATCCATCGCGCCGTTCTCTTCGAGCGTCTTCACCACCTTGGCGACGGTCGAGCGCTTTTGGCCGATCGCGACATAGATGCAATAGAGCTTCTGCGATTCATCGCCCGAGGCGTTGATCTTCTTTTGATTGATGATGGTGTCGAGGATGACGGCGGTCTTGCCGGTTTGGCGATCGCCGATGATCAGCTCGCGCTGGCCGCGGCCGACCGGCACCAGCGAATCGAGGGCCTTCAGGCCGGTTTGCATCGGCTCATGGACCGAGCGGCGCGGCACGATGCCGGGCGCCTTGACCTCGACCCGCATGCGCTTTTTGGCGTTGATCGGGCCCTTGCCATCGATCGCATTGCCGAGCGGATCGACCACGCGACCCAAGAGCTCCTTGCCGACCGGCACTTCGACGATCGCGCCGGTGCGCTTGACGATGTCGCCTTCCTTGATGTCGCGGTCTTCACCGAAGATCACGACGCCGACATTGTCGGTCTCGAGGTTGAGCGCCATGCCCTTGATGCCGCCGGGGAACTCCACCATCTCGCCGGCCTGGACATTGTCCAAACCGTAGACGCGGGCGACACCGTCGCCGACGGAGAGCACCTGGCCCACCTCGGCGACATTGGCCTCTGTGCCGAAATTTGCGATCTGCTCTTTTAGGATGGCCGAAACTTCGGCGGCGCCGATATCCATCGTCACGTCCCCTTCAACGCGAGTTCGAGATTTTGCAATTTTGTACGCAGTGAATTGTCGAGCATGCGCGAGCCGACCTTGACGATCAGCCCGCCAATGAGTGTGGGATCGACCTTGGCATCGAGCGTGACATCACGCCCAACCACGCGCTTGACCGAATCGCGCACGGCCTGGAGATGCTCGGGCTTCAGCGGAATGGCCGAGATCACTTCGGCCGCGACCTCGCCGCGGTGGCGTGCGAGCCGCTCGCGATAGGCCGTGATCGTGCGCTCAAGCGCGAACAAGCGCCGGTTCTTGGCCATCAGGCCGGTCAAATTCTTGACGATCGGGTTGATCCCTAAGCGCTCCAGCACGGCGGCGAGCGCGCGCGCCTGATCGACGCGGCTCAGCACGGGGCTGCGCAACAGCGCGCGCAAGTCGGCGCTCGTGCCGATCAAGATTTGAAGTCGGCCGAGATCGGTTGCCACGTGATCGAGCTGACCACGCTCATCCGCCAGCGCGAAAAGCGCCGCGCCATAACGATCAGCAAGGCCCGAAAGGCCGGTGTCCTGCGCTGCCACCGCTCAATAGCTCCCTAGGTTCCGTTTGGCGCGACCCGCTTGATTGGCGCGGGCCATCACTCTTTAATTTTGGGGGAAATCGACCGCGACGAAGGACCTCGCGCGGCCCCGCCCGCCCGAAAGGCGTGCGATAGGTAACACAACGCCCCGGCCGGTTCAACCGCGCGAAACAAATGATGTTAGGCGTTCTAAATCAATATGTTGAGCTCACAAGAAGCTATAGGGGTCGATATCGGCCTGAATCGCGACACCGGTCTTGCGTGGCATGGAGGCGAGCCAACGGCGAAGATAAGGCTGCAGGCGCGAATCCTTCGGCGCCTTGATCAGCACGCGTTGGCGATGCCGGCCGCGCAGCAGCGCGAGTGGTGCAGGCGCGGGGCCCAGAATTTCGATCGGCGAATGCGCGCCAAGGTCGGCGCGCGCGATGCGGGCGAGGGCGCGCGCGGTCTCGGCCGCCTCGCGCTCGGTGCGGGCGGAAATGATCAGGGCCGCCAGCCGGCCAAAGGGCGGCAGGCCATGGGCTTTGCGTTGCGCCGCCTCCTCGGCCAGAAAGCGGTCGCGATTCCCTGAGACCAGGGCCGCCATCACCGGGTGCTCGGGCATATAGGTTTGCAGCAGCACGCGGCCTTTGCGATCGGCGCGCCCGGCGCGGCCGGCGACCTGTTGCAGCAATTGGAAGGTGCGCTCGGCCGCGCGCAGATCGCCGCCGGCGAGGCCGAGATCGGCGTCGACCACACCAACCAGAGTCAACAAGGGGAAATGATGGCCCTTGGCGACGATTTGCGTGCCGACCAGCGCGTCGATCTCGCGCCGTTCGATGCGTTGAATGAGCGCGGCGGCCTCGGCCGGTGTCGCGATCGTGTCGCTGGTCGCGAGCGCGAAGCGGGCTTCGGGGAACAGCGCGGTGACTTCTTCCGCCAGGCGTTCGACGCCGGGGCCGCAGGCGGCGAGCTTGCCGAGCGCGCCGCAGGAAGGGCAGGCCTCGGGCAGCGCAGTGCCATAGCCGCAATGGTGGCAGGAGAGCCGATTGGCGAAGCGATGCTCGACCAACCACGACGTGCAATTCGGGCAATTCAGGCGATGGCCGCAGGCGCGGCAGAGCGTAAGTGGCGCGTAGCCGCGCCGATTGAGAAAGAGCAGCGCCTGTTCGCCGGCCGCGAAAGTTTCGCGAAGCGCCTCACGCAACAATGGCGCGAGCCAGGCGCCGCGCGGCGGTGCGTCGCGCCGCAAATCGATCGCGGCGATCAATGGCATTTCGGCATCGCCATGACGCTCGGGCAAAACAAGCCGCCGATAACGCCCGGCCTCGACATTGTTCAATGTTTCGAGCGAGGGCGTGGCGGAGGACAGCACGATCGGCGCGCCCTCAAGCCGCGCGCGCACCACCGCCATGTCGCGCGCTTGGTAGATCACGCCGTCTTCTTGTTTGAACGCGCTCTCATGTTCCTCATCGACCACGATCAAGCCCAATTTTGGGAAGGGCAGAAACAGCGCCGAGCGCGCGCCGACCACGACGGAAATCTCGCCATTGGCAATGCCACGCCAGGTTTCGCGCCGGCGTTTGGCGCCAAGCTCGGAATGCCATTCAGCGGGCGCCGCGCCGAAGCGCGCGCGGAAGCGGGCCATCCATTGCGGCGTCAAAGCGATTTCGGGGACGAGCACGAGCGCCTGTTTGCCGGCGCGTAGAGCAGCGGCGATGGCTTCGAAATAGACTTCGGTCTTGCCCGAACCGGTCACGCCATCGAGTAGCGTGACCGAGAAGCCGCCGTTCTTCGCTTTGCCGATCAGATCGTTCGAGGCCTCGATTTGATCGGGCGACAGCGTGGGGCCGGGATGATCGGGATCGGGCGCGGGAAATTGAGGGCGCGGCAAGGGCACATCGATCAGAGCGCCGGCTTTGGCGAGGCCGCGCACGACCGCAACGCCGACACCCGCCTCGCGCGCGAGATCGGCCGCGCTCAGCGTCGGCTTGTGGTTGAGGGCCGCCAATACGCGCATGCGCGCTGGCGTGAGCTTGGCGGGTGGCGGCGGCCCCAGCGCGTAACCGAGCAGAGGGGCGGGCGGTTCGAGCGCATCCGGCACGCTTAAGGCCATGCGCAAGACTGCGCCCCGGCTGGCCAGCGTGTAGTCCGCGACCCAATCGATCAGGGCGCGGAGCTTGGCGGGCAGAGGCGGCACCGCGCGAACGCTCGCGATATCTTTCAGCCGCGCGGGCGCGACGGCGCCTTCGCCCTCGCCCCAGACCACCCCGACCAGCCGACGCTGGCCGAGCGGCACTTCGACGATGGCGCCGGGGACAATTTCAAGGTCTTCAGGCACGCGGTAGTCATAGGCGGTGTCGAGCGCGAGCGGCAGCAGCACGCTCACCGTATGAGGCGCAGCGGTGGCGGCTGGCTCATTGGTCGCGGTGGGCGTCGTGGCGTGGGGCTGGGCCATCCGATAGACTTTCGCAGACGACTCGGGCGCGCCTCAAGCGGGGTGACGCGCGCGTGGTCCGGCACAAATCACCCGCCGATCGGGCCACCCCCCACCCTAACCCTCCCCCTCATGGGGGAGGGTACAAGGGAAGAAGGCGCGACGGCCTCCTTCTTACCCCCT
>CAMDNF010000040.1:0-21827 GCA_945902735.1 Rhizobium sp. Q54 | reverse complement strand
AGAAGGACGACGAAGTTATCGTCGTCACCGGGCGCGATCGCGGCAAGCAGGGCAAGGTTCTGCGCGCGATGCCGGAGAAGAACCGCGTGCTTGTGCAGGGCGTCAATATCGTCAAGCGCCATACCAAGCCGAGCCAGGCCGACCCGCAGGGCGGCATCAAGGAGAAAGAGGCGCCGATCCACGTGTCGAACGTGGCGTTGGTCGACCCCAAGACGAGCCGCCCGACCCGGGTTGGTTTCAAGATTCTGACGGACGGGCGCAAGGTGCGGGTCGCCAAGCGTTCGGGCGAGGTTATCGATGTCTGAGAAGCGCGCACGTGCGCGGTTGCACGAATTTTATGAAACTGAATTGCGAGTTCAGCTGATCAAGCAGTTCGGCTATGAGAACGCGATGCAGGCACCGCGCCTGCAGAAGATCGTGGTCAATATGGGCGTTGGCGACGCGGCGATGGATAAGAAGAAGGTCGATACCGCGGCGGCCGATTTGGCGCGGATCACCGGCCAAAAGCCGATTATCACGCGGGCGCGGACCTCGATCGCCAATTACAAGCTGCGCGAGGGCATGCCGATCGGCTGTAAGGTGACGCTCAGGCGCGAGCGCATGTACGAGTTTCTCGATCGGTTGGTGAACATCGCGCTGCCTCGGGTGCGCGATTTTCGCGGCCTGTCGGGCAAGGCGTTCGACGGGCGTGGCAATTACGCGCTCGGGATACGCGAGCAGATTGTTTTTCCGGAAATCGAGTACGACAAGATCGACAAAGTTCGTGGCATGGACATCATCATCTGCACGTCCGCCAAGAGCGATGCGGAGGCCAAGGCGTTGTTGGCCGGTTTCCAACTACCGTTTGTCAATTGAGCATGGCATTGGGCGTATTGCCCAAACCGAAGGACTGAGGCGATGGCGAAAAAGAGTGCGATCGAAAACAATGCGCGGCGGCGCCGACTGGCGATTAAGTTCGCCGCCAAGCGCAAGGAATTGCGCAAGGTGATCAGAAATCGCGTATTGCCGCCCGAGGAGCGCTTTGCCGCGCAGCTCAAGCTTTCGGAGTTGCCGCGCAATAGCTCGCCGGTGCGCTATCGCAATCGGTGCGGCCTGACCGGTCGTCCGCGGGCCTATTACCGCAAATTCAATCTGTCGCGTATCGCGCTTCGCGAGTTGGCCTCGAATGGCCTGCTTCCCGGCGCGGTCAAGTCGAGCTGGTAGGAGCACAGGGATGTCGGTTTCCGATCCGATCGCCGATATGCTCACCCGCATTCGCAACGGGCAGCAGAAGCAGAAGCGCGCCATCAAGTCGCCGGCGTCCAAGCTGCGCGCCGCGGTGCTTGACGTGCTGAAGAGCGAGGGATACATCCGCGGTTACACGCGGCACGAGATCGACGCGGCCAAGGCCGAATTCGAAATTGAGCTCAAATACAGCGAAGGGCGCCCGGTGATCACCGAGATTCACCGCGTGTCGCGCCCGGGCCGCCGCGTCTATTCTGCGATCGAGGATCTTGGCCGGGTCTATAACGGGCTCGGGATTTCGATTTTGTCGACATCGAAGGGCGTTATGTCCGACCTCGAGGCGCGCAAGCAGCGTCTCGGTGGCGAAGTCATCTGTACGGTGTTCTAGGGGAGCGCCATGTCGCGCATCGGAAAAAATGCCGTCCCGGTTCCGGCCGGCGTCGATGTCCAGATCACGGGCAATGACGTCATGGTCAAGGGTAAGCTTGGACAGCTCAAAACGACGATCGCACCCGAGATGACAATCTCAAGGGGTGATAAGGGCATCGCGGTCCAGCCGACCGAGATGACCAAGCGCTCGCGTCAGCTCTGGGGCCTATCGCGCACGCTCGTGCGCAACATGGTGCAGGGCGTGACCGAGGGCTATTCGGAACGGTTGGAAATTCAGGGCGTCGGCTTTAAGGCGGCGCTCGAAGGCTCCAATTTGAAGCTCGATATGGGGTTCAGTCACAGCATCAGGTTTCCAATCCCAACCGGCATCAAGATCGTTTGCGAGAAGCCAACGATGATTGCGATCAGCGGCATCGACAAACAATTGGTCGGACAGGTCGCGGCGAAAATCAGAGGTTATAAGCGGCCGGAGCCCTATAAGGGCAAAGGCATTCGCTATAGCAATGAGAGCGTGCGGCGCAAAGAAGGCAAGAAGAAGTAGGCCGGGCCATGAACAAGTCAGACAAACTCTTTCAGCGCCGCGAAAAGCGGGTCCGCTATCAATTGAAGCGGCAAGCGAACGGTCGGCCTCGGCTTTCGGTCTATCGCTCCGGGCGGCATATCTACGCCCAGGTGATCGACGATACGAAGGGCGTCACGCTGGCGGCTGCGTCCACACTCGACAAAGCCCTGCGCGAGGCGCTCAAGACTAGCGCCAATAAAGACGCCGCGGTTAAGGTCGGCAGCCTGATCGCCGAGCGTGCTAAGGCCGCTGGGGTCGAGACGGTGGTGTTCGATCGTGGCGGGTATAAATTTCACGGCCGCGTTAAGGCGCTTGCAGATGCCGCGCGCGAAGCCGGTTTGTCGTTCTAGGAAGGCTGAATCATGGCAAGAGGCAACCCAAGCGAGCGGCCGGCCCGGAGTTGGGAACGGGAACGGGACCGCGAAGAGGCGGAGCTTTCCGACAAACTCGTCAGCATCAACCGCGTCGCCAAAGTGGTGAAAGGCGGTCGGCGCTTCGGCTTCTCGGCGCTCGTCATCGTGGGCGATCGGCGCGGTCGGGTTGGTCATGGCTCGGGCAAAGCGCGCGAGGTGCCGGAGGCGATCCGAAAGGCGACCGAGCACGCTAAACGCAATTTGATCCGCGTGCCATTGCGCGAGGGTCGGACGCTGCATCATGACGTGCTCGGGCGCTCCGGCGCAGGCAAGGTCGTGTTGCGGGCGGCGACGGCGGGCACCGGTATCATCGCCGGCGGGCCGATGCGCGCGGTCTTCGAGATGTTGGGCGTGCAGGATGTGGTGGCCAAATCGGTCGGCACGTCGAATCCGCACAACATGGTCAAGGCAACCTTCGATGCGCTTGGCCGCTGCAATGCGCCGCGCACGATCGCGGCAAAGCGCGGGCGGCGCGTGAGTGAAATCTTCGGTCGCGCCGAAGGCGCCGAGGAAAGGGAATAAAGCCATGGCGAAGTCAGGCGCGCGCCTTAAAGTGACGCAGATCGCAAGTCCGATCGCGCGTCGGCACGACCAGCGCGAGACCCTGATCGGGCTCGGGCTCAATAAAATGAATCGCAGCCGCGTGCTTGAGGATACGCCCTCGGTGCGCGGCATGATCGGGAAGGTTTATCACCTGGTCCGGGTCGAGAACGCGGACTGAGGAGCTTTAGATCATGCGTCTTAATGAGTTGAAGGATAATCCCGGCGCGGCGCGCGACAAAAAGCGCATCGGCCGTGGCATTGGCTCGGGCAAAGGTAAGACCTCGGGCAAGGGCCATAAGGGTCAGAAGGCGCGGACCGGTGTCTCTCTGCACGAGTTCGAAGGTGGCCAGATGCCGATTTATCGGCGCCTGCCCAAGCGCGGCTTCACCAACCCGACCCGCAAGGTCTATGACCCGATCAATCTCGATCGCCTGCAAGAGGCGATCGAGCGCAAGAAGATCGATCCGAAGGAAACCGTGACCGAAGCGACCTTGCGCGCGGCGGGCTTGGCGAGCCGCACGGGCACTGTTGGGGTGCGTCTCCTGGCGCGGGGTGAGCTCAAGACGAAACTCACACTCGATCTGTCGAGCGCCTCGCAAGCGGCGATCGATGCGGTCGAGAAGGCGGGCGGCAAGATCACGATCAAGAAGCGTGTGAAAAAGGTGCGGTTGCGCGGTTCGGCGAAGCGGAAAGCGAAGAAGGCCGCCAAAGGCGGCAAGGCCCCGGCCGCGACTGAAGCCGAAGCCGGCGCCGCGTCCTAGAACGCGAGGCGCAGACCATGGCATCGGCTGCCGAACAATTCGCCTCCAACTTCAATTTCGGCACGCTTGGCAAGGCCAAGGAGCTGCAGCGTCGGCTGCTGTTCGCGCTTGGCGCCCTGATCATCTATAGGATTGGTACCTACATTCCCATTCCGGGCATCGACCCGGTGGTGATGCAGTCGATTTACGACAGCCAGTCCGGCGGCATTCTTGGCATGTTCAACATGTTTTCGGGCGGCGCGCTCGGACGCATGACGATCTTCGCCCTGAACATCATGCCGTACATCTCGGCCTCGATCATCATGCAGCTGATGACGACGGTCTCGCCCAGGCTCGCCCAGTTGAAGAAGGACGGCGAGTCAGGGCGCAAGAAGATCAATCAATATACGCGCTATGGCACGGTCATCCTGGCCGTGTTGCAGGCCTATGGCATTGCGGTTGGGCTTGAGGGCTATACAAGTTCGACGGGTTCGGCCGTCATCGACCCCGGTACATTTTTCCGGATCACCACGGTCGTTACGCTGACCGGCGGAACGGTCTTTTTGATGTGGCTCGGCGAACAGATTACCGCGCGCGGCGTGGGCAATGGCATTTCGCTGATCATCTTCGCCGGCATCGTCGCGGAATTGCCGAGCGGGCTCGTTCAACTCCTTGAGCTCGGACGCACCGGCGCTATGTCGCCGGCGTTGATGATTGTGTTCCTGGTCGGCGCGATTGCGGTGGTCGCGTTTATCGTATTTGTCGAACGCGCGCAGCGGCGCATCATTGTGCAATATCCGAAGCGCCAAGTCGGCCAGCGCGTGTTTGGCGGGCAGGCGAGCCATCTGCCGTTGAAAATCAATACGGCGGGCGTGATTCCGCCAATTTTTGCCAGTTCGATCTTGTTGCTGCCGATTACCGCGCTCAGCATCAATGCCGGTAGCGGGCCCGATTGGCTGACGGGGTTGTCCGGTTATATCTCGCACGGCAAGCCGATCTACATGTTCCTCTATGCTGCGGCGATCATCTTCTTTGCGTTCTTCTATACGACGGTTGTGTTCAACCCGCAGGATACGGCCGACAATCTCAAAAAATATGGCGGCTTTATCCCTGGCATTCGGCCAGGGAAGAGCACGGCCGATTATCTGACTTTCGTGCTCAACCGCCTCACTTTTATCGGCGCGATGTACCTCACGCTGGTCTGTCTGCTGCCGGAGTTCCTGATTTCGGAATATGCGCTGCCGTTCTATTTCGGCGGCACCAGTCTTTTGATCGTGGTCTCGGTGACGATGGACACGGTGAGCCAAATCCAATCGCATTTGCTGGCCCATCAATATGAGGGTCTGGTCAAGAAGGCCAAGCTCAGAGGCAGCCGGCGGTGAATATCATTCTGCTCGGACCGCCTGGGGCCGGCAAAGGCACTCAGGCGGAGCGCTTGGCCCGTCGGCTTGGCATTGTCCAGCTCTCGACCGGCGACATGCTGCGCTCCGCGGTCAAAGCCGGAACGCCGATTGGGCTCAAGGCTAAAAGCATCATGGATGCCGGGGCGCTTGTGTCGGACGAAGTGATGATCAGCCTGATTGCCGAGTGGATCGGGCAGCCGGACTGCAAGAACGGCTTCATTTTGGATGGTTTCCCGCGGACCACCGCGCAGGCCAAGGCGCTTGACCGTATGTTGGTCGAACGCGGCCTCAAGCTCGACCGGGTGGTAGAGCTCCATGTCGACGACGAAAAGCTGACGGCGCGGATTGTCGGTCGATTCGCCTGCGCCAAATGCGGTGCCGGCTATAACGACGCCACCAAACCCACGAGGGTGTCTGGGGTTTGCGACGTCTGTGGTTCCAAAGAATTTGTGCGCCGCAAGGACGACAATCGGGAAACCGTGGTCGAGCGGCTCAAGGCCTACCATGCCCAAACCGCGCCAATTATCCCCTATTACCGGGGCCTTGGCCGGTTTGCTTCAATCGACGGCATGGCCGATATCGACGTGGTCGAGGCCGCGTTGGTCAAGGCCGTGGGGGCAGCGGCAAATGGTTGACGGATGGTTGCCGACCGCCCATAATATGGGTCCCTCCGTTCGTGCTGCGACTAACGGTCGCGGCGCGCCTTTTGTTTTGCGAGGAGTATAAATCGTGGCGCGCATTGCGGGCGTTAATATCCCCACCGCCAAGCGGGTTGAGGTCGCCTTGACGTACATCCATGGCATCGGGCCGCGTCAGGCCCGCCGGATCGTCGACAAGGTTGGCATCGCGACCAAGACGCGGGTTAGCGAGTTGAGCGAGGCGGATGTCATCCGCATTCGCGAGATGATCGACAAGGAATACACGGTCGAGGGCGATCTCAGGCGCGAAGTGGCGATGAACATCAAGCGTCTGATGGACCTCGGCTGTTATCGCGGCTTGAGGCATCGGCGAGGCTTGCCAGTGCGTGGTCAACGGACGCACACCAATGCACGCACGCGAAAAGGCCCGTCACGGCCGATCGCGGCGAAGAAGAAGTAAGGCAGGGTCAGAACAATGGCGAAGACGGCTCGTCCGCGCCGCAAAGAGCGCAAGAACATTTCGTCGGGCATTGCGCATGTGAACGCAACGTTCAACAACACGATGATCACGATCACGGACCTTCAGGGCAATACGATCGCTTGGTCGTCGTCGGGGACGATGGGTTTCAAGGGCTCGCGCAAATCGACACCCTATGCCGCGCAGGTTGCGGCGGAGGATGCTGGGCGCAAGGCGAAGGAACATGGCGTGGTCGCGATCGAGGTCGAGGTGAAGGGGCCGGGTGCCGGGCGCGAATCCGCGCTACGTGCGCTGCAAACGGCGGGCTTCACGGTTTCGTCCATTCGCGACGTGACGCCGATTCCGCACAACGGTTGCCGGCCGCCTAAGCGCCGCCGGGTTTAACCCATTCCGCGTACGCGCCCGCTCATCCGAGCGACGCGCGGCGCGCTTATTTCCAGGCTGTTCGCGAAACCGAGTTTCGCAAAAACGAGGTCGCACGCGTGATCCAAAGGAACTGGCAGGAACTAATTAAACCGTCGAAGCTCGCGGTCACACCCGAGGGCGATGGCTCACGTCATGCAACGGTGGTGGCAGAGCCGCTCGAGCGTGGCTTTGGCGTAACGCTCGGCAATGCCTTGCGGCGCATTCTGCTGTCGTCATTGCAGGGTGCCTCCGTCACGTCGATCAAGATCGATGGGGTGCTGCACGAGTTTTCGTCGATCCCGGGCGTTCGCGAGGACGTGACCGATATCGTGCTCAACATCAAGATGCTGGCGCTTCGCATGCATGGCGAAGGGCCAAAGCGCATCCATCTGAGGGCGCAAGGCCCGGGTGAAGTGCGGGCCGGGCAAATCGAAACGGGCCATGATATCGAGGTGATGGATCCTTCGCTTATCATTTGCACGCTCGATGATGGTGCCAAGCTCAACATGGAAATGACCGTGCAGAACGGCAAAGGCTATGTGCCGGCCGTGCTCAATCGGCCGGAGGACGCGCCCATCGGTCTTATTCCGATTGATGCGCTCTATAGCCCGGTGCGTCGCGTGGCCTACAAGATCGACAACACACGCGTCGGTCAGGTCACCGACTATGACAAGCTGACCATGAAGCTCGAGACCAACGGCACGGTACGGCCCGACGATGCGGTGGCGCTTGCCGCCCGCATTTTGCAGGACCAACTTCAGCTCTTCATCAATTTCGAGGAGCCGCGCGAGTTGCCGGTTGGCGGCCAGCGGGCGGAGCCGGAGTTCTATCCGAACCTGTTGCGTAAGGTCGACGAGCTCGAGCTTTCCGTGCGCTCGGCCAATTGTCTCAAGAACGATAACATCATTTATATCGGCGACCTCGTTCAGAAGTCCGAGCAGGAAATGCTGCGGACGCCGAATTTCGGCCGTAAATCGCTGAATGAGATCAAGGAAGTCTTGGAGACCATGGGGCTTCGGCTCGGCATGGAAATTCCGAACTGGCCGCCGGAGAATATCGAGGAGCTGGCGCGCAAACTCGACGAGCCCTATTGATCCTCGTCATCGTTCGCGCGCGCAGGAGAGAGAGTCATGCGTCATAAAATCGCCGGCCGCAAACTTGGCCGTACCACCTCGCACCGTCGGGCGCTGTTTCGCAACATGGCGACAGCCCTGTTGAAGCACGAGCAGATCACCACGACGCTGCCCAAGGCGAAGGAACTGCGCCCCGTGGTCGAAAAGCTGATCACCATGGGCAAGACGGATTCCTTGGCCTCGCGTCGGCGGGCCCACGCGTTCCTGCAGGACGATGCCGTGGTAGCCAAGCTCTACGCCACGATCGCGCCGCGCTATGCCGAGCGCAAAGGCGGCTATACCCGCGTGCTGCGCGCTGGCATGCGCTATGGCGATGCGGCCTCGATGGCGATCATCGAATTGGTCGATCGCGACCCGGCCGCCAAGGGGCTTGATTCAGGCCCCATGCAAAAGACCGGCGAGAGCGAAACCGCCGAGGAAGCCACCGCCTAAGCGGGCGGCGCACCGATCGCGTTTTATGCAAGGGCAGCCTGATCGGGCTGCCCTTCGTCTTTTTGGTGTCCTACATTAGAGCGCAAGGGCTGCCTCAAAGGTTGTCCGTAGTGATCATGGCCAAAGAGAAGACCCGTTCGCTGTTCGAGGACGCTGCCCAGACCCGGCCGCTGGCCGATCGCCTGCGCCCGCGCACGCTGGCCGAGGTTGTCGGGCAGGGGCATCTGCTCGGGCCTGAGGCGCCGATCGGGCGCATGGTGGGAGCCCATCGGTTGGCCTCGATGATTCTCTGGGGTCCGCCCGGGTGCGGCAAGACAACCATCGCGCGCTTGCTCGCCGATTCGACGGCGCTCGAATTCGAACCCTTAAGCGCGGTGTTCTCGGGTGTCGCCGATCTGAGAAAGATTTTCGATAGCGCGCGCGAGCGGCGGGCGGCCGGGCGCGGCACGCTTCTTTTCGTCGATGAGATCCACCGCTTCAATCGCGCCCAGCAGGACGCCTTTTTGCCGGTGGTCGAGGATGGCACGGTGACGCTCGTCGGCGCGACCACGGAGAACCCGTCATTTGAGTTGAACGCGGCGTTGCTTTCACGCTGCCAGGTGATGGTGCTGCGCCGCTTGGATGAGGGCGCGCTTGATGAATTGCTCGCGCGCGCGGAAGCCTTGATCGGGCAGCCATTGCCACTCGATGCCGATGCACGCATCACCTTGAAGGCCATGGCCGACGGCGATGGTCGGTTCCTCTTGAATCTGGCCGAGGAATTATTCGCGCGGCCCTCTGGCGAGATGCTCAATGCCCAAGGCCTGATGGCGGCGGTGCAGCGCCGTGCGCCGATCTACGATAAAGCCCAAGACAGCCATTACAATCTGATCAGCGCGCTGCATAAATCCTTGCGGGGGTCGGATAATGATGCCGCGCTCTATTGGATGGCGCGCATGCTCGTCGGCGGTGAAGACCCGCGTTATATCGCACGCCGGTTGACGCGCTTTGCGGTCGAGGATGTTGGTCTAGCCGATCCGACCGCGCTGCCGCAATGCCTGGCGGCGTGGGAAGCCTATGAGCGCCTTGGCTCGCCCGAAGGCGAACTCGCTTTGGTGCAGGCCGTGATCTATCTCGCTACGGCGCCGAAATCGAATGCGGCCTATGTGGCGCATGGCGCCGCGATGGCGGCCGCGCAGCGCACCGGCTCGCTCGCGCCGCCCATGCATATTTTGAACGCGCCGACGCGACTGATGAAGGACCTCGGTTATGCCAAGGGCTACCAATATGACCATGACGCGGCGGACGCGTTTTCGGGTCAGAACTTTTTCCCGGACGATATGAAGCGTGAGAATCTCTATCAGCCCGTTGAGCGTGGCTTCGAGCGCGAGATCAAGAAGCGCCTCGATTATTGGGCGCGCTTGCGCGACAAGCGCGCGGGCCATGGCGATGAGCCGGTCGAGCCCGATTCATGATGCAGATATTGCTCGTGGCCGCGGGCGGGGCGATCGGTTCGGTCGGGCGCTATGTCGTGGCTGGTGCGGTCGAGCGTTGGCTCGGCATTGCGTTCCCTTATGGCACGCTCGCGGTCAATGTGGTTGGCTCGGCGGTGCTCGGGCTCCTGGTCGGTTTGTTCACGTCATTGTTTGAGACCACGCCCGATCTTCGCTTGTTTCTCGTCGTCGGCATTCTTGGCGGCTTCACCACCTTCTCGGCCTTCTCGCTCGACACGATCGCGTTGTTCGAGCGGGGTGAGGCTGGTCGAGCGATTCTCTATATCGCGCTCTCGGTGGTGCTATCGGCGGGGGCGCTTTATTTGGTGATGCGGTTGATGCGTTGGGTGGTGGCATGAGTGGCGTCAGCAGTATCGAGGTCAAGGCGGACGAAGCCGATTTGCGCTTGGACCGCTGGTTCAAGCGGCATTATCCGGGGCTGACACACGCGCGCCTTTCGAAGCTTCTCCGCACCGGGCAAATCCGGGTCGATGGCGGCCGGGCCAAAGCAAGTTTGAAACTCAATGCGGGGAGCACGGTGCGCGTTCCGCCGCTCGACGACGAAAAAATCGCGCCGACGCCCACCAAGCTCGCCGCCTATATGCCAAGTGAGCAGGAATATGAGGCGGCGCGGCGCTGGGTGATCCATCGTGATGATTCGATCATCGTGCTCAATAAGCCGGCGGGGCTCGCCGTGCAGGGTGGCAGCGAGATCGAGCAACATTTGGATGCCTTGCTCGATGGCCTCCGCTTCGATGCCCCTGAACGCCCACGTCTCGTGCACCGGCTCGATCGCGATACGAGTGGCGTCATCGTGCTGGCGCGCTCGGCCGAGGCTGCGCGTCGGTTGACCGAGGCCTTCCGCGAGCGATCGCCGCGTAAGGTCTATTGGGCGCTTGTGATCGGGGTGCCGCACCCCTTGAGCGGGCGGATCGATGCCCCGCTCGCGAAGCGACCCGGTGCGGGCGGCGAAAAGATGAAGGTGAGCGAGAAGGGCGATGATGGCCAGAGCGCCACAACCTTCTATCGGGTGATCGATGTCGCCGCGCCGCGTGCCGCCTGGCTCGCGCTGATGCCCAAGACCGGGCGGACCCATCAGCTCCGCGTGCATTGCGCCGAAATCCTGGGTACGCCGATCGCAGGCGATGGCAAATATGGCGGCGCCGAAGCATTCCTGCCGTTTGAAGGCATCGAAAAACGCCTGCACCTCCATGCCCGGGCCTTGGAATTGCCCGATCCGGCCGATCCTACGGGCCGCCAGTCGCTGCGTTTCGTGGCTGATATGCCGCCGCATTTAGCGAAGGCTTTCAAGCTTCTTGGCTTCGATCTTCATCTAGCGCGCGATCCTTTCGCGGCGCTTGAGCCGTGACTCGGTTCATTGTTTTTGATTGCGACGGCACGCTGGTCGATAGCCAGCATTTGATCGCCGCGGCCATGGCTGAAACCTTCGTCAGCATTGGGCTCGACGCCCCGCCAACAGAGGTGGTGCGCCGGGTGGTTGGGCTTCGGCTCGATGAGGCGATCGCGCGGCTTCTGCCCCAAAGCCACGTCGATCAAGCGCTCAGCTTGGCCGAAACCTATAAGGGCGCGTTCCACCGCTTGCGGGCTGATCCTGCGAGCCTGCCGGACCCGCTCTATCCGGCCGTACGCGAAACGCTTTGTCGGCTGGCCGAATCAAATTATTTGCTTGGCGTGGCGACCGGCAAGTCGCGCCGCGGGCTCAGCGTGACGCTTGAGCGCCATAGGCTTTCCGATCTTTTCATTACCTTGCAGACGGCAGATGACGCGCCCGGCAAACCCGATCCGACCATGGTGCATCAAGCCATGAACGAGGCCGGTGCCGCACCGCACGAGACCATTGTGATCGGCGATACGGTGTTTGACATGATGATGGCCAAGAATGCCGGCGTGCGCGCGCTTGGGGTGGCCTGGGGCTATCATGAACCGGCCGAGTTGTTGGCGGCGGGGGCCCTTGGTTTGGTCGAGCGGTTCGACGAGTTGCCGACGCGACTCGGTGCGCTGCGTGCTGAGGGGGGCGGTGAACATGGCGGCTAAGCAAGTAGGGCGGCGTCTGCGTTTTCGCTGGTGGATGGTGCCGGCGGGGCTCGGCGGGGTCGTCATCATTGTGATCGCGGTCGGCGCCATCATCCTCGCCAATAAGGATGTCAGCGCGTTCAAGAACCTCATCACCGCCGAATTGAGCAAGGAAACCGGTCGTGATGTGCAAATCCAGGGGGCCTTCGATCTGTCGATCGGCTTTTCGCCCTCGATCGTGGCTGAAGATGTCTCCATCGCGAATGCATCATGGGGTAGTCGGCCGGCCATGCTCACCGCGCGCCGGCTTGAGGTGAAGGTCAGTCTGTTTCCCATGCTGAGCGGTAGGGTCGAGACTCAGCGCCTGGTGATCGAGGGCGCCGATCTTCTGCTCGAAACCAACCCCAAGGGTGAATCGAATTGGCCGTTTAAGGATGATGGCAAATCGGAGGGCCAATCCGATCTGTTCGCGGCGGACGAGCTTGAAGTCCGGGAATCGCTGGTTACCATGCGCGACGGCCCAAAGGGCGAGACACGAACGCTCAAAATCAACACGGCGACCGGCGGGCTCGATTCGGCGAAAAACATTTTCTCGCTCGATGCCAAGGGCACGTTCAACGATTTGCCGCTGACGACCAAGGCGACGATCGGTCGGCGCGGTCCGAAGGCGCCGCTCAAGCTCGATCTTAAGGCCGGCGATGTTGCCCTGGCGCTGGAGGGTACGATCGATGCGCCCGCGGATATGGATGGGCTCGATGTCGCGGCGGTGCTGTCCGCCGATAGCTTGGCCAAGCTTGGCGCGCTGAGTGGCGGCGATACCGCGCCGCCGGATATCGGGCCGCTATCGCTCAAGGGGCACCTGACCGGCGGCGGCAAGGCCTTTGCGTTCGATCAGATCGACGGTGTACTCGGAGAGGCCAAAATAACCGGTGGGCTCAAACTGGCCCTGGCCGATATCCCGCGCCTTACCGGCTCGCTCGCCGCCACGACCATCGACCTCGATCGCTTTCTCGTTAAAAAAGAAGCGGCCAAGAAGCTGCCCAACACGCCCATTTTTGATGACGATGCGATCGACATCGGCTGGCTCGACGATGCCGATATTGAACTCGACCTTTCGGCCCAGAAAGCCATCTATCGCGGTACGCAATTTGCCGATTTCGCGACCACGCTGACCGTGCGGAAGAAGACCGCGACGTTGAAGCCGCTCGCGTTCAAACTGGCTGGCGGCGCGCTCGATGGCGAGGCCCGTCTCGACGCCAGCGTCTTTGGCGCTGCGCGGCACGATCCGCGGCATCGAGCTGGGCCAAGCGCTGACATTGCTCGAGATCGATCAATCCGCGCAAGGCAAGGTCGACATCGACGCCGATTTGCGGGCGGTTGGCGATTCTCCCCGCAGTTTGGTTAGCGCCCTTGCCGGGCGTCTCGATCTCGCCATGGCGCGGGGGCGCATCGACAATACGTTGGTCGATTTGCTCGCGGCCGATTTGGTGCAACGACTGATGCCGTGGAATGCCGACAAGAATTTCAGCAATGTGAATTGCATGGTGGCGCGTTTTCCGATCGCGCGGGGTGTCATGACCGCCGAGCGCTTATTGCTCGACACCGACAAAATGACCATGGGCGGCGATGGCACGATCGACCTCGCGCGCGAACGCCTTGATTTGCGGCTGGTGCCGAAGCCGAAGGATCCGTCCCTGTTCAGCCTGGCCGTGCCGATCCTGGTCGAGGGCCCGCTCAATAATCCGAGCGCGGCGCCCGATTCCGAGGCGGTCGCCTTGGGCGTCGCGGGGTCTGCGCTGGGCACGTTGATAAACCCGCTCGGTATTTTGATTCCGTTCGTCAGCGCCGGCAGCGGCGATGAAAACCCGTGCGTCGCGGCGCTCAAAAAGGGCGCCGCCGAGGCGACCAAGAAAGCCGGCGGCAAAAAGAAGAAAGCGGGCCCGGTCGATAGCGTGATCGAGGGCGTCGGCGACGGCCTCGGCAGCATCGGCAAGGGCATTGGCAGTATTTTCGATTGAGCGCGATGAAGCGATTCTACAAGGACGCTCGCGCGATCCCGCTTGAGGGTGGGTTTGGCGTCGCGCTTGACGACAAGCCGATTAAGACCCCGCTTAAGGCTTCGCTCGTTGTGCCGACTCCGGGTTTCGCCCAGGCGATCGCACAAGAATGGGCCGGACAAACCGAGGTCATCGCGCGCGACGCCATGCGCCTGACGCGCCTTGCCTGCACGGCACTCGACCGCGCGTGCCGGGAGCGCGATGCCCTGTTGGACGAGCTCGCCGGTTATGCCGGGTCGGATCTCCTCTGCTATCGGGCCGCGGCGCCGGCGCGGTTGACCGAGCGTCAGGCCAAGGCCTGGGATCCCTGGCTCGACTGGGCCGCGCAAACCCATGGCGCGACCTTGGAGGTCGGGGCCGGCATCAGGCCGATCGAGCAGCCGAGGGACTCCATTGCGCGGCTTAGGGACGCCGCTGCGGCGCTCGATGATTTTCGCCTGGTCGCGGCTCATTTGGCGACCGGGGCGAGCGGCTCGCTGGTTTTGGCTCTGGCCTTGATCGCTGGCCGGCTGGAGGCGGAGGCGGCGTTCCAGGCTTCCCAAATCGACGAGAGCTTTCAGATCGAGCAATGGGGCACGGACGCTGAATTCGAGGCCCGCCGCGCCGCGCTTCGTGCCGATCTCGACGCCGCGGCGCTCACGGTCAAACTGCTCGGCGCCTGACCTCAACGCCACATGTAGCGGGCGGCGGGGGTTCATGCTATCTGCAAACCCGTCATCGAACGGTCGTCGAGCCACCAGCGCCGGTTGGAGCCATGCAGGACATCATCGCGAAGCTCGAAGCGAAACGCGCCGCCGCGCGGTTGGGGGGTGGGCAGGCCCGCATCGAAGCACAGCATGCCAAGGGCAAGCTCTCCGCGCGCGAGCGGCTTGAGCTTCTGCTCGATCCTGGCAGCTTCGAAGAAATCGATATGTTCGTCGAGCATCGCTGCGCCGATTTCGACATGGCCTCGAACAAGGTGCCGGGCGATGGCGTGGTGACCGGGCACGGCACGATCAATGGCCGGCTGGTCTTTGTGTTCAGTCAAGACTTCACGGTGTTCGGCGGCTCGCTCTCCGAGCCGCACGCCGAGAAGATTTGCAAGATCATGGACCAGGCCATGAAGGTGGGCGCGCCGGTGATCGGGCTGAATGATTCAGGCGGCGCGCGCATCCATGAGGGGGTCGCCTCGCTCGCTGGCTATGCCGAGGTGTTTCAACGAAACGTCTTGGCGTCCGGCGTCGTGCCGCAGCTTTCGCTGATCATGGGGCCATGCGCGGGCGGTGCGGTTTATTCGCCGGCCATGACCGATTTCATCTTCATGGTCGAAGATACCTCCTACATGTTCGTCACCGGGCCCGATGTGGTGAAAACGGTGACGCACGAGGTGGTAACCCATGAAGATCTTGGCGGCGCCAAGAGCCACACCAGCCGCTCGGGCGTGGCCGACCTCGCGCTCGCCGATGATGTGATCGCGCTCGCCGAGACGCGGCGCTTCTTCGATTTTCTGCCGGCGAATAACCGCGAAAAGCCGCCGATCCTGCCGACGACCGATTCCGTGGATCGCGAAGAGCCCTCGCTCGATACGCTGGTGCCGGCCAATCCGAACAAGCCCTATGACATGCGCGAGTTGATTTTTAAGGTGATCGATGAGGGCGATTTTTTCGAGCTGAAGCCGACCTACGCGAAGAACATCATCATCGGCTTTGGGCGTATTGATGGCTCGACCATCGGCATCGTCGCCAATCAGCCGATGGTGCTGGCCGGGTGCCTCGATATCGATTCCTCACGCAAGGCCGCGCGCTTCGTGCGCTTCTGCGATTGCTTCAACATCCCGATCGTGACCTTGGTCGATGTGCCCGGCTTTTTGCCCGGCACCGCGCAGGAACATGGCGGCATCATCACGCACGGCTCGAAGCTGCTTTATGCCTTCGCCGAAGCCACCGTGCCCAAGGTCACGTTGATCACGCGCAAGGCCTATGGCGGCGCCTATGACGTGATGAGCTCGAAGCATTTACGCGGCGATGTGAATTACGCCTGGCCGACCGCCGAGATCGCGGTGATGGGGCCAAAAGGCGCGGTCGAGATCATCTTTAGGGGCGCGTTGAAGGAGCCGGGCGCGGTCGAGGCCAAGACCGAGGAATATCGTGAGAAATTCGCCAATCCGTTTGTCGCGGCAAGCCGGGGGTTCCTCGACGATGTGATCATGCCGCGCACGACGCGCAAACGCATCGCCCGCGCGCTTGCCATGCTGCGCAACAAACAACTGAGCAATCCGTGGAAGAAACACGGCAATGTGCCGTTGTGATGATACGCGTCGGTATCGCTATTGCTATCGTCATGGCCCGACTTGACCGGGCCATCCAGAGGGACATGGTCACGGTCCGTCCCGCCGAAGCATGGATGGCCGGGTCTTCGCCCGGCCATGACGATGTTGGTGTAGCGATGATGACGGGACAGGCATGACCATGTTCCGCAAAATTCTTATCGCCAATCGGGGTGAGATTGCCTGCCGCGTGATTCGCACGGCGAAGCGCATGGGCATCAAAACGGTCGCGGTTTATTCCGAGGCGGATGTCGATGGGCTGCATGTGCGCATGGCCGATGAGGCGGTGCTGATCGGCAAGCCGCCGGCGGCCGAGAGCTATTTGAAGGCCGATGCGATTATCGCGGCGGCCAAACAGACCGGTGCCGAGGCGATCCATCCGGGCTTTGGCTTCCTCTCCGAAAAGGCCTCATTCGCCGAGGCGGTCGAGAAAGCGGGCCTCGTGTTCATCGGCCCGCCGGCCAAGGCCATCGCCGCGATGGGCGATAAGATCGAATCGAAGAAGCTCGCGCGCGCCGCCGGTGTCTCGACCGTGCCGGGCGTCGACCGACCGATTGCGGACTTAAGCGAGGCGGTCCAAATCGCCGCCGGTATCGGCTATCCGGTGATGATCAAGGCGGCGGCCGGCGGTGGCGGCAAGGGCATGAGGCTCGCGCACTCGGAGGCCGAGCTCCGCGAATCCATGCAGTCCGCGATCAATGAGGCGACGGCGTCCTTTGGCGATGGCCGCGTCTTCATTGAGAAATTCATCGTCAATCCGCGCCATATCGAAATCCAGGTGCTGGCCGATCGAACCGGCCACACGATTTATTTGAACGAGCGCGAATGCTCGATCCAACGCCGCCACCAAAAGGTGATCGAGGAAGCGCCGAGCCCGCTCTTGGATGCGAAGACACGCAAGGCGATGGGTGAGCAGGCGGTCGCGCTCGCCAAGGCGGTCGGCTATCACTCGGCTGGCACGGTCGAGTTCGTGGCCGACCAGGATAAGCACTTCTATTTTCTCGAAATGAACACGCGGCTCCAGGTCGAGCATCCGGTGACCGAGATGACCACCGGTATCGACCTCGTCGAGCAGATGATCCGGATCGCGGCCGGCGAAAAGCTCGCGCTCAAGCAGGCCGATGTGAAGATCGACGGTTGGGCAGTCGAAGTGCGCGTCTACGCGGAGGATCCCGCACGCGGCTTCGTCCCCTCGATCGGCCGGCTGATCGGCTATCGCGAGCCGGTGACCGATGATCATTTGCGGATTGACACTGGCGTCGAAGAAGGCGCCGAAATCAGCATGTATTACGACCCCATGGTCGCCAAGGTGATCGCGCACGGCGCCACGCGCGACCAGGCGATCGACCGGCTGCGCGATGGGCTCGATGGTTATTATGTGCGCGGCATTCTGCACAATATCGGCTTTCTAACCGACATCCTCGGCCATCAGCGATTCCGCGAGGGGCGGCTTTCGACCGGCTTCATCGCCGAGGAATTTCCCGAGGGCTATGCCGGTGCAACGCTAACGCCCGATGCGCTCAAGGTGATGGTCGCGGTCGCGGGCGCGGTGCAATATCGGCTTCAGGCGCGCGCCATGAAAATCTCGGGCCAGGCGCGCGGCCTCTCTGTGCTTCCAAGCCATGAATTGTCGGTCACGATTGGCGCGGTCAGCCACAAGGTTGGCGTGGTGGTGAACCACGAAGAGCAAATCGTGGTCGAGCATGAGGGTCAGCGCCTGACGGTCGAGAGTGCTTGGACGCCAGCCGACAAACTATTTATCGGTCGGGTCGACGGGCGGCCGATCAGCGTGCAGGTGGATCGCCATGGCACGCGGCTCAGGCTCAGCTGGCGTGGCATTGATGTGCCGGTGCTGGTTAGGAGCCGACGCGCCGCCAAACTCGCCGCGCGTATGCCCGTAAAGAAGCCGCCCGATCTGTCACGCTTTTTGCTTTCACCCATGCCGGGCCTCGTGGTCTCGATTCCCGTACACGAGGGCGATCTGATCAAGGCCGGCCAGCCGCTCGCGGTCGTCGATGCCATGAAAATGGAAAACGTATTGCGCGCCGAGCGCGATGGCCGCGTCGCCAAGATCCGCACCGCCAAGGGCGATAGCTTGGCGGTCGATCAGGTGATCATGGAATTTGAGTAAGCGTCGCGACGTTGCACCAACCCTTCCCTCCCGGCGGGAGGGGAAGGGCAGGGGTAGGGGTGGGCGCCCCAGGCGCCCAGCGGCGCCTCTGACTTTACTCGTCGTTGACCTCGACAAGCCCCCACCTCACCCTGACCCTCTCCGCCCCCAAGGGCGGAGAGGGAATTTTTGCGATGTCTAACTCCTCGCCATTCATCGCTCGCCTCGTTCGCATCTCTGGCCGCGTGCAGGGGGTGGGCTATCGCGCCTGGGCCGAGCGCGAGGCAAAGGCGCGCCGGCTCAGGGGTTGGGTGCGCAATATGCGCGATGGCACGGTCGAGGCGCTATTCATCGGCGACCCAGCCTCGATTACCGGCATGATTGAGGCCTGCCGGAGCGGACCGAGGTTCGCCAAGGTCGATAACGTTCAAGAAAAAACCGTGCCGATTCAATATATTGAAGTATTTTGTCAAAGCGAAACGGCGTGACGCACGCGCGGCGGCATGGGCGTGCGGTCAATCAACGCTGAAGGCATTTCACGAAATCTTGAAGCAGCCACTCGATGATCGGGCGAGGAATCGCAACCAAATCATCGAGGTAGCCCGTGCGTTACACCCATCGAATTATCATGGCTCTTGCGGCGGTCGGGGTGCTGTCCGGCGCGCCGGCGGCGGTCGCGGTCGAAACGTTGAACGAAAAGGTTCAACTCCAAGCCGCGATGCAGCAATACATCGACGCACAATCGATCGACGGTCGCTTTTTGGCGCTCGATCAGAAGAGCGGCGAAGTCCGCGGGTTGCATCCAACGACGGCGCATCCGGAAATCATGCGGATGGGTAACAACTTCGTCCTTTGTTTCGACTTCAAGGACGATCAAGGCAAGGCCGCCAATGTCGACTTCTACATGGCGCGCAAGGACGACTCCTATGTCGTCTTCCATACCGTGCTTGGCGACCATGTCATGCTCAAGGGCCTGATGAAGGACGGCAAGATCAGCCGCATGGAGTAATGGCCGCTATCGGCCTGACCAAGGGGCGTGGGTCGACCTCCTCCAGGTTTTGGCCGCAGCGTTATCCGCTCCTCGTCAAATTTCTGACGATTCTGACGCCGCTCTTTTTGGTTCTGTCGGCGCCGAGGATCGGCTTT
The DNA here is from genome assembly GCA_945902735.1 of Rhizobium sp. Q54. Taxonomy (GTDB): domain Bacteria; phylum Pseudomonadota; class Alphaproteobacteria; order UBA828; family UBA828; genus SHWC01. The sequence continues at coordinate 2,342 of CAMDNF010000040.1, read as the reverse complement.
CTGGTGCATTTGGAGCTGCGGCAGGACCAGGAAGTTCTGGCGGCGCGCATAGGCAATCAAGCCGCGCGGATTGCGGTCGCGCTCGGGCGCTATGACCTGGCGAGCATGCCGCGTCTGGGGCCGGATCTTTTGGCGCCCTTGGCCTCGGATCGAGCTTTCCTTTGCGCTGAGGTGCGGAAGGGGGAGGGCGATCCCATCGCGGCATTGCCGCCTGGCCTGGGCTGCCGCGGTGCCGAGATAGACCAAACTCTGACTTTGCCGGCCGGCCCCGGGCAGCGCTTGACGATCCGCTATACCGATGCTGAGCTCAAAGACGGCTGGTTTCTGGCCGTAACGCTCGCGCTCTCGGTCGTGGGTCTCGCCTTTTTCTTCGCCATCATCGCCTCGGTCGTCGGATTTCGACTGATTGTCGGGCGGCCCTTACGGGCGCTTTTGTCGGCAATTCGGCTGAATGCGGAATCGGGAGAGCGACGGGCTGTCGGGCTCCAAACCCGCGACGAGCTTGGCACGGTGATCAAGGCCTATGACGCGATGGTCCAACACGAGGCCGAACGCGAAGCGGCGCTGAGCCTGGCGAACGAAGCGTTGAGTGCCTCGGAAAGAAATTTGAAAGAACTCAACCACGCGCTTGAGAAACGCGTTCGAGACCGCACGGCCGACCTCGATGCGCAACGGAAACTGGCCGAAGCGGCCAGCGAGGCGAAGTCGCGCTTCCTCGCGATGATGGGCCACGAACTGCGTACGCCGCTCAATGCAATCATCGGCTTTTCGGAAATCATGAAAAGCCAATTATTGGGGCCGCTCGGCACGCCGCAATATGTCGACTATTCGGAGGAAGTCCACGGAAGCGGCATGAAATTGCTTGGCATCAATGATGTGCTGACCTTAAGCAAAGTCGAGAGCGATGCGCAGGCGCTGAAATCGAGCTCCGTGGAAGCGGATTTGTTGATCAGGGAATGCTTTGCGGCCATTGCGTCAACCGCCTCAAAGTCCGGCATTGAGTTGGTCGATCGTGCGACCGGCAGGGGGACTACACTCAGTCTCGATGCGAACAAATTCAAGCGGGCTCTGATCGCTCTATTGGACAATGCCGTCAAGTTCACGCCGGCCGGTGGGCGCGCCGAGCTCAGGCTTGAGGCCGCGCCGCAGGGCGGTATTGCGTTTGTCGTCGCCGATACGGGTCGTGGTATGACGCCTGAGGAAATCCCGATCGCCATGTCGCTCTTCGGGCAGGTCGATGACTCTCTCACGCGGCAATATGAGGGCTCGGGGCTCGGCCTGCCTTTGGCAAAATTGTTGACCGAGCTCCATGGCGGTTCCTTGGTCATTGAAAGCACGCCCGGCCAAGGCACCATTGTGCGGGTCCTGCTGCCCAAGGATCGCGTCATCTCGGCCGGGAACCCGGTCTAAATCAGGGTCGGCTCATCGTCGGCGTGCCGAACACCGTCTCGAAGCGTTGGCGCAAAACCCGATCCACCTCGGCCATCGAGGCGCCTGTGCCCAGAGCGGCAAGCGAGGTCAAGCCATGCTCGCGAATGCCGCAGGCGACGATACCGTCATAATGGCTTAGGTCGGGATCGACATTGAGGGAAATGCCGTGGAACGAGACGCCGCGGCGCACGCGCACGCCGATTGCGGCGATTTTCGCCTCGCGACCGCCGCCGAGCTCGACCCATACGCCCACGCGCCCTTCACGCATCTCGCCGACAACGCCAAAGGCCGCGAGCGTTTCGATGAGCCAGCGTTCCAGGCCGCGCACAAAGGCGCGCAAATCGGGTGAGCCGCCAGGTGAGCGGGCGGCCACATCGAGCATGACATAGGCCACCCGTTGGCCCGGCCCATGATAGGTGTATTGCCCGCCGCGCCCCGTGCGATGAACCGGGAAACGGTCGGGTAAGAGCAAATCTCCATCCCTGGCGCTCGTGCCGGCGGTGTAGAGCGGGGGGTGTTCGAGCAACCAGACCTGCTCCGGCGCGTCGCCTTCGCGGATCGCCGACACACGCGCCTCCATGGCCGAGACGGCCTCCTGGTACGGCACGGCGGCGGCGCTGCTTCGCCATTCCACCGGCGCGCGTGGGGCCTGTGTGTCAGGGCTATTGGAAGGTCCGGTCATTCGTAGCGAATTATCGATTCTCGACATGGGGCGGATGGACGTTGGCATGAACAATTGGTCACATGGTCATTGTCAGGCCCTTAGCCCGTCTTATTCATGACGAGGGTGATTTTGGGTTGGCGGATGTGGCGTAGGCCGCTGATCGCGTGCATGATTCTGATGCTAACACAGGATCACCGACGCGACCACGGAGCGCCACACCCGCCATGAACGACGATAGCCTTCTGCC
>CAMDNF010000039.1:0-21996 GCA_945902735.1 Rhizobium sp. Q54 | reverse complement strand
TCCAGCCGTGGCGATGCAGGCGCATTGCAATGAGGCGGCGTACAAGGCGATGTACGAGCGCTCAATCAAAGACCCCGAGGGCTTTTGGCGCGAGCACGGCAAACGCATCGATTGGATCAAGCCCTATAGCCAGATCAAAGATGTCTCTTTTGATTCGCATAGCCTCCATATCCGCTGGTTTCATGACGGCACGTTGAATGCCTCGGTCAATTGCCTCGATCGGCATTTGAAAACGCGCGCGAGCCAGACCGCGATCATTTGGGAATCGGACGACCCCTCGCTGCACAAGCACATCACCTATCACCAGCTCTATGTGATGGTGTGCAAGCTCGCGAATGGCCTGCGCAAGCTTGGCGTCAAGAAGGGCGATCGCGTGACAATTTATATGCCGATGATCCCGGAAGCCGCGGCGGCGATGCTGGCCTGCGCGCGCATTGGTGCGGTGCATTCGGTGGTGTTTGGCGGCTTTTCACCCGATTCGCTCGGGGGCCGCATCAAGGATTGCGATTCGAACGTGGTGATCACCGCCGATGAAGGCGTGCGCGGCGGCAAGACCGTGCCGTTGAAGGCCAATACCGATGAAGCGCTCAAATCATGCCCGGGCGTGAAACATGTCGTGGTGGTCAAGCACACCGGCCATAAAGTCGGTTGGGTCGAGGGGCGCGATGTTTGGTATGACGCGCTCACCAAGGATCAGCCCGAGGATTGCAAACCCGAGGAGATGAACGCGGAGGATCCGCTGTTCATCCTCTATACCTCAGGCTCGCCCGGCAAGCCGAAGGGCGTGCTGCACACGACCGGCGGCTACATGGTTTATGCGTCGATGACGCATCACTATGTGTTCGATTATCACGATGGCGAGGTTTATTGGTGTACGGCCGATGTCGGCTGGGTGACGGGCCACACCTATATCGTTTATGGGCCGCTTGCGAACGGCGCGATCACGCTGATGTTCGAAGGCGTGCCCAATTTTCCGAGCGCGTCGCGCTTTTGGGATGTGGTCGACAAGCACAAGGTCAATATTTTCTATACCGCGCCGACCGCCATACGCGCGCTGATGCGCGAGGGCAAGGCGCCGGTCAAACGCACGCTCAGAAAATCGTTGCGTCTTTTGGGTTCGGTCGGCGAGCCGATCAACCCGGAGGCGTGGCTTTGGTATTACCGCACGGTCGGCGATTCACGGTGCCCGATTGTCGACACCTGGTGGCAGACCGAAACGGGCGGCATTTTGATTTCGCCGCTGCCGGGCGCGACCGCGCTCAAACCCGGCTCGGCGACACGGCCGTTCTTCGGTGTGCAGCCGGTCGTGCTCGATCAACAGGGTAAGCTCTTGGACGGCGCGGCTGAAGGCATGTTGTGCCTGGCTGATTCATGGCCCGGGCAGATGCGCTCGGTCTATGGCGATCATGAGCGCTTCGTGCAGACTTATTTCGTGCAATATCCCGGCTATTACTTCACCGGCGATGGCTGCCGGCGCGACGGGCACGGTTATTATTGGATCACCGGCCGCGTGGATGACGTGATCAACGTCGCCGGCCATCGCTTGGGCACCGCAGAGATCGAAAGCGCGTTAGTCGCGCATCCCAAAGTGGCGGAGGCGGCCGTGGTCGGCTATCCGCACGACATTAAGGGCACCGGCATCTATGCCTATGTCACGCTCAATGCCGGCGAACAGCCGAGCGATGCGTTGCGTAAAGAACTCATCCTTTGGGTCAGAAAGGAGATCGGGCCGATCGCGTCGCCCGATTTGTTGCAATGGGCGCCCGGCCTGCCCAAGACGCGCTCAGGCAAAATCATGCGGCGCATTTTGCGCAAGATCGCCGAAAACGAATTCGGCTCACTCGGCGATATTTCGACGCTGGCGGACCCCTCGGTGGTCGACGATTTGATCAAGCACCGGGTCGGCCAATAGCACGGCGCAAAACGCGCCACTCATCAGCTTTAGGCCGCGCCAGCTAGGCGCGCCCAAGAGGTCGCGGCGGCCCAGGCGCGGCCTTTCGGCCGCGACAGCCCAGGCGCGGTCTTTCGGCCGCGACAGCCTAGGCGCGCTCAACAAGCCGCAGCGGCGACCTAATAGCGGTCGCGCGGCGGACCGGAACGCGGCGGCCGACCGCCGCCGCCATAACGGTCGCGATCGCCGCCTTGCGGCCGGTCGCCCCCACCGCCCCCACCCTGGGGCCGGTCGCGCGCCATATTGACCACCACATTGCGCCCGCCAATGGATGACCCGTTCAAGGCTTGCATGGCCGCGTTGGCGCCCTGCTGGGTCTCCATTTCGACAAAACCAAAGCCGCGCGAACGGCCGGTCTCTCGGTCGCTGATGACGACCGCAGACGTGACGGTGCCGTGTGGTTCAAACAAGCGACCGAGTTCCTCGGCCGTCATCGTGTAGGGTATGTTCCCCACATACAATTTGCAGGACATCGGACCAGTCTCCAAGCCGGGCCCCTCCCCGAGACATTCGCGGTCATCTACCCCCCGGCTTCGACAATAATCACGGCGCATTTTGACGGGCGCGTCAACAGGTAAGGAATTCTTTTCTTTTCCAATCCCAGACTCAAGCGCGCCCGAACGCGCCGCCGCCTTGGGCGCCACAGGCTAGCCATAGACACATGCGCGACGACCACAGCATCGAGCAGGATTGGGCTGGCTACAGCGAGACCGAGCACGCCACCTGGCGCGCGCTCTTTGCTCGGCAGAAGGCGCTGCTGCCCGGTCGCGCGGCCGATGCGTTTCTCAATGGCCTAACGCGCCTGCCGATTTTCGGCGAAGGCATTCCCGATTTCGATGCCTTGAACGAGGTTTTGTTCAAGACGACCCAATGGCGCTTGGTCGCCGTGCCGGGCCTCGTGCCGGACGAGGTTTTTTTCGACCATCTGGCCAATCGCCGCTTCCCGGCGGCGCGCTTCATCCGCCGGCCCGAGCAGATGGATTATCTCGAGGAGCCCGACATTTTTCATGACGTGTTCGGGCACGCGCCCATGCTCATGCTGCCGGCCTTCGCCGATTATATGCAGGCCTATGGCAAAGGCGGGCTAAGGGCGCTTCGCCTGGGGGTGCTGGAGCGCCTCGCGCGGGTTTATTGGTATACGGTCGAGTTCGGTCTGGTGCAGGAGCAAGCCGGCTTACGTATTTATGGCTCGGGCATCGTGTCGTCCCGCAGCGAGTCAATGTTTTGCCTGGAGGACCCCTCGCCGCATCGCTTGGCGTTCGATCTTCGCCGCGTGCTGCGCACGCGCTACCGGATCGACGATTTTCAGGAATGCTATTTCGTCATCCGGGGTTTCGATCAGCTGCTGGAATTGGCCGAGATCGATTTCGCGCCGATCTATCGCTCGGTCGAAACCTTGCCCGATATCGCCCCCGGCGACTTATCGGCCGATGACCGCGTCATCACGCGCGGCACGGGCGCCTATCACGCGGCGAAACGCGCTGGCACGATTATTGACACGCGGCGATAGTTGAGGCCGATCGCGTCGCGTTTTAGCCGCGTGGAGATACCGCCCCGTTCAATTGATCCGATGTCGTCGTTGACACGTAAACTAAACGCGAAGTACGACCGGAGCCTACGATGCAAGATGAGGCAATTCTCTATACCTTTGCGCCATCTCACTACTGCGAGAAGGCTCGTTGGGCTCTTGACCTCGCCGCGCTCGCCTATCGAGAGGAGGCGTGGGCACCCGGACTGCACACGCTTCTGGCGCGTCGACTGGCTCCCAAGACGACTGTGCCGATCCTCCGAACCGAAGACGCCTGCATCCAAGGCAGCGGCGCGATCATCGATTGGATCGAGGCGCAGGGCCGCGCCCCATGGCGAATGCCCCAGGATGATGCAAGCCGAGCCGAGAGCAAGTGTCTTGAAGCGCATGCTGATGCGGTGACCGGCGTGGCAGTTCGCCGTTTTGCCTACGCGATCTCACTGTCAAGCGCGTCAAATGCCGTAGCGCGAAACCTCCACGACGGTATCTCGGTTTGGCAGAAGCCTCTCGCAAGACTGATGTGGCCGGTAACGCGCGCTATCATGATTCGTGGTTTGCGCGCGGCGCCCACGGATATCGCCCCCGCAAAGGAAGAGGTGGACCGCGAGCTTACCAGGCTCGACGAACTTTTGGCGGGCGGCCGACGTTTTCTCGTCGGGGATCGCCTGAGCCGCGCCGACATCGCAGTCGCGAGCCTGATCGCGCCGATCGCGCGGCCACCGGAGCATCCCGTTTACCGGAACGGCAGAGAGGCTCCAGCGTTCGTCGATGCCATCGCGCCGTGGCGGACGCGGCCCTCGATCTTGTGGGCGAGGGCGATCTATCAAGATTTCAGATCGAAGCGTTCCTGAACAGAGCCGCGGCTCAGAAATCGACGCAGCGGCCGGCGCGCTCCCAATCGCCGAAGCGGGTGGGTTCAGGACCTTTCGGACCGCCGATCTCGGCTTGCGGCGGCGTGGTCGCGGCCGCGGGCAATGGCGCGGGGACCGGGGCCGGTGGTTTGTCGGGCTTCGTCTCGCTCATGGCTCATGACATAGCGAATGGATGCACCGGCGACCAGGGCCTTTCGCCTACCGGTTTGCCTTGAAGCCGGCCATTCGATTGCTCATATAACGGAGCAGTTCGACCCGAACCTCTTGAAGGATTGAAGAATCTCGATGCCCTACGCCCGCACCGCCATTCTCCTCGCGGCCATGTCCGCGATTTTCCTCGGCATTGGCTATTTGATCGGCGGCCAAAGCGGCATGGTGATTGCGCTGGTTATCGCCGCCGGCATGAATCTGTTCGCCTATTGGAACTCGGACAAGATGGTGCTCAACCTCTATGGCGCGCGCGCCGTGAGCAAGGTGGAAGCGCCTGCGCTCCATGGCATTGTCGAGCAACTCGCCGACCGCGCCGGCCTGCCGATGCCCAAGGTCTATTTGATCGACAACGAACAACCGAACGCGTTTGCCACCGGGCGCAATCCGCAGAACGCCGCGGTCGCCGCGACCACGGGTCTGTTGCAGCATCTGACGCCGGAGGAAGTGGCCGGCGTGATGGCGCATGAACTCGCCCATGTGCGCCATCGCGACACGTTGGTGATGACCATTACCGCGACCATCGCGGGCGCGATTTCGATGTTGGCGAATTTCGCGGTCATGTTCGGCGGCGCGCGCGGCAGCGACAATCGCTCAAGCCTCGGGCCGATTGTGATGATTGCGGCGATGGTGTTGGCGCCGATCGCCGCCATGTTGGTGCAGATGGCGGTGAGCCGCTCGCGCGAATATGAGGCCGATCGCGGCGGCGCCGAAATTTCGGGCCAGCCACTTTGGCTCGCCTCCGCGCTCGAAAAACTCGGCCGGCTGACCAAGCGCATCGATAACCCGCAGGCCGAGAATGCGCCGGCGACCGCGCATCTCTTTATCGTCAATCCGCTCCATGTGCGGGGCCTTGGCGGGTTGTTCGCGACGCACCCGAACCTTGAGCGGCGCATCGCGCGGCTGCGCGCCATGGCCGGGGAGTGAGTACGGCCCCAAGCCCAAGGCGCGCGGCTCTCGGCCTGCTTGATCAAGTTCTCGAGCGGCGCCGCCCGCTCGATGAGGCGCTCGATGGCTCGGCCGAGTTCAACGCGCTTGAAGGGCGCGACCGTGCCTTCGCTCATCTGCTCGTACTCACCACGCTACGTCGGCTCGGCCAAATCGATGCCCTGCTTGCGCACTTCATGGCGAAGCCTTTGCCGACGCGCCGACACGCGGTTCGCGATGTGCTGCGGCTTGGCGTCGCGCAGCTGATTTTCCTCAACACACCGCCCCATGCCGCGGTCGGCACGGCCGCGACGCTGGTCGGGGAAATCGGGCCGACGACGTTCGTCTCACTGGTCAATGCGGTGCTGCGCCGGGTGGCGAGCGAGGGCAAGGCGCGCGCGGCCCAACAAGATGAAGCACGCCTCAATATTCCGGCCTGGCTCTGGCAGGCGCTGTTGGAGAGCTATGGTGAGCCCATGGCACGCGCCATCGGCCAGGCGCATCTGGCCGAGCCACCGCTCGATCTCACCTGCCGCGAGGACGCCGCTTCGTGGGCGGCGCGGCTCGGCGGTGTCGTGCTGGACAATGGCACGATCCGCTTGGCGGCGCGGCCCGCGGTCAACGCCCTGGAAGGCTATTCTGACGGCGCCTGGTGGGTGCAGGATGCAGCGGCGGCGCTACCGGCGCGGTTGCTCGGCCCCTTGGCCGGCAAGCAGGTGATCGAAATCGGCGCGGCGCCGGGCGGCAAGACCGCGCAATTGATCGCGGCGGGGGCTGCGGTGATCGCGCTCGATCGGGCGCCCGCGCGCCTTGCGATCTTGCGCGAGAACCTCGGGCGGTTGGGGATGAGCGCCACGCTCATTCAAGCGGACGCCACGGTTTGGCAACCGCCCGCGCTGGCCGATGCCGTGTTGATCGACGCGCCGTGCAGCGCGACCGGCACAATTCGCCGCCACCCGGAGGCCCCCTATGGTCGCGACTTGGCCGATGCCGAACGGCTGGCGGCAACCCAAGATGCCTTGATCGAGGCCGCCGCCGGCTATTTGAAGCCGGGGGGCCTGCTGGTATTCGCGACCTGTTCGCTGCTGCCGCTCGAAGGCGAGGCGCGGATCGAGGCCGCGCTCGCCCGCCCGCTCGGCCTCGCCCGCGACCCGATACAAGCGGCGGAGCTGGGCGGATTCGCCTTCGCCCTCACGCCCAAAGGCGAGCTGCGCACCCTGCCCTGCCATCTGGCTGAGCAAGGCGGCCTCGATGGCTTTTATGCCGCCCGCTTGCGGCGCCAAGCCTAAGCTGGTACCACAAATTCATGCAGCAGCCCGTGCGCATCGCGCCGTCGATCTTAGCGGCCGACTTTTCGTGCCTCGGGGATGAAGTGCGCGCGGTGACCGCTGCCGGCGCCGATCTCATCCATGTCGATGTCATGGACGGCCACTTCGTGCCCAATATCACGATCGGGCCAGACATGGTGAAGGCGCTGCGCCCCCATACGACGCTGCCGCTCGATGTTCATTTGATGATCGCGCCGGTCGATCCCTTCCTTAAGACCTTTGCCGAGGCGGGCGCCGATATTATTACGGCGCATGTCGAAGCGGGGCCCGATATCGGCCATACGCTTGAGCTTGTGAAACGGCTGGGCAAGAAGGTTGGTGTTTCGCTCAAACCGGCGACGCCGGCAGCCACGATTCAACCGCTCATTGGGCTGGTTGATCTCGTTTTGGTGATGACGGTTAATCCAGGTTTCGGGGGTCAGAGCTTTATCACAAGCCAATTGGACAAAATCGCCGAAATTCGGCGCATGATCGACGCCAGCGGACGAATGATCGATCTTGAAGTCGATGGTGGCATCAATGCAGAGACAGCGCGGGCGGCCGTGAGCGCGGGCGCCGATATGTTGGTCGCTGGATCGGCAACCTTCAAAGGCGGTGTCGGCGCCTATGCGGCGAACATCGCGCGGCTGAGGGCGCCGCCCGATAATACCCGCCGGGCCGCGGCTCGCTCGAGCTGAATCGCTCATGGCCGAGCCCAACGCCATGAAGGACGATCAACGCGGCGGTCTAGGCAATGCACTTCGCCTGTTGTTCGGCGGGCGCAATAATGATCGTCGAGCGGCGCGCGGTGCGGTCGTGTTTCGCGTTCAACCGCATGACCTTGTACCAGGCGAAGCGGTGCGCGGCCATGCGTTGCTGGCTGGCGATTATGGCTTTGTCGGCGAAATCTTATCCGCGCGCGAAGCCGCGCCATGGGCCGATCAATCGCTCGGCGCCGCATGGTTCGACGCGCTGCATGGTTTCTCTTGGCTGAGAGATTTACGCGTGATCGGCACCAGCGCGGCGCGTACGCGTGCATGCGCTTTGGTGCAGGACTGGATCGAGCGGAGCGAGGACCTGCCGGGCTCGGCGCGCGCACCGGCCGTGACGGGGGCGCGCTTGGCGGCGTGGCTGGTCAACCATGATTTTCTGCTGGGCGCCCCAACTGATTCATTCGCACAATTGTTTCACGCGAGTTTGCTGAGCCAGGCGAAGCAACTCGCGCGCACTGCGCGGCGCGGCGATGACGGGGCCGATCGTTTCGCGGCCCTGAAGGGGCTGATTTATTGCAGCGTCGCTTTGCCCGATGGCGATCATCGCCTACAGCAAGTGCTAAAGGCGCTTGAGACCGAATTAATTGAACAGGTATTGCCTGACGGCGTTCATGTGTCGCGCAGTCCGTCGACTCAACTCGCGGTGTTGCGCGACCTTATCGACCTACGAGCGACGCTGATCGCGGCGCATCAGGCCCCACCCGTCGCGTTACAAAACTCGATCGATCGCTTGGCGTTGATGGTGCGGGGCTTCCGCCATGGCGATGGCGGCTTGGCGTTGTTCAACGATTCGCTCGAGGAAGAGGCCTGGCTGGTCGACCGCGTGCTCGGCCTGGCGGATGCCAAGGGTCGCCCCTTGAGCGATGCTCGACATGGCGGCTTCCAGCGCGTACAGGCGGGACGCACGCTTGTCCTCATGGATGCCGGCGTGCCGCCAATGCATGGGCTGCATGGCCATGCCGGCACGTTGAGTTTAGAGATCAGCGTGGGCAAGGAGCGCCTGATCACCAATTGCGGCGCCTGGCGCGGACCCGATGCGCAATGGGCGCAAGCCTTGCGCGCATCGGCGGCGCATTCGACGCTGACGGTCGACGACACCAATTCCGCCGCCGTGCTTGACGAGGGCGGCATTGGCGTCGGGCCCAATCGCATCGACTTCAATCGCGAAGAGAAAGAGGGCGCGGTTTGGCTCGACGCGAGTCATGACGGCTATGTTCAGCCGTTCGGCCTCATGCACACGAGGCGTCTCTATGTCGCGGCGGATGGCGGCGATTTGCGCGGGGAAGACCGGCTGACCAGCCTCGGTGGCGCGCGCCGGGCCGGGCGCAGCTTTGCGGTGCGCTTTCATTTGCACCCCGATGTGCAGGCGTCGCTGGTGCAGGATGGGGCGTCGGTGCTGCTGCGTTTGCCGAGCGGTGCGGGCTGGCACTTACGCGCCGGTGGCGGTTCGCTCGATCTCGCGGAAAGCGTTTACGCCGGGAAGGCCGGCGAGCGGCGGCGTACCGAACAGGTTTTTATTACCGGTGGTATTGAACCTGACGAGACAATCATAAAATGGGCGCTGCGGCGAATCCCGAAGGGCTGAGTCTATTTAGATCGGTTTGTTCGATCCCGCGGCAGGCGCCGCCAGTACCAAGCCAAGCGTCCTGAGCTGGCGCGCGATCACTAAATTTTCATCGAACAGGCTAAGCGCGCGATCACGCCCCGCCGCACCAAAGCGCACGCGAAGCGAAGGATCGGCGATCAGCCGCGCGAGCGCACCGCGCAAGGCGGCGCTGTTCTTGACCGGCACCAGGAGGCCGGTTTCCTCGGGCACCACCTCCTCGCGAGAACCGCGCACATCGGTTGCGACCACCGGCAAGCCCGCGATCATCGCCTCGATGATCGAGCGCGGCATGCCTTCGCGGTGCGAGGGCAGAACAAAAATATCGGCCGCGCGAAGCAGTTCGGGCACATCGCCGCGATGGCCGAGCAGTTTGATATTGGCTATTTCAGGCGCCGGCGCGACGGCCTTGGCGTGATCGCTGGCCAAACGCTCGCCCGCGACCCAAAGCTCGGCATCGAGCCCGCGCACTGCTTGAAACAATTCGGGAAAGCCTTTCTCCGCGACCAATCGACCGACCGCCAGCACGACGACCTTGTCTTGCGGCGTGCCGAGGGCCGCGCGCAATGCCTGGCGTGCCTGGCCGCCATCGCTCGCGGGATGAAACCGCGCGACATCGACGCCATTGCCGATCGCTTCGATCACGCCGCCTTTGCAAAGGCGGTAACGTTCGGCTGCTTCGGCATCTTCCTTGGCCTGGGTGAACAGCACATCGGTCATGCGGCCACCGAGCCATTCGAGCCCAATCACGGGCCAGCGCTTCCAGGCCGGCATGCGGTCGTGGAAATAAAATCCATGCGCCGTATAGGCAATGCGCGGCACGTGGGCGCGGCGTGCCGCAAGACGCCCGATCAAGGCCGCGATCGGCGTATGAACGTGAACCAGATCGAAGGCCTCGGCGCGACAAAGCTGCACCAAGGCCTCGAAGGCGCGGCGATGGCTGAGCACGTTGAAATTGCGCTCGATCGGTACCACGACCGTGCGAAAGCCTCGCGCATTGACCGCTTGCAGCCACGGGCCATCGGCGCATACGCCAACCACCTCGTGACCCGCCGCGCGTTCGGCCTCCATCAGCGGCAAAATGAAGTGAAAAAGCGTGAAATCGACCGCGCAGATTTGACAGATTTTCATGGTGCTCTCAATTCAAGCCAGGCCGATGATGGTCACACCAGGCTTGAAATGCGATTAACGCCCAAAGCGGCCCCGAGGCGTCGCGCCGACCGGCCTTGAGGGCGCGGTGCCAGGATTGCGGCAAATCGGGCCGAAACAGGCCCTGGCGCTTGAGCCGGGCGGGGTCGATGGCGCGCCGACACAGATCGTCGAGCTCATTGGTTAGCCAGCTCGCGATGGGCAATTCGAAGCCCTTTTTGGGGCGGGAAAAGACCTCGGCCGGCAAGCGATCGGCGAAGGCGCGGCGCAGGATTCGTTTCCCTTCGCCGGCTGCGAGCTTGAAGCCACCCGGCATGGCGGCGGCGCATTCGACCACGCGGTGATCGAGAAATGGGCTGCGGACTTCGAGGCTGTTCGCCATGCTCATGCGGTCGACCTTGACCAGCATATCCGACGGCAAGGAAAGACCGAGATCAGCATGCAGCATTTTGTTGATCGGGTCGTCATCGCGCGCATCGGCACGCCGCGCCGCGATGATGGCTTCAAGCGCCGGCGAAGGAAGCGATTGCGCGGCGAGCTGATCGAGGGTGTCACGCGACATCAAACGCAACCAACCGACCTGGCGGCCGATTTCATCCTTGCCGGCTTCGGCGACGAAGCGGCGTAGACGCCGCGCTTGCTCAAGCAGGCGAACGCTCTTGCGCTCGGGCAATAGGCGCGCGAGCGGCTCGATCAGGCCGGTTCGCAGTAACCGCGGCAGGGCCTGATAATGTTTCGCCATCAGCTCGCCCTGATATTTTCGATAACCGCCAAATACCTCATCGCCGCCATCGCCGGAGAGCGCGACCTTCACATGCCGTCGTGTTTCGCGCGACAATATGAACGTCGGTAGCGCCGATGAATCAGCGAATGGTTCGTCGAGCCCCTCGAACATCGAATCGAGTGCGGCGAGTGCATCCTTTGGCGCGATTTCGATGGCGGTGTGATTGGTGCCGAGATGGTGCGCGACCGCGGCGGCGGCTGGCCGTTCCTCATAATAATCGGCAGCCCCGGCAAAGCCGACCGTAAAGGTTTGCACGCGGCCGGTTTGGCGCACCATCGAGGCCGCGATCAATGCCGAATCGATGCCGCCGGACAGGAAGACGCCAAGCGGCACGTCGGCAATCAAGCGCGACGACACCGCCGCATCGAAGCGGCTGACGAGATCGCGCGCAGCCAGCGCTTCATCCGCGTAACGAGGCGGGCGCGTGGCGGCAAGATCATACCAACGCCGCATGTCCATGCCGGTCGCCGAAAAGCGGGCGAGATGACCGGGCGGCAATTTGTGTACGTCGGTCGCGATCGAATAAGGCTCGGGCACCCAGCCGAGCGACAAATAGAGCGCCAAAGATTCCGGGTCGAGCGGCTGCGACGCACCGGCCATGGCCTCGAGCGCGAGGAGGTCGGAGCCAAAGGCGAGACGCTGGCCGACATGGTGATAGAGCAGAGGCTTCTTGCCGAAACGGTCGCGCGCCAAAACGACGTCTTGCGCGATGGGGTCGTACAACACGAAGGCAAACATGCCGTCGAGCTTGGGCAACAGGGCCTCGCCCCACTCCTTCCAACCGGCGAGCAGAACTTCGGTATCGCCCGCGCTTTCGAAGCGATGGCCGATTGCCTCGAGCGATCGGCGGAGTGCTGGAAAATTATAGACCTCGCCATTATAGGCAATGACGCGACCATGCCGGGCCATGGGCAGAGTCGCCGCGCCGCTCAAATCCTGAATCGCGAGACGCGTGTTAGCAAAGGCCGCGACCCGATCGACATAACGACCAGCGAAATCGGGGCCACGCGGCTTCAGGCGCGCAAGCGCGCGATCGAGCCGAGGCTCGACCATCGCGCGGTTAAGCCCGCGCCAATCGATCAGACCCGCGATGCCGCACATGAGCTAGAGCGACGCGTAAAGCGATTCGTAGGCACTGATCATTCGTGCCATCGAGAACTCATCGACGATGCGTTGACGAGCGGCGGCGCCGCGTGCCGCGCGGGCCTCGGCCGGCTCATCGAGCAATTTTTGAATGGCCTCGGCCAAGGCGCTCGGCTCGCGCGGCGGCACGATCACGCCACAATCGCCGACAATACGCCGTGCATCGCCCACATCGCTGGCCACGGGCGGCAGACCGCAGGCCATGCCCTCGGCCAGCGCATTGGAAAAACCTTCGCCAAACGCCGAAGGCAACACGATGAGATCGCCAACGCTCAACAAATCCGCGACGTCGTCACGGCGGCCGAGGGCGAGTACCGATTTGTGAGGCGGTAGTTTTTGCGTGCCCGATCCGATCAAGAGCGCTTGGACACCCGGCAAGAGATCGAGCGCTGCATAGAGCGTCTTATGATCCTTCATCGGATCGATACGCGCGACATGCACAATCACGGGCGTCTCGGGCGCCAGACCGAGTGACGAGCGAAGCCGCGCGCGCATTTCCGGATTAGGCCGAAAACGCTCGGAATCGATGCCATTTTCGATCAGGGCGAAGCGTCTTGGGCGATAGCCGAGCGCCTCGTGAGCGATACGGCCGGCGGTCGAATTGATCACGATCGCATCCGGCTGATGGGAAAGGAGCGCGCCAATGCGCACCGCGAGGCGCAGGCCCCAACTATAATGGGCGAGATCAAGATCGGAGCAGCGTATGTTCCAGACCAGCTTGGTGGCGCGGCGGCGGCCCGAACACCTAAGCGCGGCGAGGGCCGCGAGATCGGCATGGTAGAGCCAGCTTTGCACGACGCGCGGTTTTTCACAGCCAATATAATCCCACAACCGAAGCAGGCCGCCGAATCTCGGCCAGTATCGCCTCATGCCAAGATCCCGCACGGCGACACCGGCATCCAAAAGATGGGCGCGTATCGCGCCGCCCGCTTTCAGCGATACCACCCGATGATCGGCCCCCTTGGCCCGCATGGCGATGAGCAATTGCGCGAGTTGTGTTTCAGCACCGCCCGAATCAAGACCGGTGATCACATGCATGACGCGCGGGCGGCCCTCTGCTAGCGTCATGACGCCATGAGCCCTGCCCTACGCCACGCGTTCACGCCGTCATGAGTCTCAAGCGCCTCGTGCGGCGGAGCCTCTGGCTCACCTGCCTCTATTATGTGATCGACGATCGACGGGCCGCGCGGCGCTTGGCGCGAGGCCAGCTCGAGACGCGCTCGGGCAGAAGGCATGACGCGCTCGCGCTCGACCAATCGCTTGGTTATATCGATCGCGTCTATGACGATTATTGCCGCTATGGCGGGGTCACGCGGTTCGAGGGCGGCGTCGTCGAGATCGGGCCGGGCGATAATTTTGGCGTCGCATTGCGCCTGTTGGCCGGCGGGGCAAACGACGTTCATGCCGTCGATCGCTATGTCCCCAAACGCGACGCGGCCGCGCAGCGACGCATTTATGAGGCGCTCGCGAGGCGACCGAGCTTTGCCGCGCTGTTCGACGGGCCGCCCGGGGAACAGACGATTCGCGGGCTTCGCTATCACCCCGGCACGCCGGCGGAGACGTTCTTTCGTGAGACGCCCAACAAATACGACGCGATCGTCTCGCGCGCCGTGCTCGAGCATTTGTATGACCCCCTCGCCGCGCTCGATGACATGGTACGCGCGTTGAAGCCGGGCGGCCTCATGATCCACCGCATCGATTTGCGCGACCATGGCATGTTCGCGGGGCGCCACAAGCTGACATTTTTGACTATTCCATCCTGGCTCTATCGAATGATGACGCGCGCCTCCGGCCGGCCCAATCGCGTGTTGATGCCGGCCTATCGCGATTGGCTCAAGCGCTCGGGCCTTGATGGCAACCTCCGCATCAGTCGCCTCGTGGGGCTGGCGGATGAAATCGAACCGGTTTCGCTTGACGCGCTCGACCCCATGTTGAAGACACGCGCGCACGAGGTGGTGCGCGCCATTCGACCGATGCTTGCCGCGCCTTTTCGTGCGCTCGACGATGATTCGCTCGCGGCGAGCGGCATCGTGTTGGTCGCGCGCAAGCCCAGTCACTGAGACCTGCCTTCGATTATTTGGGTCAACCGACTGGCGACGATGTGCGGCTCATAGCCCGGCGGCAAGAGGCTCGGGCGCGGTGCGGTCACCGGATCTGGCCTAACCGCTCGCGTGGCTGCGATGAAGAGCTCCCCTGCTTCGGCGATTGTCACTGCGCCGGGGGGCGCACTGGCGGCCAGTTCGGCAATGCCGCCGGCCTCGGGCGTGGCAATCACAGGCGTGCCAAGCGCGAGCGCCTCGAGCGCGGCATTGGCCTGACCCTCCCAACGCGAGGGCAGGAGGAACGCATCGGCCCCCGCATAATGGGGGAATGGATTGGGCGTGAACCCGCCGAACCGCACGCGCGTGGTAAGCCCTTGCGAGGCGGCTTGGGCGCGAAGTTTTTCGCCATCGGGGCCGTCGCCTAAAATGGTGAGCACCGTATCGGGCGGTAAATGAGTCATCATGTCGATCAAGCGATCGAAGCCTTTTTGATGTGTCAATCGCCCTGACGTGACGAAGCGAAGACCCTCACCCGGTTCACGTTGGGGCGATGCGGCGTCGGATCTCAGCGTCGAACCATCAATCGGGTTCGGCAATGAGACCAGATTGTCAGTCGGCACGCCGATCAGATCACGAAGCTCGTGCGCCGTGGTGTGTGCGTTATAGAGCACGGCATCGGCCCTAGGATAATACCAATGATAGGCAAGGCGCATGGTCATCGGGCATGGCGCGGCCGCGATGCTGATACTCGGCCGATTGGCCTCGCGCAAAATGAGCCGCGGCCGACCCTTGAGCAACGGGCGAAGCGCGAGCAGCGCGATGTTGACATAACCGAGCGTCGAGACGATGGCATCGGGCCGCTCACGACGCAGCGTGCGCACGAGCGCCGGGATCGCCTGGCGCAGACGTGGTTTCGCCAAATCGACGAGCGGCAAATTTTTGGGTACCAAGGCCGTGAGAGGCCCTTTGGCGTTGAGTACGATCAGGATCGGCTGAATTCGTGTGCGATCGATGGCGCCAAGCAGCGTCAGCACAACACGTTCGGCGCCGCCGCCGGCCAAGGACGGCAAGATGAATGCGGTGCGGAGTGTCATGCGGCGGGGTTCGCTGCCTCTTGCCACAGCGCGAGCAGATCGGCGGCGCGCGCGCGACCGTCGCAGAGCGAAAGAACCCGTGCGCGACCGTTGGCGCCGAGTTGCACCGCCAGAGCGCGATCATCGGCGAGGCGAACGATGGCGTCGGCCGCCGCGCTCGCGCTGTAATCCGCGAGCAAGATTCCGGTGATTCCGGTTTCGACAAAGCGATCATATCGCCCGGTCGCGATGACCGGCTTGCCGGAAGCGAGGGCTTCAAGCACATCGCGTCCCCACGGGTTATCTTCGCGGCTCGGCCGAATCAAGGCATGCGCGCCCGCAAGGACACGCTCGGGCTCCGCCACATGGCCCAAGAACATCATCACATCATCAAGCCCGCGCGCTTTGGCCAGCTGATCGAGGCTGGTCGCGTTTGGATCGGCGGCCTTCAAGGTGCGGGGAAGACGGCCCTTCATGCGCATATCGCCGGCGATCACAAGGCGGATATCGGTTCGACCGCGACGCTTTAATTCTTCGGCGATATCGAGCAGCCGGTCGGTACCCCGCACGAGCGCGAAATTGGCGAGCGCCGCGACCGTGAAGCGCCCGTCTTGGGGTATGGTGGCGTGTGGCGCTACGCCTGCATCCGGCGAGCGAGCGATGTTGTGGATCACGCGCCCGTGGGCGGCATCGCCCCCCAGACGGATGAAATTGTCGCGTTCATTTTCCGTGATGAAGACGAGGCGCTTGCTCGAGCGCGCCATGAGGCGCGTTTGACAGCGCGCGATGGACGATGCGACGAGGTTCGTCCGCACATGCATCACGATCGGCGTCATGCTGCGACGCTTCAGCCAATAAGCCAGCAGATAGAGGCTTTCGTGGTTGAGATGAACGAGATCGGACGCGTTGGCGGCATCGAGCAATTGCGCCAAAAATGGCCGCGCGCGCCAAAACGCCTGTGCGACGCGAAGGAGACCATAGAGATTGCGCGACAGACGCGGCAGCGACGTCGTGCGCGGCATCAGCGGCGCGGCCTGGCAGGCGATGCCGAGCGCAGCGTAACGCGCCGCGATTGGGCCCTGACGCGCGCACCATATTTTCAAATCGAGCGTGCTTCGATCCATATGCGCAATCGATTCATAGAGGCTGCGCGAGGAGCCGCCGAAGCCCCCCTCGGAATCGAGACAGAGCACTTTAAGCGCCATGCGACTTAGGTGGACGCTTCGATCAACGCGCGCGTGTCATCAACGCCAAGCGAGAACAAGGCATCGACGATGGAGAGGCCCGGCACGAAGACGGCGCTATTGATTTGTGGGTAGGGGCACGGCGTGAAAGTGCTGTAGCGGAGTTCGATGCCGGCTTCGGCGAATTTGGCGTCGTCTTGATAGCTCGCTCCGCCCTTGCCCGATAAATAAACCGCACCCGGCGCGACCGCTTTGACCAAGGCGATGAGACGATCCCCGCCTTCAAGCCCAGCGTCGCCCAATGCGCCATCGTGGATGAATTTTCGTTGGAGGCCGAGCAAGGTGGTGAGTCCCTCGACGATGTGACGGTTCGCCGCGGCGAGCGAATTTTGCGACGCGCCGATCAGCAGGGCTTCCAGATTTGGAAAGACAGCACGAAAAAATTTGGCGCCGCGATAGGCGCCATGGAGGGTGTCGAGATGGCGGCGCGGCCAATCGGCCTCGGCAAAACCAACCGCTTCGATCGACTGACCCAGCGATTGCTTGATCGGCTGGGTGAGCCACACGGGTTTGCCGTCGCGCAGGATTTGAACGCGATTGGTGTAGCTACCTTTCGAGAACTGCACCGTTTCGAGAAAGATGAAGGCGTCGGCCTGCGCGATTTTGTGGAAATAGCCGAGCCAGGGCAGGTAATTGGGCTGGTGGATGGCGACGACCGGCCGGTCAACCGTTCGCGTCACCCCTTCACCACCTCGCGGACGGCTTGAATGATGCGGGCGCGGATATCGGGCCGCATATCGGCGTGCATGGGCAGCGCGAGCACGCGTTCCGACAATCGCTCGCTGACCGGCAAGGACCCCTGCCCCTCGCTCCAACGCTCATAGGCCGGCTGCAAATGCATCGGCCGCGGATAATAGATCGCGGTCGGCACGCCGCGCGCCTTCAGTGCCGCCTGCACGTCATCGCGTCGGTCGACTTGGATCGTATATTGCGCCCAGGCGCTTTCGCGGTCGGGCAGAACGATCGGCGTCGTGACGCAATCGGAGAGGCCCTCGGTATAGGCGGCGGCCGTTGCGGCGCGCGCGGCGCGGTCATGATCGACCACATTGATCTTGGCCAGCAACACCGCCGCTTGAAGCGAATCGAGGCGGCTATTGAGGCCGATGCGAACAACCTCGTATTTCGCGTCGCCCGTGCCATGGCCGCGAATGGAGCGATAGGTTGCGGCGCGCGCACCATCCATGGTGAACAGAGCGCCGCCATCGCCATAACAGCCGAGCGGCTTCGAGGGAAAGAAACTGGTGGTCGAGACCGGCGCTAGAGCACCCGCCACGCGGCCCATATAACGCGCGCCGAAACTTTGCGCGGCATCCGCAATCAGCAATAGTTTCTCGGCCTCGCAAAGCGGCGCGAGGCGGTCATAATCCGCCGGTTGGCCGAACAGATCGACCGCGATCAGCGCGCGTGGCTTCAAGGCGCCCTTTTGGCGCACCTTTCTGATTTGCCGCTCGAGGTCATCGATATCGAGCAAGAACGTGCGCTCGTCGACATCGACGAAGATCGGTGTCGCGCCGATCAAGGCCGCGGCCTCGGCCGTGGCAGTGAAGGTAAAAGACGGTAGAAACACCGCATCGCCCGGCCCAATGCCATCTTCCATCAAAGCAATGGTCAGCGCATCGGTGCCATTGGCGCAGGTCACCGCGTGCGGCGCGCCGGTATAGGACATCAGGCGGCGCTCGAATTCCTGAACCTCGGGCCCAAGCACAAAGGCGCCATGCTCCAGAACGCGGGCGAGGCGAATATCGATCTGGGTGCGCAGCCGCGCGTGTTGCGCCTTCAAATCGAAAAAGCTGATCGGCTCGTCGGCCGGTTCAGACGATGGCGACAAGACCGTGATCGGTTTCACGATAAAATTCTCCGGTACGAGGACATTTCAGATCGGCGCCGAGCACATCGCCTGTGCGGCTTACCCAGCCGCGCTCACGGCCTGGGTTGCCGACGACAAGAGCATGGTCCCTGACGTCGCGCGTTACGACGGCGCCCGCGCCAATCATGGCGTAGCGGCCAATGGTGACGCCACAAATTACCGTGGCATTGGCGCCAATGGTAGCGCCACGCTTGACCAAGGTTGGCAAAAACTCGTTTTTTCGCTCGACGAAGGCGCGCGGCGTCAGTACGTTGGTGAACACGCAGGAGGGGCCGCAAAACACCTCGTCCTCCAACGTGACGCCGGTATAGACCGCGACATTGTTTTGCAATTTGCAGCCATCGCCTATGACGACGTCGGGGCCGACCATGACGTTCTGCCCAAGCACGCAGCGTTCGCCAAGGCGCGCCTTGGCCATGACATGACAGAAATGCCAAATCTTGGTGCCAGCCCCAATCAGCGCGCCATCGGCCACAATCGCGCTGGGGTGAATAAAGACGGGTGCCCCCATGGCCGGATCAGGCGGGTTCAAGGTTTGACGAGGGGCCAGCGGCGCGCGCTTGGGCGAGACGATCGAGATTCTCGCGCAGGCTTCGCATGATCTGTGTCGCCGCCTCTAGGGCACGCAAGCCATCGGCGCCACTGACCAGCGGCGGCGTGCGATTGGCCACGGCGGCAATGAAGGCGCGATCTTCTTCAAGCAGCGCGTCCGATTCCTCATAGGTTTGATTTTCGATCTCGATCTCCGGACGGAGCGAGCCCTCAAGCGGCGCCTTTTTGTGGACGCTGCGCAGGCTGCGCTCGAGAAAATCGATTCCGATATAGGATTCCGGCTGAAAAATGCGCATTTTGCGCTCGGCCTTGAAGCTCACGCGGCTCGCGGTCATGGCGGCGAAGCAACCATTGGTGAAACGCACGCGCGTATTGACGATATCTTCGGTCGGCGACAACACCGGTATGCCGATCGCTTCGACCGATTCGATCGGCGCACGCACAAAGGTGAGAATGAGATCGATATCGTGGATCATGAGATCGAGGATAACGCCGACATCGGTGCCGCGCTCGCGAAACGGCGCGATGCGATAGGATTCGATATAGAGCGCGTCCTTGACCTTTTCACGTAAAGCGACGCCGACGGCGGAAAAGCGCTCCAAATGCCCGACCTGAAGCACCAGCCCCTTCGCCTTGGCACGATCGACCAAACGCCGCGCGGTCGCGGGGTCATCGGTGATCGGCTTTTCGATCAGAAGATGGATGCCATTGTCGAGCAGCATCGAGGCGACATCGTAATGCGCCTTGGTGGGCACGGCGATGATCGCGGCGTCGACGCGGCCGATCATATCGCGCGGATCGCTCAAGCCCAAGACGCCATGTTTGGCGGCGACCGCCTGCGCGGTCGCGGGATTGGCATCAACCACGGCCACCAGATCGGCGCCCTCAAGGCCCGCGAGCTTGCCCGCGTGCAAGGCGCCGAAGTAGCCGGTGCCCACAACCGCGATGCGGACCGCTGGATGGGCTGTCTTATTGCTCATGGCAGGGCCTCGATTGCCGCCGCGCCGCCCGAATTTAGCGCGCGTTGGCAGGCTTGCAGGACCGCGAGCACGCGGTGGCCCTCGCGCCAATCGCTGAGCGGGGTCTTGCGATTTGATACGCAGTCGAGGAAATGCCGGCATTCGCGCGCCAGCGGTTCATCACTGTCATAGGAAATCGGAATGGCGGCTGCCTTGGTAACGGCGGGAATATCGCCCGTATTGTCGACCACGTGCGGGTAGTGCAACAATTTCTGCGGGCCCGACGCGACATCATCGAACACCACCATGCCATTGGCCCCGATCACCACCATGCGATGGTCTTTGTAAGGGTGGAGCCACGACACGAAGATGTGCGCTTGAACGCCGCTTGGAAACGCCAGATGTGTGAGGGTGAGATCCGCGACTTCGGCTTGCAGCCAGGCGCCGCCGACGCAAGTGACGCGCTCGGGCATGGCGCCGGTCAGCCCGAGGATCATGGAGACGTCGTGCGGCGCGAATTCCCAGAGCGCCCCGCCCTCGCGCCGAATTCGCCCAAGGCTTGCGCGATTCGAATAGATGTAGCGCAATTCCCCGATATGGCCTTCGGCGAGAAAGCGCTTCAAGGCCACAAAGGCGGGGTGAAACAGCAAGAGATGGCCGACCATCAGTGTGCGGTCGAGGCGATCGGCGAGACGGCCGAGCGCTTCGGCATCGGGCGCGTTCAGGCACAACGGTTTCTCGACGAAGGTATGTTTGCCGGCTTCGAGCGCGCGCCGACCGAGTGCGCTGTGCGTCGCGGCTGGTGTCGCGATCACGACCGCATCGATGGCTGGGTCAGCCAACAGGGCATCGAGCGATGAGGCGGCGCGGGCGTTTGGATAAGTGGCCGCTTCGCGCGCGCGGGTTGCCGTGTCGTCGTCGTAGAACGCGGTAAGCGCCCCGAGCGCATCGAAATTGCGCATCAGATTGCGGCCCCAATGACCGGCGCCGATGACGGCGACACGCGGCGTCACGATGTGGCCCCGCGCTTTGGCTTATAGCTTTCAATCATAGCGGCAAGTGTGCGGCGCATGGCGGCGGTGCGGCCGGCGACATAACGCTCCAGCCGATCGGTCGCATTACCACCCCCTTCGGCCATCCACCAGATTGGGTGGGTGAGCAATTGGAGGGCTTGCCCGGCCGCGACCGCCGGGTGGGACAACGGATCGCCATGATGGAAGGCCCCGCGTGAATCGCTGCAATAGCCGATCGCCTTGAAGAAGCGCGGCTCATAGGCATGGGCGCGGCCGGCCAGCGCACGATCGAGATCGAGCAACGCAGCGGCTGGGCGATGAAAACTAATGATTCGAACCGGACGGTCGATCAGGCCTTCGAGCATTGCGCATTCCTCAGCGGCGGCCTTATCGAGATCGTCGGGATTGCCGGCAACGAGCGAGGCATCGAAATGCAGACCGACTTCGTGACCGAGCGCGCCAAGGCGCCGAAGCGCGGCGCGGCCGGCTTCGGCGAAGGGGTTGTAGAGTTCGCAACGCAACAACGCAAAATATGTTGAGCGCACGCCGAGCGACGCTTCAAGCTCGGCCATGGCCACGGCCGCCTCAAGCGAGACATCGATATCGTGCCTCAGGATCAAATGGCGGGCCTCGGGCCGCACCGTGAAGAAATCGCGTGGCTCATAGCCCTCAGCGCGCAAAGAGCCGATCAGTGCGCGATAGCCTTGGGGACTGAAAACGGTGGCGGTGTTCACGCGACCTCGCGCATGACGGTCTCGAAAAAGCGATCCGTCGGGGCATCGGGATTGCCAAGATGATGGAGCAGCACAAATGTGCCGCCAAAGCGGCGACAGATATCGGCGGCGCGGGACGCCTCGTCAAGCGCTTGCTGTAAGGTCAAATCGCGGTATTTGCGTCCGAATAGACCAAAATCCATGACCGCAGTTGACGCTTGTTCGAGCGCCAGCGGTTTACGGCGGACCAGGCTATAAGCGTTGAAGCGCCGACAGGTGCCGGCGCGGA
>CAMDNF010000038.1:0-22010 GCA_945902735.1 Rhizobium sp. Q54 | reverse complement strand
TGTTGGCCGGGCGCATGCGCCATGGCGACAATCAGGGCAATACGGGGCTCCTCCGTGCCGGCAGCGCGCAATGGATGACCGCCGGGCGCGGCATCGTGCATTCCGAAATGCCCGAGCAGGAAAATGGCCTGATGTGGGGCTTCCAGCTCTGGGTCAATTTGCCGGCGAAACTCAAAATGAGCGCGCCGCGCTATCAAGACATCGAGCCCGAGGCGATCCCGACCGCCGAGCTGCCAGGCGGCGTCAAAGTCCGCGTGGTATCAGGCAAGGTCGGCACGGTTGAAGGGCCGGTCAGCGGCGTGGTCACCGAGCCGATCTTTCTCGATGCCTCGCTGCCGGAGGGCGCCAGCTTCACGCACGCTCTGCCGGCGGGGCACAACGCGTTCATCTATGTCTATGACGGGGCGCTCGACATTGGCGCCGATGCCGCGTCGATCGAACGCGGCGAACTCGCCGTGCTCAGCCCTGGCGAGCGCGTCGAGGTGATCGCCAATCAAAAGAAATCAGCGCGCTTCATTTTGGTCGCTGGCAAGCCGTTGAATGAGCCGGTGGTCAAATACGGCCCCTTCGTCATGAACACCCAGGACGAAATTCGCCAGGCCGTGGTCGATTATCAATCCGGCAAATTCTGAGCGAGACGCCACCGGTTCAATGAAATCGCTCGGCCGCTTCGATTACGTCATCGTCGGCGCCGGCACCGCCGGCTGCGTGTTGGCGAACCGCTTATCGGCCGATGGGCGAAGCCGCGTGCTGCTGCTCGAGGCTGGCGGCAAAGACGACTATTTTTGGATCCATGTGCCGATCGGCTACCTCTATTGCATGGGCAATCCGAGGACCGATTGGTGCTTCGCGACAGAGCCCGAGCCCGGCCTGAATGGCCGCGCGCTCAACTACCCGCGCGGCAAGGTGCTGGGCGGCTGCTCCTCGATCAACGGCATGATCTATATGCGCGGCCAGGCGCGCGATTACGATCATTGGCGCCAGCTCGGCAATCAAGGTTGGAGCTGGGATGACGTGCTGCCCTATTTCAAGAAATCAGAGGACCAGGCCGCCGTCCCGGTCGACGACATGCATGGCGCGGGCGGCGAATGGCATGTCGAGCACCAACGCCTGGGCTGGGATATTCTCGATGCCTTCCGCGCGGCGGCGGCTGAGGCCGGCATTCCCAACAGCGACGATTTCAACCGCGGCGATAACGAAGGCTGCGGGCGCTTTCACGTCAACCAAGTGCGCGGTCGGCGGCTCAGCACCGCGGGCGCGTTCCTGAAGCCGGCGCGCGGCCGGCAAAACCTCCTCGTGCTGACTTACGCCCACGCCAAGGCGATCCGCTTTGAGGGCAATCGCGCCGTGGGTCTTTCCCTCCGCATCAAAGAAGAAGACGCGGAGGTTGCGATTTCAGGTGAGTTGATTCTGGCGGCCGGCGCGGTCAATTCGCCGCACCTATTGCAGCTCTCGGGCGTCGGCGCGCCGAACCTATTGAGCCAGCACGGCATCCCCCTCGTCCATGCTTTGCCGGGTGTCGGCGAAAACCTGCAGGATCATTTGCAGGTGCGTTGCGCCTACAAGGTCCGGGGTGTCGCGACGCTGAACGAACGCGCGAATAGCCTCTGGGGCAAGCTTGGCATCGGGCTTGAATATGCCCTCTTCCGCAGCGGCCCGATGTCGATGGCACCCTCGCAACTCGGCGCCTTCGCGAAATCCGACCCGGCGCTGGAGACGCCGAATTTGCAATACCACGTCCAGCCTTTGACGCTGGAGCGCTTCGGCGAGCCCTTACACCCCTTCCCCGCCTTCACCGCGAGCGTGTGCAATTTGCGCCCCGAGAGCCGGGGTTCCATCCGGCTCAAAAACGCCGATCCGTTCGCCGCGCCGGCGATCAAACCGAATTATCTGGCCGCCGCCGCCGACCGGAAAATCGCGGCCGACGCGATCCGCCTGACGCGGCACATCGTGGCGCAACCCGCGCTGCAAAAATTTTCGCCTGAGGAATTCAAGCCGGGCCCGGCCTATTCAACCGATGATGATCTCGCCAAGGCGGCCGGCGATATCGCGAGCACGATCTTCCACCCGGTCGGCACCTGCAAGATGGGGCAAGACGACATGGCCGTGGTCGATGAGCGCCTCTGCGTGCGCGGCGTGAGCGGGCTTCGCGTGGTCGATGCCTCGATCATGCCGACCATCACGAGCGGCAATACCAACGCGCCGGTCATCATGATCGCCGAAAAGGCCGCCGACATGATCCGTGAGGACGCGCGTCGGGCATAAATCCTTGAGCCCACGGCCCGACAGACCTATACAGTGCTAGGCTGCGTAACGATACGCAATCGAGGGAGACAATCATGCCGGGCAAGAAAATTCTCATGCTCGTCGGCGACTTCACCGAGGAATACGAAATCTTCGTGTTCCAACAAGGCATGGAGGCCGTTGGTCACACGGTTCATGTCGTCTGCCCCAACAAGAAATCGGGCGAGATGATCAAGACCAGCCTGCACGATTTCGAGGGCGACCAGACCTATACCGAGAAGCTCGGGCACTTTTTTCAGCTCAACAAGAGCTTCAAGGACGTGCGCGAGGCCGAGTATGACGCGGTCTATGTCGCGGGTGGGCGCGGGCCCGAATATATCCGCACCAATGCGCGCGTGATCGAAATCCTGCGCAATTTTCATAGCGCGGGAAAGCCGATCTTCAGCATTTGCCACGGCATTCAGGTGTTGGCGGCGGCCGAGATCATCGATGGTCGCCGGGTGGCCGCGCTTGAATATTGCGAACCCGAAGTGCGGCTCGCGCGCGGCATCTATGTCGATGTGCCGCCGACCGGCGCGTTGCGCGATGGCAATATGGTAACGGCCAAGGGCTGGCCCGGCCTCGCCGCCTTCATGCGCGAATGTTTGCTGGTGCTGGGCACCGAAATCCGCCATGGCAAAATCATGATGGCGGAAACCAAAAAGCCGAAGACGCGCGTCGCGGCCGCGCGTATCGCCGGCGCCAAACGCGTTACACGATAGGAATGCTTGCCTGCGGTGGCCAGTCGCCGGCCGGCAATCACCCGAGCCGGGTGATTTAGGTCGCCATAGCCTGGTCGACGGTAAGTTCCTGATCCGCCGGCGCCGGCCTATCGCCGCCCTGCTGGAGCCCAAACGCGCGGGCATACCAACCGCCGCGCGCGAGCAATTCATCATGCGTGCCGCTATCGATCGCGCGGCCATTCATCATGACCACAATGCGATCGGCAATAGCGGCGGTCGACAGCCGATGCGCCACCATGACGATGGTATAGTGCCCCTCATCTCGGATACGACGGATACTTGTCTTGAAGATCTCCTCTGACTCCGCGTCAAGCTGACTGGTCGGCTCATCCAGAATGAGCACGCTGGCATGCTTGACGAGGGCACGCGCCAAATCGACGCGCTGGCGCTGCCCGCCCGATAGCATGCCCCCGCCTTCGCCGATCCTCGTCTCATAGCCTCCCGGCGTTTTGAGAATGAAATCATGCGCCCCCGCCAATTGCGCCGCCTTTTCGATTTCGGCCAACGTGGCCTCGGGTCGGCCATAGCGAATGTGCTCGGCGATCGTGGTATCGAACAGCTGCGGCGTCTGTGGCGCATAGGCGATGCCGGCGCGCAGGCTCTTGAGTGAAAACTCGGCGGCGCGCAGGCCATCAAATGTAACGAAGCCGCTATCGGAGTCCCGCAGCCGCGGTATCAAATCGACGAGTGTCGACTTTCCCCCACCGGACGGCCCAACCAGCGCGGTCAACCGACGCGCAAGCAGCGTGACATCAACGCCGTTGAGGGCCGGGGTAGAGGAGGTCCGGTAATTGTAAACCACCTGACTGAATCTGATGCCGTCCTGGAGTTCGCCAAATCTACGTATGCCGCCATCGTCCTCGGGCGATTGATCGAGTGTCTGCAATCGCCGCTGAAGCGCGGTCAGACTATGCCGTGTCAGCGCCATGCTGCTACGCAGAACCATCGCCTCCCTCAAGATTGGCATGAGGCGCAGTAGAATGAGCAAGAACAACCCGATCTGCTCAATTCCAACACCCATAGCCGAATGGCCTAGAAAGAGAAAAACAAACGCGCCGGCAACCACGATTGGTTCGATTACCACCTTAGTCCGCGCAAGAAGGACATTGCTCCGATAGACGCGCTTGTTTTGCCTTAACACGCGCCGGTCGAGCTCTTGACGCTCCGCGGCCTCGGCACCGCCTAACCGCACGAAGCGAATATTACCCAGACGCTGGCTCAAAAAGTCCACCAGCGCCCGATTGGCATCGACGATATTGCGGCTGATCATGGCGCCATGACGCGCCAAATATAGGGCCGGTAAAGCGGCCACGACCAATACGGCCATCGCAGCGCCTGTCATCGGCGGCGACAACGCCGTCATCAAACAAAAATAGACCGAACCGAGAATGACATGACCGCCAAGCGCGATGAGCCCCATCACATATTGGGTGGCACGATCAGCTTCGGTCGTGATGTCGTTAAGAACGTGGCCCCGACGACCATCCTCCAAGACAGAGAGCCGTGCATTCAAGATGCTCCCAAACACTCTCGTTCTAATGGTTCGCCCAATCAAGAGCAGCACGCGTGTCGAGTAGAGCATCCGCACAT
Source organism: Rhizobium sp. Q54 (assembly GCA_945902735.1). GTDB lineage: Bacteria > Pseudomonadota > Alphaproteobacteria > UBA828 > UBA828 > SHWC01. The sequence continues at coordinate 17,394 of CAMDNF010000038.1, read as the reverse complement.
AGCTCAAAATTTGGCGCGCCAATATGGCAGCAAAGCTTGTTATCAGCAGCGCCAGCAGACTTGCATCAAGGCCGAACGCGCCATACACATTGACGATGGCGCGCCATAGACCGGATTGTTCGGCAAGTACGGCCGCGTCGCCGCCTTTCTGCATCAGGTCGAACACCGGCACCAACATGCCAATCCCGAAGCTCTCGAATAGAGTTCCAACCAGGTGAAATGCCAGCAAGGCAACGATCTGTGACCGCGGCAATCCAAGGTCCGCCGCCATCACGAGCACGCGACGCAACATCGGGAATCGCTTCCGAGCGATGGTACCAGTATTTGACGTAGACCCTTGCACGACAGCCGGCTGTGCCGGCGGCGATGGAGCAAATGACTTAGGAACGGGCGTTTCCGATTTTGATCTCGGTTGAAGAGGTTGTAGGTGTGGCCACCGTACATTTCGAACCTTGAACGGCGCGCTTAATGTCAAGAAACTGAGCTTCGCCATCGCGAGAATTTTCTTCCGCCGCGGTTGGACGGTGCGAATCAACCCGAGAGCGGCATTAAATGGCGATACCGGCTGGGTGTCATAACCGCACTTACGTGCCAGACGTCCACAAATCGCCTCAATTAGCGCTCGCTCGTCGTCTCTCAACGCGCGGCGCCACCGATCAATCCCTTCTGTTTTTATTCCCTTAGCCGTTGCGCCGCCGCCCGCGCTGGCGAAATAGGTTATGCTTTTTAGCTTTCGCTCCAATTCGGCTAGCGGCAAGGATTCGCCGACGGCAAATTCAAAGATGCGATTGAGTTGCTCAACCGGTGCCCGAACAAAATCCTCATAGCGCACGATCATGGCATTGGCCCCAAGCTTTTGTGCCTGATGGAGCATGTCTTGCGTCACCCGACGCCAATGCAAGGCTTGGTCCGCGATAAGATCAAGCCGGCTCGATGCAACTTTGCGTGCCTCGCGCTCAAAACGTCGCGTCGTTAGTGATGCGACGGAAGCTCTTGGGTCACGTAAAATGAACACAACACGAAGTGCCGGGAATGCTCGTCGCAACGCAGGAAGGCCTCTTGTGTCGGTCGCCTTGTCGGACCAAGCCCGAATGCGGCCAACGTTTCGATCGCCTCCACCGACAAGCGCATGAATAATCGGATAGAGGGAATAGAGGCCGGCAAGGTTACGCTCAGCGACCATGCGTGTAATATGCCCCTGAAACGCTCGGCCCGCGCTGGCGCCAAGCCGAGCCATCGCTTCGCGCCGTTTATAATAACGCGGTTGGGCAAACAATAGGCGGAGCAGCCGTTCATCCACTTTATGAGCATAACGCCACACCTGACCGAGAAAGTTGCTGTTCTCAGGCAACGCCAGAATGCGATCGTGCAAACTCATACACTCGCCAAGCATCGTCGTGCCGCCTCGCGCAACACCGACAACATACACAAGCCGCCCAAGCACATCAGGCGACGGAATTGGCATGCCGGTCAGCTCAGGAGGCATCGGTGGTAGACGCGACCGGCGGCGAAACCACGGCCTATCGGAGTGATCGGTCATGAAATGACAACCGGTGCCGGCCAATAGCGAGGATCGAGAAGCGATAACTGATCGATGTTCACGGCGGCGCAGGCCTCTTCGATGATTGCGGAGTCAATGGGGACATTGGAAAAACGGACGTTGGCCTCAATCTCTTCAGCTGATGTCGCCCCAATGACCAAGGAATCGATTTCGCCGCTCGCCCGCAAGGAGGCGAGCGATAGCGCGGCCAGAGATAATCCACTGCGTTCAACCAGCGCTCTAAGTCGCGCGAGGGTTGGCGCGAGGGGCCTTAGAAATGGTGGTAATTGGTGAGGCGCAACAAACAATACGCCCTGCAAAAATATACTACGTGCGAACACCAGCACCCCCTGCGCTCGTGCCCGCGCGAACAGACCGCTGTCGATCAACCGACGATCCAAAAGGCTTGCCGGTGCCTGGAGAGCCGCAACGCCCTCAACCTCCAACGCCGCCCCGATCTCATCCTTTTCATAGGCCGAGACCCCAAAACCGCCGATGAGACCCTCACTGGTCAATTCTCGCAATTGCTTGGCCACACATGGCCGCAGCAGATCGCCCGCCCGATGGAGCAAACAAAGCTCCACCCGCCCAACACCGAGCGCCGTGAGCGATGCCTGAAGCGATCGTTTGATGAATGTCTCTTCGAATTGATCCGGCAGCGCCGGAATCTTCGTCACGATGAACGGTGCATGACCCGAGCGTTTGGACCAGGCACCAATCCGGGTCTCGGCATCGCCATAGGCCCGCGCCGTGTCGATCGAGCGCACGCCGAGCGTCCAGGCGCGATCTAACAGCGCCTGAACGGTCGCGTCACTCGGCCGCTTCGTCGGCGCGACGACACCATAGTCCATACCGAGCGCGGCGGTGCCGAGCGTGATCCAATCTGGCCGCGCCACCGCCATCACGCGCGCGCCGCGGGCTGGATCGGCCGCACCTGGAAAATTGGCCTGATCGGCTCGCCGCGCAGCGCGCCCGCCGGATCGGGCCGCGCCAACGCCTCAGCGACAGCCGCCATCGCGCCATCGAAGGCAGCAAGTGTCATCGCCTCAACGGCCGGGTGGTCATGCGCGAGCGCCAAATTGAGCGTGAGACCGGCGCCAATCAACACGCCACGCTGCGCTAGCTCCTGCTGCATGAGGCTCTGAAGGATAGGCCCGGGCGTACGTTCACCGGGTTGAGCCGCAAGGCGTGGCCACCAATCGGGTCCCGTAGCCTGATAGACTGAAGACAGACCATGCCGCGCCAAATACCTGCCGAGCGCTCCCTTCAGCCTGGCGCCAAGCGCGTGCATACGGGCAATGCCTTTCTCGCGCTCAAGTGTATCGATCGTTGCAAGCGCCGCCGTAAGGGACAATGTCTCACCGCCAAACGTACCGGAGAAGAAAATATCCTCCATGCGTCGCATAAGGGGCGCGCGACCGACCACGGCCGAGATAGGCATGCCATTGCCCATTGCCTTGCCGACGCAAGCGAGATCGGGCACCACGCCATAATGCTTCTGCGCACCACCGAGGGAAATTCGAAAGCCGGTGATGATCTCATCGAAAATGAGCACCACGCCAAAACGTTCGGTCAAGGCACGCACGCTCTCAAGAAAGCCTGAGGCCGGTGCTTCGATACCCGCCGGTTCAAGAATAACCGCCGCATACGCATCGGGTTCAGCGGTCAACAAACGTTCCAACGCATCGGCGTCATTATAGGGAAAGCTTACCGAGAGCCCCTGCACCGCCTCGGGCACACCGATCCGGCGCGCCGTGGTGCCGATATACCAATCGTGCCAGCCGTGATAACCGGAAAGCGCTATCTTCTCGCGCCCGGTGTGAGCCCGCGCGAGACGAATGGCGCCAGAGGTCGCGTCCGACCCGTTCTTGGCGAAACGCGCCATTTCCGCGCAAGGGATCAGCCCCCGCAAGCGCTCGGCCAGCGCCGCTTCAAGGTCGGTCGCTAGAGAGAATGAAATTCCGCGATCAAGCTGAGCCCGAATCGCGCGATCGACCCCGGCATCACGATAACCGAGCACGATGGCGAGTAGGCTCATCACATAATCGACATAGTCATTACCGTCCACGTCCCACACACGCGCGCCCGCACCCCGCTCGAGCATCAGCGGCGTCGCGCCCTTCACAAAGTTCCAAGAGGATTTAGAAAAGGTCTGCGAGGCGGTTGGGATTGTCTCCAGCGCGCGCTGATGAAGCGCGAGCGAACGATCAAAGCGGCGTAGCGGCATTGGCACATTGTCGGCCGCGGGGACATGGTCGAGCACGTAATGATCGGTTTCGCGCCCAACGTCCTGATAGCCGGCGCGATGAAACAGCGCGAGTGACGCCGCATTGCCGTGCCGAACCTTGGCGCGCAATGATCGGCCGGGCCAGCGCTGCACCGAGGCTTTCGCCGCATGGTCGAGTAGCGTGCGGCCAATACCCTTCCGCCGCGCCTCAGGCGCGACATAGAGCGACACCTCGATCCCCTCATCGGCCCATTGCAGACGCACCTGCCCCATGGCTTTGCCATCGATCTCCGCAATCCACATGGCGCTTCCAGGGTCACTATGCCGGGCGTCCAGCCAGGTCAAATGATCGACCCACGCGACTTCGGCGCGCGTTACCAGACTGGCCTCACGTCGATCCGGCGCATTGAGCCAAGCGAAGAGCTGCGCGGCGTCATCGCGGGTCGCGGGCCTCAAATTCACGACGCAACTTTCATATAAATGTCGGGCAGACGTGACCGACGGGCGAGCGTCTGATCGGCACTCACAAGCGCGAGGGCATCGCGCCAACCAAAGCCATCGGGCAGCGCCTTGAACAAAATACGGAGCAAATCGAGATCCTCGGCGTCATCCACCGTCCAGCGCATGACCCCAAGGTCGATATCATTGACGACATGACGCAGGCGAAACCGCCCGGTCGGCAGACCTGGGCGAAAGCCGGTCTGCAACCACGGCGTCACGTGCTCACGATGAAAGGGTTCCAAGGCCATTTCATTGGCCTCTTCTAATGCGGCGCGTGAAAACACCTCGACATCGAGCCCATCCGGATAGGTTCGCACCAACACGTTCGAAACATAATCGGCGTCCCCTTTGGCGTACTCACCGACAATCTCATCGATCAAATCAGGGTCGCTCATCGGGCAATCGGCGGTGAGACGGATCACGATATCGGCGTCGGAGGCCCGCGCGGCACCGAGAAACCGCGCCAAAACGTCGAGCTCGTCGCCGCGATGGGTAGGCACGCCAAGCCGCCCGCACAACGCCACAAGAGGATCGTCGGTCGGCTTGTTCGTGGTCGCGACCCAAAGCCCATCGAGCGTCCGCGCGCGGCGCACGCGCGCGATCATCTGTTCGATCATCGGCCTGCCGCGCAGCTCGGCCAACACCTTGCCCGGCAGCCGGCTCGACGTCATACGGGCTTGAATGATCGCGACCGCTCTGCTCATTCGCCGATCAAATCCCACGACAATGGCGTGCCCCGCCCGACGTCGCGTTTCACGCGCTTGCCCAGCAATTCCTCATAATGGCGCGGATGAAGCCCCTGGCCGGGTCGGATCGAACGTAGCGTCTCGGGCGTCAGTCGCTCGCCCGCTTTTATATCGCGCACAACATAGAGAGAACGTCGAAAAACGATGCTACTGGCCTCGCTCGCCCGCCGCTCATAGGTAACGCCGCCAAGCGCGGCATGGGCAAGCCTGGTATTGTCGACCAAGCTCTTGAGTTCCTGCGGCTCAAGTGAAAACGCCGCATCCAGCCCGCCATCGGCACGGCTAAGAGTCAGATGCTTTTCGATCACGCAGGCGCCGAGCGCGATCGCGGCGAGCGCCACGCCGATGCCAAGCGTGTGATCGGAGAGACCCACCGGCACGCCCAGCGCTTCGGCCAGATGCGGAATGGTCCGAAGATTGGCTTCATCCGGCGGTGTCGGGTAACCGCTCGTACAATGTAGGAGCACGATCTGCTTGGCACCCGCGCCGCGCGCGGCCGCAACCGCCTCATCGATTTCGGCGAAACTCGCCATGCCGGTTGACAGGATCATCGGCCGGCCCGTGGCCGCCACCGCGCGAATGAGACCGAGGTCGACCAATTCAAAACTGGCGATCTTGTACGCCGGCGGCTCGAAGCGCTCGAGAAAGGCGATGGCGCTCATGTCAAACGGGGTCGAAAACACCGGCAGGCCGAGGGCGCGACCTTCGGCGAACAGAGCCTCATGCCATTCCCACGGTGTATGCGCCTCTTGATAAAGGTCATAGAGCGTACGGCCCTGCCACGGCCCCTGCTCGATGCGGAAACCCGGACCATCGTGATCGATCGTGATCGTGTCGGCGGTATAGGTTTGAAGCTTTATCGCGTCGGCCCCGGCCGCCTTGGCCGCCCGCATGATGGCAAGGGCATGATCGAGCGTGCCATTGTGATTGGCCGAGAGCTCCGCGACGATGAATGACGGCAACCCGGGGCCGATCGCGCGCCCCGCTATATTGACTGGAAAAATCTTGGGCGAGGTCATTGGCGTGTCCTGATCGCTGCAACGGCGCGCTTGACGCCCTCGCCATCGCACAACGCGGCCGCGGACTCAGCCATCAGGCGACGCCGGGGCTCATCGCTCACCAAATTGACGACCATCGCGTGAAGTTGTTCGGCGGTAATTTTTCCCGCTTCGCCCACAATGATAGCCGCTCCGGCCTCCTCCAAACGGCGCGCATTGAGCCGCTGATTGTCCGCCGTGATCACAAGGAGCGTCGGCAGGCCAAGGCAACAACGTTCCCACGCACTGCCGCCGCCAGCCCCAATCGCGATATCGGCGTCTTTTGTCAACGCGACCATATCCGTGGCTGGGGTATGGAAATTGACACGCGGTCCTGCGCTCTGGCGTAGCTGCGCGAGATGCGGCGCGCTCGGCAGGAGCGCAACATCGACGGCCAATCCGGGCTTAATGCCAGCCAGTGCATCGAGCGCGAGGCCGCAAACGTTCGAGGGATCGGTTCCCCCCGGGCTGACAAGAATGCGGCCGGCCACTCCGCTGGCCCGCCGCCGCGCGAGGGCCGAGGGCCGTGCCGCCGCGAAACGCGGGTCGATGAGCGCGTGATTCGAACCAAGCAGAAGGCCGGCATCGCGCTGAAGATGGTCCGCGTAGTCCGACGCGGCACGACCGGGCGTCGGGTCGAGCAGCCAATCGGCGTCGTGCGAGCGATCGGCCAAATCATCCACCACGAAGATGTGCCGCGCCCACGGCTGGCACGCCTGTTCGAACGCCGCATCGCGGCCATAATGGTCGATGACCAAAAGCTCGCAGCCCGCCGGCTCGGCGGCGCGCAAAGCCCCCGGTTCCCCATCGGGATCGGCCGGCATGATGATCGACCCATCAGGCGCGCCGATGCTCGATTTGGTTTCGGCGGAGACCGCGAAACGCACGCGCCAGCCCTCGGCCGTCAACGCCGCCGCGAACACGCGACAGCGCGCCAAATGACCGACCCCGAGCGAAGGCGATGCGTCGAGCCGAAAAATCGCGAGCGGCGTACGCATCATGCACGTAGACCAACCCTAGAACGCATGCTCGCCTGAGCATTGGCGCGAGACCTTGTGCCGCGTAATTGTATAGCCGAACACATCGGCCCGCGCCGATTCCAGCGTGTACCAAAGATAATCGACCCCTTCCCCATCACTGAGTGCCTTGTATTCCGTCAGAACCTCGCTCGGACGCAACACGTGGGCGCCGCCCGGTCGCAAGGACAGCTCCCGCCGCGCGAGAAACCCGGTCTGGTCATAAAGGGAAAATTCGACTGCACAGGCCTCCCCATCGGGCGAATTGGTCGTAACACCGAGCCATGAATCGATCGCGGGGCCGATCGGCCATTGGCCCCAGGCATAACCGCGTTTGCCTGGCGGGGCGAAGATATTCGGGTTGGTCAGCGACATATTGATCGAGGACTCAAGCCCACCATCGCGATAAACGAGCTGGTGATTGATGCGGGTCGGCGTCATCCCGCCAAGCGGTCGCGCAATGACCGCGAAGGCCGCGATATCTTTTGAACCGCGCCCGCGCAGCAAATCGCTGATCGACACATCGAGATAGCGGTCGCCTGGTGAGCTCAACTCGCCAACCTGATGGTCGCCCAAGCGCGTCCCATCCACGCCGAACGCCCCGATCTCAAACTTGAGCCGGCTCGGCGATTGAATGGGATAAACGCGAAGCAAGGTCTCCAATTCGGCGATATGGGGATAAAGCCGAACCGACGGCCGATCGTCGTCCCAATATTCCGCGGTGTCCGACGAATCATAATAACTGTGATTGGCCGCAATCGCGCCATCGGCGCTGCGTTGACCAACCAGAAGCCGACCGAAAAACATCGGCTGATGCGGCTGCTGGACCGTGAGAATCCCGCCACGTGCGGCCCCTACCCCGCCAAACAGCGAGCCAAGTTGAATCTCACGATGGCCAAAACGCGGCAAATCAAGCGCAATCGTCTTTTGTTCGTCAGCCCCCTCGCGCTTCAGGCGAAGGTCCACCACGCCTCGGCAGGGCTGCTGCCCGGCCTGCACAACCAGCATGGTCGAGACGTCATGCTCCAAGCGAACATCGATCGCCGCTTCAAGCTGTACCTTGGTGTTGATGTTGTCGTCCTCGAACACATCGTTGAGCACGCGATTATAGGAATGCACCATATTGAGGAAATTTGGTCCACGATGGTTCACCATGACGGCGGGAAATGGAATAAACAGATTATCGGCGCCGAAGAACTCGACGATGAAATCTGTCGTCTCATCATGAGCGTCATCGCTGAGTGTGAGCGTATAGACCCTCGGTTCGTCGATCGGAACCAGACGCGCCTGAATTCGCCTTCCGGCGCCATCGACCTCGGTCACCCGGCACGCCACCCGGCCATAGCCGCGTTTCAAGAGAAAATGGTTCAGAAAGCTGATGTCGACCGACGCGCCCGCCAAGCGCGGCACCAAAAGCGACGAACGGTGCACGCTGTTGAGCGTGGCATCCGCGTGGTAAGCGCGCCGCCCGGCCTCAACCTGCTCGAACTCTTTCATAAAGCCCGCCCCTATTCCTTGATCAGATAGGCGGTCGGCGTCGGCGTGTGCTCCAGCGTGCGCAGGCGCGGCGGGTTGGGCAATGTCGCGAGAAACTCATCCGCGGCATCCGATTCGCCCCAATTGCGCACGGCATATTCATCGAACACTACGATTCCCCCGCGCGACAGACGCGGCCACGCCAGGCGAAGCACGGTCTTCGTTGCCTCATAGACGTCGAGATCGCAATGCAAGAGGCTGATGCGAAAGCCCGGTTTATCGGCGAGAAACGCCGGCATGGTCTCGACGATATCGCCCTTGACGATTTCGACACGCCGATCCAGGCCCAGGCGTGCAACCGCTTCGGTGATTTGATCGAGCGCACGCTCGTCATAGAGCTTGTCCATATGATCCTTGGCGCTCTGCACTTCATCGAGCCGCACACGCGGAAACATGGCCTCGAACGTATCGAAGCTGACCACCTTGGCGAGGCCTTGCGGGCGATAGATCTCAAGAAAATGCGCGAATTGAATCGTGCTAATTCCCTTGAACGTCCCACAATCGACGATATCGCCGGGCACATCGGCGAGGCGACGCACCATATCCGCGCGCGCCAATAGCTTCTGAAAACGGTGCGTGTCGCAGTGATAGTGGAACTGATTGAAGATCCGCCACATCAGCTCGTCGGCGTTGGAACTTTGTTTCATGCGATCAGCCTCCCTTCGGCCCAGCCGACCCCAATGCCTCGATCACCGTATCGAACGCCAGACCGAAATTCAGCATTTCGACCTGCTTTGTGATGTCGAGCGAGAGGCCGAAACTTTGGTCAATCGCGGTGCATAATTGAATATGGCGCAAGGAATCCCAGGTCTGGCAGCTGTCCGGCGAAAGTTCATCGCGGATTGCGGCCTCTGACACACCGAGAACCGTGGCAAAGATTTCCACCAGCATTCGACGGGCTTCATCGTTCGAAGGACCTGGACTCATGAATGCTCCAAGACAGCCGGTTCGGGTCGTTTCACCACGGCCTCGAGAGGATAGGCTGGTTTGCCAGGACCAAGCGGCAACCCAATCCCCTGATCGCCAAGCGACGAAAACCCTGCTTTCGCGAAAAACTCCGTCGCCGGTTGGTTGCGCGGCCCCGACACCGGCTTTGCGGTGAGCGCCACGGCCCCTCGGGCTTGCGCCAGTTCAGCGGCGAACGCCAGCACGGTTTCCTCAACCAGGCGTCCAAGCGCCCGACAGCTCAGCGCCAAATTCATGATCTCAATCGTGTCGCGCCGCGCGACCATCTCAAGTACGCCAATGATTCCGTAATCGCCAAAGCGGTCGCGCAATTGAATCGAATAAAGCCCGCCGCGTCGGCTCGCGAGCTCGATCAATGTCGGCCGTTCCAGCGTAAGATGAAATTGATTCGTCTTCAGCAAGAGCTGATGCAAACGCTCGAACGAACGATCGTCGCAGGGCGCAATGTCGATTTGCAGGGATAGCGAACGAAGGAAAGACCGGTAATCGCCGGCGGATGCCCGCAAGACCGTGCGCTCGGACTCTGCCTGATAGCCTCGTGTCCTCAACCGATCTTCCTCAGTCAGGTTAAGCACATCGAAGCCGGGGCACGCCCTCAACGCATCGACCAGGGCGGCTGGGTCTTCGGGCAATTGCACGACCTCGACCTCAGGAAACGCCGCGCGAACGCGCGCGCATTCGACGGGGCTGTCGTCGACGAAAACGATACTATCCAAGCCCAAAGAAAGCTCCGCCGCTATGCTCGCAAGATTTTCGGCTTTGTCGTGCCAATTCACCCGGCACGACACAAAGTCATTCCAACGCAGCACCATCTCCGGACGCGTTTCGAACACGGAACGCGCGTCAGCCTCGTTGTTCTTGCTATTTAGCGCGAGCAGAACGCCGGTTTGGCTGAGCTCACGAACCATGCGTTGAAAGGCAATATAGCCGGCGCCGGGCCAATTCTCGCCGATGGCCACGCCCGCGCTGCCCAGCTCGCCGACAATGCCACCCCATAGCGTATTGTCGAGATCGAGCATCAGGACCTTGCGGCGTGGTCGGAACAAGGGCGCGATCATTCGCGCGATGGCCTCAGCCAACCGAGGCGCCGCGTGGCTTGCGATGGGTGATAAATTTGCCTGTAGGCCCCGATCATCCCGCCATGAATCGGCAAGCTCTGGCGCGGCCGATAGATCGATCACATACGCGCCATCAAGATTTTTTGCGAGATGAGCAATCCGATGGCTGAGTTGGATCGCCGCATCATTGCGTCGTATCGCGTCCGCGCCAAGACAATCTGCCTCATTCAGACGCGGCGGCGGCAAGTGCAATACGAAAAGCGGCGCTTTCGATCGTGCGCGAAAGGATCCGAGCACATCGGCAACAGAAGCGGCGGCGAGCTCGATGGCGGCCGTCAGCTCGGTTTCATCAGCGAGCAGGCTATCGGGGTGAAGCATCAGCAGATAAGCGTCGGGCTCCGTTGACCCCGCGCCTACAATAAGAGCCTGCTGCCATTGGGCGTATTCGACATAATGTGGATCGAGACGCCAGCCGGCGAGTTCAGCCTCAATCCGCAAATAGGGGTCGAGCGTCCGTACCGTGTATGACGATGCGATCACCACACGCCGCGCTGACCCTGCCCCGGAAATACGCTTAAGCGCCCTCAAATAGGTCATCAGCCGTGCATCGGCGCGCAGCTCGGCGCGCATGGCCGTTCGATCGGCCGTCGTGAGTTTCACGGCCTCATTCATCGCATCGCCATACCGCCATCGACCACAAGGTCGTGACCATTGACGAACGAGCCATCGGCACCGGCAAGAAATGTTACCGCGGCGGCAATCTCGTCCAATTCCGCCAACCGGCGCATTGGGGTCTGTGCCGCGACGAGCTTGCGTGCGCGATCATCGACATGAGCCGTCAGATCAGTCGCTAAAAAGCTCGGCGAAACGATATTGGCGCGAATTCCAAAGGGCGCGAGCTCAAGTGCCATGGACCGAAGGAACGAGGCGCCGGCCGCCTTCCCCGCCGCATAGGCCGCGAGTTTGGCCGGCGGCACACCATGCGCGGCAATGCTGCCGACATAGATAAACACGCCCCGACCCGCCGCACGCATCGTTCCCTGACAAGCGCCGACGAGATTGGCGAGGCCGCCCACTTGGACGGCGAAATGGCGTTCCAAATCACCCCAACTAACCTCCTCGACATTCTGACGACGCAGCGGCGCGCTTGCGCAATGCACGACAATCGCCGGCGGTCCCAAACGAGCGGCGAGCTGCGTGGCGGCACTCTGTACACTTGCGATTTCCGAAAGGTCGCATGGCACTGGCATGGCGGGACCATCCACATCGGCCGCCAAACGCTCGAGCACATCGAGCCGCCGCCCGATGAGGCCGACCGGATGACCCGCACCGGCAAGCCGCTTTGCGATGGCATGCCCAAGGGCGCCCGAAGCGCCGAACACATAGGCCGCAAGCCCTTCGCGCGCGGCGCCCTGAATCGGCTGTGTTGTAGCTGCGGAAGCGACATCGGCCGTCCTCGGTACCAGCACTTCCGCCTCGCCGGCGAACACGGTGTTGCCCTGCCGATCAACCCCTTTGACCTCGATAACAAGCGCGCCTGTTCGCTCCGAACGCTGGACCACGCTGCCAATAAGCGTGATTCGATCGCCCAAAGGCACCGGCTTAAAAAACCGCAGCGTCTGCGAAGCCCACAAGGCGCCCGGGCCCGGCAGGTGCATGCCAATCAGTGTCGAAAGATGCGACGCATAGGCCATGCCATGAGCGACGCGGCCGGGTAAGCCTCGAGCGCGCGCAAACGCATCATCAAAATGCATCGGATTGCGATCGCCGGTCAGTGCGGCAAATCGCTCGAGCAAAGCCTCCGTCACCTCGACGACGAGCTCTCGTCTGGTTCCGAGCGGAGGCAGAACTGTCATGCTACGGCCGGACGGGGGATCTCTGGCACCGGACGACCACGCAAGCGTGCCCATTCCTCAACCGCCATCGACCAATAAATCGCCGCCTGATAACGATCGCCACCCCAATAAAGGTCAGGAATGCGCGCCGCCAGGGTGAAGCCCAAACGTTTGAAATTGAAGTTCGAAGCGAGGTGATTCTCCGTTGTCGGCTCGACCACTTTTCTCACCCTGCGTTCAAAGAAAACGAAATCGAGCAAAGCGCGACAGACATCCAGTGCGATCTCACCGCGCCAATAATCCTTATCGCCGATCAAATATCCAATGCTCGAGAATCGGTGGTTCGGGTTGACTCGGAGCGTGCCGGTCCCGATGAAACGATCATCGGCATGGACACCAAAGATAAAACGATCGCAATGGTCGAAGCCTGCGACAAACGCTCGGATGTGCGCCAGATCATTGGTTTCAAAGCGCGCCTGCAAATAGCGCATGACCTCAGGGTCATTCATCCAGCGCACATAAATATCGCCAACATCGTCTTCACGCAGGCGTTGAAGCACGACCCGTTCACCAACCAGACGTTCTGAATAGGGCGTGGCGTTCAACGGCGTGTTTCCGGATACGGTTCCGCGCGAAGTGTGAGCGTTTCCGCGCCGCTGCCTGTGCGCTTTGTCAACGCGGCATGAATAAACGCGCTGCCTCGGCGGCCGGCGCTGCCCTTGGGGCCAAGCGCATATTCCGTAGCGAATTTTTCCCGTTCGGCGCTTTTCGTCGCGAAACGCGCCACCAGCGCGTCATGATCGAGCCGAAGCAACGCAAGGAACTTATCGGCCCATTCCGGCTCGGCGACATCCACGACAAAGGCGCTGCGCTCTAGCGCCTGCCGCACCGTTGCGTCCAGCCCATACATGCCGGTTTCGAGATAGATGAACGGTACCTTGGTGCTCCAGGCCCACGCCATCACGCTCCCCGGGCCATCGACGATGATCAGGTCGGCCGCCGCGCGCAAATTACGAAAGTCGGTGAATTGCTCGACCCGACAATTGGGTGGCAGCGGCATAAGGCCGGCCAGAGGATCAGGATCGACATAACGATAGGTTGGGTAGAGCTTGAGCACGACATGATCGGAAATTTTCCCAAAGACGTCGTTTACCACGCGCCGTCTTATTTCGTGGTACGGCGTGTCGCGCCAATAGTGCGGCAGAAACTGAAAATTGTTCGGATAAAGCGCGGTACACCATATGGCGAGGCGGCCTTTAGCGCCGAGGGCAGCGCGCACCGCCACGCGCTGTATCGGTCGCAGACCGATCTTACGCACCAGTCGCGGCACACCGACCACGGGGCACTCCGCCGCTTCGGCCGCACCAATGACACGCTCATAAAGTCGATGTTGCGCCGGCGTATAGAGCAGCGTACGCCGTAGACTAGCGACATTGTCGGCCGAGTAGAGCGCCTCATGCATCGGGCTCAAGCCCGGCGCCACACCGTGCTCGGCAACAAACGATTGGATGCCGTGCCGATCAAGCGCATGACGCAATAGGCGCTCTTGCCCGCTGGCCATCGCGTTGGTCAAAAGGCCAAGCGGCCGGCGGCGCGCATCGCGCTTTAATTCCTCGACACAGGCCACGGTCGCGCCCCACAGACTCGGGCCATAGCGCAACGCCGTTCCAAGACGCTCGCCAGCCTGCGTCGCCGCGATCCGCAAACTATCGCTCCAACCTAGCCCGGCATCGATACAGCGACGCTCGATTTGAGAGACGATCGCCTCAAGACCAACTGCCGAACGAGATTCACCCTTCTCAATGGATGAACGCAACCGCGGCAAGCGCCGAATTTCGCAGCCGCGCATGAGGAGTCGCGGAACGATCTCCTCGATCATCTCGTTGCCACGATGAACGATGACAATTGGGCTACGATTCCGGCGCGGCACGAGCGTCAACGCCCGCCCCTTCAAAGGCCCGCGCCACAGTCGATAGAACGCGCTCGTCGCCGGCGCGTTCATGACCGTAACCATTCGAGTCCAGATTGACGGCCGCATGAAATCCCCGGTTTCAGCGGCGCCCGATGGCTCCGGTGCCTGGAGTTCAAGATGCGGTATGCCACGCCGCGTACTCAACACCGTAAACAGCGTGTCGAACCGATTGATCATGACGTTGAACCCGCCGACCGGCCGCGCCTCCGAATGGCCGATCGTCCACAGCGCTCCCTCATCGGCGCACTCGCGCGCAACCTTATCGAGCAAATGGGCCTTGTAAAGAAGGGCTGTCAGCATGCGATGCAATTGAGGCTGCAAAGCCCAACCAAGGGGCGGGTCGTCTTTTGTCGCGGTGGAATCCACGAGATCCGCAATATCGCGCGTCGCGCGCAGCGATACGTAACCGATCGAATCCGCCTCGTCCTGCGGCAATGATCCATCGATCGCAAAGCAGCGGCGACCAAGAATTCGGCATTTCTCAAGCACGTAGGGTGACGTTGTCGCGATTAGCGTATTGGCATCACCGAATTCGGCAATCGCATGGTCCATGCCCAAGGCGGATTCAACCACCACCACAACCCGCTCCCGACCGGTGGCCATCAAGCCGCTCGCCCAAGCGCCACGCCGAGCGCGTCGACAACGCGATCGAGATCGCTCTCCGCCAGGCCCGCATGAAGCGGCAGCGATAGCGCCCGCGCATAATAGGCATCGGCGCCAGACAAATTCGTCACGCCATAGTGCGCGCGATAATAGGGCTGGCGGTTGACCGGCAGATAATGAACCTGCGTGCCGATCCCCTTAGCGTTCAGCCGCGCCATCACGGCGTTCCGCGTCACGCCAGCGGCATCGAAATCGATCAACGCGACAAACAAATGCCACGCAGGCGTGCCCTGCCCTGTAAGGCCGAGCGGCCGCACCAGCGGCGCCAAAGGCGCTAGACCCGCGCGATAGCGCTCAACCAAGCGCCGACGGGTTGCGCTGAATCGATCGAGTTTTTTCAGCTGGCTCAGACCCAGCGCGCAATGCAAATCGCTCGCCCGGTAATTAAAGCCGAGTTCGCTCTGCTCGTGATACCAGGCATTCGCCTGCCCCTCGCCATCGAAGGCCTGGTCCCGCTCGGTAAAACGTGATGCATCGCGCGTGATTCCGTGGGCACGCAAGCGCGTGAGCTGCGCCGCGAGCGCCCCGTCGTGCGTGGTGATCACGCCACCCTCGCCCATCGCGATGGTCTTGACCGGATGGCCCGAAAAAGCCGCCATAACACTATGCCGGCAGGCGCCGATGCGATCTTCCGGTGCGGCACCAGCACGGCCGCCCAATGCGTGGCAGGCGTCTTCGACCAACGCAATTCCTTCGGCCTCGGCGATGCGCCCGAGGCCCGCCATGTCGCACGCTTGGCCATTCAAATGGACCGGCAACGCCACGCGAACCCGATGAGCCGGGAACGCCCGCCGCGCCCGCGCAATGGCCTCGCTCAAATGAGCCGGTTCCATCAATCCCGTATCAGGCGAGACATCGGCGAAGATCACCTCGGCACCGACATAACGCGCGGCATTTGCCGTCGCGACAAACGTCATCGCGGGCACGATAGCGATATCGTTCGGCCCAAGCCCAAGCGCGAGCAAAGCGAGATGCAAGGCAGCGGTCCCGCTCGAGCACGCGATGGCATGAGGCGCGCCGACCTTCTCCGCGAAGGCGAGCTCGAACGCCTCAACCGCAGGCCCGGTGGTGAGCCAATCGCCGCGTAGGACGGCGGTCACGGCGGCCACATCGTCATCCTCGATCAGCTGGCGGCCATAGGGCAGAAACGCCATGGGCCCTTGCTTTGACACGGGGTGGGTCAGGTGCGCGGTTCCTTCAAAAGCTTGCGCAGCGTGGTCTGATCGAGCCATTCGTCATTGCTATCGCTCGCATAGGCGAAGTCGCTCTTGACCGGCTTGCCGCCATATTTCGCCAGCGATTCACGCGTCCAATACGAAAAGGCCGGCTCGATCACATAGCGATCGGCGAGCGCGAGCGTGGTACGACCGTCGTCCTCCCCTATCATCATCTCGTGCAGCTTCTCGCCGGGGCGAATGCCCACAATGTCGTGCTTCAAGCCGGGGGCAAGCGCGGTCGCGAGATCGACCATCTTCATGCTCGGTATGCGCGGCACGAAAATTTCCCCGCCGCTGGTCATCGCGAGCGACGAGAGCACGAACCGCACACCCTGTCCAAGCGTGATCCAAAAGCGTGTCATGCGCGGATCGGTGATTGGCAAGGCCTTGGCACCCTCGGCGATCAGCTTCTCGAAAAACGGAATGACGCTGCCGCGCGAGCCCAGCACATTGCCATAGCGCACCACCGAAAAGCGCGTCGGGCTGCGCCCGGCGAGGCTATTCGCGGCGACAAAGATCTTGTCCGAGGCAAGCTTGCTTGCGCCATAGAGGTTGATCGGGTTGGCCGCCTTATCGGTCGAGAGCGCGACGACCCGGGCGACCCCGGTGCGGATCGCTGCCTTCACCACGTTTTCGGCACCGTGGATGTTGGTTTGCACGCATTCGAACGGATTATATTCGGCCGTGGGCACATGCTTGAGCGCGGCCGCGTGGATCACATAGTCGACATCGCGCATGGCAAATTCGAGCCGGTCGCAATCGCGCACATCGCCGATGAAATAGCGGATGGTCGGGCCCGGCTCGGTGCCAACGGTTTGCGCCATTTCATATTGGCGAAATTCGTCGCGCGAGAACACGATCACCTTGCGCGGCCGGTGGTGGCTGAGCACATGGCGTACGAACGCCTTGCCGAACGAGCCCGTCCCCCCGGTCACGAGGATCGTCTTGCCGTCGAGCTTTGGATTGGGCGTGTCGAAAGAGCGTGTGGTCAGGCCCTTTTGTGCAGGCGTGCCGCGTTTAGATGTTCCGGTCGCCAATCATCCCTCCGACAGTTCGCGAAAACTCCGATGTCATCTCGTA
>CAMDNF010000037.1:0-23252 GCA_945902735.1 Rhizobium sp. Q54 | reverse complement strand
CAACGCAACCCGCCGGGCCGGGGCCTTTTGCGGCGCGGGTTCGTCACAGGGCTCGCCCGTAGGCCCCGCTACGCGCTTCGCCCTGCTTCTGCCCGCGACGCAAAATTCCTCCGGCGCAACCGATTCGACTTGGTCGGAACATGCTCTAGAACTATTTCGAATTCAGTGTCTGGGCGAGGGCTTCGGCCTCGCGCACCGCGTCGGCCGTCATGGTTTGCGCGAGCTGATCGCGGATCGTCGCGGCGTTCGGTACGCCAGAGGCGACCGCGCGGGTCAACCACGCGAAGGCCACGATCGGATTTGCCGCAACGCCTTTGCCGGAAATATACCGATCGGCAATCAACACTTGCGCCGATCCGAGACCGGCGCTTGCCGCTTTTTCATAGTGGACGGCGGCGGCCGCCTCATCGCCCTGGCGGTCCGCAAGCATGCCGAGGCCGAACGCGGCGTGGCGATCACCTTTGGCCGCATCGCGCTGCCACAGCTGTTCGGCGCGGCTGTAATCCCTGGCTTGATAGGCGCGCCAGCCCTCAGACTCGCCGGCCGACGCCCCAGCCGTAAACGCATTGATGGCAAGCATCAACGCCACGAACAACGCTGGTCCTAATGATATTTTTATGATGATGGCTTTCGGAACCGTCGCTCGCATGCTGAGTCCTGAGCGGCGTAGCCTAAGAAGCCAAGAGGGGGAGCAAAGCGTTCCCACCCAACAAAATCACCGCGCGTACCCCACCAGGCAGGCGCTATTTGATCTTGCCTTCTTTGAAATCGACATGCTTGCGCACGACCGGGTCGTATTTGCGCGCGGTCATTTTTTCTGTCTGAGTCTTCGGGTTCTTGCGCGTCGTATAGAAGAAGCCCGTGCCCGCCGAGCTCACGAGTTTGACAATGATATTATTGGGTTTGGCCATGGCCGTTCCCTATCCATTCGCTATTGAGTTGGCGCGACAATAGCGGCCATCGTCTTTGTGTCAAGGGCGGGCCCGCGCCCCCCTACCGGAGAGCCAGCTTATCAGGCCAATCAACGGCACCAGCAGCATCGCGGCCGCGAGACTGGCCGGGAAGCCATGGGGCTGGAATTCGCTCATCGCGCTGCCCGTGAGAATCGGGCCAACGGTCGTCCCAGCCGCGGTGAGCATGGTAAAGACCGTCACCGCGGCGGCCAGCTCGCCGCCGACGAAGCGATCGCCCAAGATCGCTAGGCTGAGCGCGTAAAGGCCTGTGACCGAGCCACCGAGCACGAAGAGCGCGGGATAAAGCACAACGGGGTTGTTGAAGCAAAGAGGCACCAGCACCGCCGCGCCGCTGCCCATCACGCCGAGCGAGGCCAGCACAAGGACCCTCGGTACGCGGTCCGCCACATAGCCGATGAACGGCTGCAAGAGCACCGAGCCCACCATGACCAGCGAGGCGAGTGTGGCCCCTTGATTTTCGGTGGCGCCAAGCCGAAGCCCATAAATGGGAAGCAGCGACAGGATGGATGAATCCATAAAACCGAAAACGAACACGGCCATGGTCGCGATCGGCACGGTAATCAAAAAGATGCTCAGCCTTGGAATTTTCGCGCGCGCGACGCTCGGCACCGGCCCATAGGCAAAAAGCATCGGCACCATCGCCGCCGCAAGCAGCCCGCCCGCGCAATAAAAAGGGGCCAAGCCTTCAGACCCGGTGATCGCCACAAGATTGGGACCGGCGGCAATGCCGCCCGCGATCGCGGCGCCATAAAATCCTAGCACCCGGCCGCGTCTCTTCGGGCTGGCCCCCTGTGTGACCCAGATATCGGCCGCGATCAAGGCGGTGAAGATCACCGCGCCGAGAACGAAGCGAAGCGGGAACCAGGCATAAAGCGGTTCGGTAAAGGCGATCGGCGGGATCATCGCGACGCCGAGCAAGATCGAAGCGAAGATCGGGGTGCGCAATCCGAAGCGGCCGAGCAGGCGGGGCACGAACGGCCCGAAGACCAAAACCGCCACCGAGCTGATCGCCGTGTTCAGGCCGATCATGGTTTCGCTGAGCCCGCCGCGCTCCATGATGAACGACAGCACCGGCAGCGAATAGCCGTAGCACAAGCCAAAAAACGCCACGCTGATGATGACGCAAACAATCGCGCGGACCGTGGTCTGCGGCACCTCCGCTTCGGTGCCGCCACCACCCGCCGCGATGTTCAAGGCCGGCGCCTGCTCGCTCAAGACGAGATCTCGACGCTCTCGGCCATCGCCGTTTGTCGCCCCGCTTCGGTCAAGCGACAAACCTGCCAGTCCGGTTTAAGCGGGTTATGCCGCCAAGGTTCAGCCCACCCCGCCTTGAGGCAGGCTTGAACCGTACGTGCGTCGACCGTGCGACCATCATGGTCGAACAGCGGAAGTTTGCCGCCGGGCTCCGAAAGCCCGCGTTTCAACCAAGCCAATTGCGTATCGGTTGGCCGCGCCACGCTATGTCCTCACATTATTCAACGGGCCGGAACCTAGCGCGAGCCGTCGATGTCTGCCAGCGTGCTCGATCGCGGCCCGATCAACGCCGCCGTCCACGCGGCCGAGGTGGGCCGTCGCGCCGCATCGGTCGCGTGCTCTCACCCGGCTCGAAGGTCTTGCCGTCGTGTTCGAGGAGTTCGAACACCATGCCGCCGGTCGCCACATTGGCTTCCGCCAGCCGAACGCGGACCGGTACGCCGAGTCTAAGCACAACGCCGCCGATCTCAAGACAATGTCGCTCGACGTCATGATGGGGCCGCCCGGCGCCGAGCGTACTCGCGGGTACAAGGCCGCTTGCCCCCGTGTCGTCCAAGGTCACGAAAACACCGAAGCGCGTGACGCCTTCGATTCGGCCCGCAAAGGTCGCGCCGACCCGTTCCGACAGAAAAGCCGTCGTATAGCGATCGAGCGAATCGCGCTCGGCCAATTGGGCGCGCCTCTCGGTCGCGGATATGTGTTGGCCGAGCTTGGCGAAGCCCGCTTTGGCATCGCCGCCCAAACCATCATCGCCAAATTTGAGCGCGCCGATCAGCGCCCGATGCACCAAGAGGTCGGCATAGCGCCGGATCGGTGAAGTAAAATGCGCATAGCGTTTCAGCCCGAGCCCGAAATGGCCGAGATTGCGCGGATTATATTCGGCCTGCGCCTGGCTCCGCAGGATCATCAGATTGACCAAATGCCGATGCTTCGATTCCGCGGCACTCGTAAGCACCTCGTTGAATGCATGAGGCGTCGCCGCGTCGCGGCGCGGCGGCTTCAATCCGATCTCTTTCAAGAAGCCGCGCAAGGATTCGAGCTTGGCGACATCGGGTCGATCATGAATGCGATACATGCAGGGCGCGCCGGCGCCCTCAAGCGTCTCCGCCGCCGCCACATTGGCCACGATCATCATTTCTTCGATCAGGCGATGGCTGTCATAGCGCGGCGCCGGCTCGATGGTGGCGATCGCGCCGTCGGGTCTGAAACTAACTTTGCGTTCCGGCAAATCGAGCTCGAGCGTGCCGCGCTTGCGCCGCGCCTCCCACAAGGCGTGAAACGCGGCATAGAGCGGCTCGACGACGTCCTTCAGCAAGGGCGCGGTGGTCTCGTCGGGGCGACCATCGGCCGCTTCCTGCATTTGTCGATAGGTCAAACGCGCGCGGCTTCGCATCAGGCCGCGGACGAATTGATGGCGTTTCTTGTGTCCGTGCGCATCGAGCCATAGGTGAACGGCGAGGCAGGCGCGCGGTTCTCCCGGCTTCAAGGAGCACAATTCGTTCGATAATTGTTCGGGCAGCATGGGCACGACGCGATCGGGAAAATAAACCGAATTGCCGCGTGTGCGTGCATCGCGGTCCAAACCGCCATGGCCGCGCACATAATGCGCCACATCGGCAATCGCGACGATAACGTGATGGCCATCTTTGTTAGTTGGATCGCGATCCGCCTCGGCGAACACCGCGTCGTCGAAATCGCGCGCATCCTCGCCATCGATCGTCACCAGCGGTAGGTCACGCAAATCGGTCCGCTCGCCGAGCGGCACAGGCTGAGCCGCGCGCGCCTCGGCCAGCGCGGCTTCGGAAAAGCGCGTCGGAATGCCATGCGTATGAATCGCGATCAGGCTGACCGCGCGCGGTGTATTGATCGAACCAAGCCGCTCGCGAATCCGCGCATGCGGTTCATAGCCACTTTGCGGCAGTCGCTCGGCAACCACGATTTCGCCCTCGAGCGCGTCATGGCGGTCGGCCTCCCGCACCATCAGCGGGCCGCGCGTACGCCGATCGGTTGGCCGGATCACGCCACCATTGGCCCGGCGCTCAAACACGCCGACGATCTCTTCGCGGCGCCCTTCGACGAGGCGAATGACAACCGCCTCATAGCCGCCCTCAGGCAATTTTCTAAGCCGCGCCAACGCGCGATCGCCGACGCCGAGCGCCGGTACGCCGCGCGCGGTCGGTGCCACCACGATCGGCGGCGGCTCGGCCTCGTCCTCCCAGACCGCGGGCCGAGCCTTCAACTCGCCATCGACGTCGATGTCATGGATTTCGATCACGCAGGTCGCGGGCAGCGCGCCGGCGATGTGCACGCTTCGTTTGTCGGAGCGGTGCACCGCGCCATCGTCTTTCAGCTCGCGCAAGAGACGCTTGAGATCGATGCGCGCATCGCCTTTGAGGCCAAAGGCCCGCGCGATCTCGCGTTTGCCCACGCGCGTTGGGCTCTCGGCGATGTAACGCAGCAGCTCGTCGCGCGAGGGCAGTCGGCCGCGCGCGGGCGGCTTCGCGCTCACGTCGCGCCCTGCGCTCCGCCGCTCGCCGCCGGTTTTTTCTTCGACGCGCGTGCGCGGGGCTTGGCCGCGCTACGCTTCTTGGCCGGTGCGGCGGCGGCGTCGGGCGAAGCGGTATCTTTTTTCGGCGCGGCCGATTTACGCCCGCCGCGTCGGGCCCCGCCTTTTTTGCCGGCTTTTGCGGCGATTAGGGCGACGGCATCGGCAAGGCTCAGTGTTGCGATGTCGGCACCCTTCGGCACGGTCGCCATGACGCGCTTGTGCTGTAAATAGGGCCCATAGCGCCCTTCCTTGATCACGATCGGCTCGCCGCCTTCCGGATGCGCGCCAACTTCGCGCAACACCTTGGCCCCGCCGCGCTTGCCCTCGGCGATTAGCGCGACCGCGCGGTTCAACCCGACCGTCAGCACGTCCTCGTCCTTGGTGAGCGACTTATAGACCTTCTGATGGACGACATAGGGCCCGAAGCGACCAATGCCCGCCAGGATCGGCTCACCGCTATCCGGATGTTTGCCAACCTCGCGCGGCAGCGAGAGCAGCGCGAGCGCGCGTTCGAGATCGACCGCATCGGGCGCAAGCCCGCGCGGTAAGGACACGCGCTTCGGCTTCGGCGCCTTCTTCTCGGCGCTCGCTTCGCCGAGCTGAACATAGTGCCCATAGGGCCCCTTGCGCAGACTGACCGCGAGGCTGCTCACCGGATCGGCGCCAAGGGCTTTCGGTCCGGCGGAGAGTTCTGGGCTGTCTTCGCCATTGGCGTCATTGCTGATCAATTGCCGGGTGAAGCGGCATTCAGGATAGCGCGAGCACCCGATGAAGGGGCCGAAGCGCCCCAATTTGAGGCTCAAGCGCCCATCGGTGCAAACCGGGCAGATGCGCTGGTCCTTGCCATCGGCGGCCGGCGGGAAAAGATGCGGCGCGAGGGCAGCGTCGAGTGTGTCGAGCACGTCCTTGACGCGCAGATGCCCCGTGCCTTCAACCGCCGTTTTGAAATCGGTCCAGAAATCGGTCAGCACCTGCTTCCAGCCGATTTCGCCGGCGGAAATTTGGTCGAGCTGATCTTCGAGCGCGGCCGTGAAGCCATATTCGACATAGCGACGAAAGAAATTCTCGAGGAACGAGGTTACCACCCGGCCGCGGTCTTCCGGCACGAAGCGCTTTTTGTCGAGCACCACATATTTGCGGTCCTGCAGCACCGAGATGATCGAGGCATAGGTCGAGGGCCGACCGATGCCAAGTTCTTCGAGTTTCTTGACCAAACTCGCTTCGGTGAAGCGCGGCGGCGGTTCGGTAAAATGCTGCTCGGGCTTGATGGCGAGGCGCCGCATCGCATCGTTTTGTTTCAAGGGCGGCAGGCGACGCTCGTTCTCGTCATCGCCTTCGTCGTCATGGCCTTCTTGATAGACTCTGAGAAAGCCATCGAAGGCGAGGGTCGTACCGATCGCGCGCAAGGACAGCTTCCCATCGGGCGAATCGATGTCGGCCGCCACTTGATCGAACTCGGCGCTCACCATTTGGCAGGCCAGTGTGCGCTTCCAGATCAATTCATAGAGCCGCGCCTGATCCCCCGATAGGTTGGACGCGACCGATCCTGGCCGCCGCGACAAGGCGGTCGGCCGAATCGCTTCATGCGCTTCTTGCGCGTTCTTCGCCGCCGAGCGGTAATAGCGCGGGCCATCGGGCACATAGGCATCGCCATATTCGCCCTGAATGACGTGCCGCGCATCATCCAGCGCGGTGCGCGAAAGCTGTACGCTATCGGTGCGCATATAGCTGATCAGGCCAACGCGCTCGCCATCGAGCGGCACGCCTTCATAGAGTTCTTGCGCGATCTTCATGGTCCGTCGCGCGGTGAAGCCGAGTTTGCGCGAGGCCTCTTGCTGCAAGGTCGAGGTCGTAAAGGGCGGCGCCGGGTTGCGCTTGACGCGCTTCTCCTCGACGCTCGCAACCGTGAAGTTCGCGGCCTCGATCGCCTGACGCGCGGCCTCGGCCTTGTCCTTGCCGTCGAGGTCGAATTTATCGAGCTTCTTGCCGTTTAGTTTCGCGAGACGCGCCAGCAGGCGCTCGCCTTTCGCGGTTTCGAGCTCGACATCGACCGTCCAATATTCGCGCGTCCGGAACGCTTCGATCTCGGCCTCGCGGTCGCAGATCAATCGCAGCGCAACCGATTGCACGCGCCCGGCCGAGCGCGCGCCCGGCAATTTACGCCACAGCACCGGCGACAGCGTGAAGCCGACAAGATAGTCGAGCGCCCGGCGCGCCTTATAGGCATCGACCAGGTGGGTATCGAGATCGCGCGGATTCTCGATTGCCTCGATCACAGCGCCCTTGGTCACCTCATGGAAGACCACGCGCTTGACGCTGATTTTGCCGAGCAGCTTGCGCCGTTCGAGCTCATCAAAGACGTGCCAGGAGATCGCTTCGCCCTCGCGGTCGGGGTCGGTCGCGAGGAAAAGGGCATCGGCACCCTTCAGCGCCTGGCTGATCGCGCGAATGTTCTTTTCGGAGCCCTCGGTGATTTCCCAATCCATTTCGAAGGCGGCATCGGGGCGCACCGAGCCATCTTTGGCCGGCAGATCGCGGATATGGCCATAGGAGGCGAGAACCACATAGCCGGCGCCCAAATAGCGGTTGATGGTGGTCGCCTTGGTCGGCGATTCCACAATGACGAGAGCCTTCGTCACGCTCTGGCGCACTCGTAGGTTGGGGGTGGAGTCAATCTGGTGTTGCGCGTAAAGCCACCAACCCACCGGGAAGTCGATCCAGGCGGCCAGCCAGCTCAAGCTCCAGCAAAATGGTGACGGTGAGCGCGGGTGTCAACCGGCTCTGCCGGATCAACTCGTCGGCCGAGACCGGCGTTGGCCCCAGCAAACCCAGCAAAACCGCCCGTCCCGCCCGCAGCGCCGCCTCGTCCGGTGTCTCAGGACTAGGCACCCGATAGGGCGCCCCATCGGTCGGCTCAGCCAGCCGGGAGGGCTGTATTTGGGCCAGCGCGTCAATCACATCGGCCGCGTTTTCGACCAAAACCGCGCCCTGGCGGATCAAATTATTGGGCCCGCGCGCGCGCGGGTCGAGCGGTGAACCCGGCACCGCGAAAACCTCACGGCCCTGCTCGAGCGCGAGCCGGGCCGTGATCAGCGAGCCCGATTGCGGCGCCGCCTCGACCACCACCACGCCCCGCGACAACCCTAAGATGATCCGGTTACGGCGTGGAAAGTGCCTGGCCTGCGGCTCGACGCCCGGTGGCATCTCGGTGACAAGCGCGCCGCGGGCGATGATCTCGTCGCTTAAGGCCGCGTGCTCGGGCGGGTAGACGATGTCTGGCCCGCCCGCTACCACCGCGACGGTGCCGGTGGCGAGCGCACCCCGATGGGCGCCCGCGTCGATCCCGCGCGCGAGACCTGAGGCTATCACATAGCCAGCCTCGCCAAGCTCCCTCGCGAGCGTTGTGGCAAAGCGCACGCCATTGGCCGAGGCGTTCCGCGCGCCGACCATCGCCAGCGTCGGTCGGGCGAGGAGGCGTGCATCGCCGCGCACGATGATCAAAGGCGGTGCATCGGGAATCGCGGCCAGCGGCACCGGGTAATCGGGGTCGGCGCGCGCGATCAGCCGCCCGCCCATGCGCGCGATCGCCTCGATCTCGCGCTCGGCGGCGCTTCGCGTGGCGATGCGGATCGGCCCCCGCCGCCCACCCCGCCGCGCCCAATCGGGCAGCGCCTCGAGCGCCGCACCGGCGCTGCCGAGGCGCTGCAACAATGCAAAGAAGGTGATCGGGCCGACATTCTCGCTTCGGCTGAGCCTAAGCCAGTCGAGCCGTTCGGCATCGGATAGAGGGCGTTGCGCGGTCATTCCCCAGGCTGCGACAGCCCGGGGCTCGCGGTCAATCGCGCTTGAGCTTGATTTTTGCTTCGGTGCCCTTGATCAGCCGCGCGATATTTTCCCAATGCTTGGCGATCACGAGCACGGCTAAGAACCCGGCGAGCATGGCGATGCGCGGCTCGCCGAACAGCAAGGCAAAGCCGGGCGAAGCCGCGAGCGCCACGAGAGCGGCGAGCGAGGAATAGCGAAAAACAAAAGCCGCCAGCAGCCAAACCGCGCAGGCGATCAGCCCGAGCGGCCAATAGATCGCATAAAGCACGCCGATCGTGGTGGCGACCCCTTTGCCGCCTTTGAAGACGAGCCAGACCGGCGCGATATGACCGACCACCGCCGCGGCGCCCGCGATCAGCGCCATGTCGACGCCGAACCCCATGCCGAAGCGCACCGCCGCGACGCCTTTCGCCGCGTCGAGTATGAGCACGGCGGCAGCCAGCTTCTTATTGCCGGTGCGCAGCACATTGGTCGCGCCGATATTGCCCGAGCCGATCTTGCGAATATCGCCGAGCCCAGCAAAGCGCGTCAGGATCAAGCCGAAGGGAATCGAGCCGATCAAATAGGCGATCGCGCCGCCAACATAGAACGACCATGTGTAATCATAGCCGTTCACGGGGTCAGGCCTCGCTCAGGGCTCTAGCCGGTGAACGACGCGACCATCGACCATGGTCACCAGCGCGCGGCCTTTGACGGCGCGTTCATCGAATGGCGAGTTCTTCGACTTCGAGCGGAATTGCTTGGCATCGATGATCCAAGGCCGATCGGGATCGAACACCACAAGATCGGCCGGCGCCCCTTTCCGCAGGCGGCCTTGGGCCAATTTCATCAAATCCGCCGGCCGCACCGTCATCATGCGCAGCAGGTCGATCAAGCCGATCAGGCCGTTGTGATAGAGCTCGAGCGAAATCGGCAACATGGTTTCGAGGCCGACCACGCCATTGGCCGCGCGCTCCATCGGCACGCGCTTGCTTTCCTGATCATGCGGCGCGTGATCGGTCGCGATCGCATCGATCGTGCCGTCCTTGAGCCCCTCGATCACCGCCAAACGATTGGCTTCGCTGCGCAGCGGCGGCGCCATTTTCGCAAACGTGCGATAATCGCCGACCGCCGCGTCGGTCAGCACAAAATGATGCGGCGCCGCCTCGCACGACACATCGAGCCCGCGCTTCTTGCCCTGGCGAATGGCGTCGATCGCCAGCGCGGTTGAAATATGCGCGACGTGATAGCGCCCGCCGGTCAACTCGACGAGGCGAATATCGCGCTCGACCACCACCGCTTCCGACACATCGGGTATCCCGGGCAGTCCAAGCCTTGTCGCCACTTCGCCCTCGGCCATGCAGCCGCAGCCGGTGAGCGAGAGGTCTTCGGCATGTTGGCTCACCATCATGTCGAACGCCCGCGCATAACTGAGCGCACGGCGCATGACCAAACTATCGGCCACCGGCATGCCATCATCGGTAAAGGCGAGCGCGCCGGCTTCCGCCAGCATGCCCATCTCGGTCATTTCCTTGCCGGCAAGCCCGCGTGTGATCGCGGCGAACGGATAGACTTTCACGAGGCTGGTCTCGCGCGCGCGCCGCTGCACAAACTCGACGAGCGCCACGTCATCGATGGCGGGTTTGGTGTTCGGCATACAGGCAAGCGTAGTAACGCCGCCAACCGCCGCGCTGTAACTCCCGGTCGCGATGGTTTCCTTATGCTCATGGCCGGGCTCGCGCAAATGCACGTGCATGTCGATCAGGCCCGGACAAAGAATTTGTCCACCACAATCGATGGTCGCGACGCCCTCCGGCACGCCGTCATTGAACAAACGCGGGCCGAAATCGGCGATCAGCTTGCCGTCGGTCAAGAGCGCGCCCTTCACATCGAGCCGACTTTCGGGGTCGATCAAGCGCGCGTTGATGAAGGCCGTGCGGCCGGGCGGTGTGCGATTGGGCTGCGGTGTTGGCATGGTTGGGTCCGCTAGCGATTATGGTCGAGCGCGGGAAGATTGCGTGCCAACACTTCGAGGCAAGCTTGGCGCACCGCGACGCCGAGCTCGACCTGATCGAGAATGACGCTACGCGTGATGTCATCGGCCACCACCGAATCGATCTCGACGCCCCGGTTCATCGGGCCTGGGTGCATGATCAGCGCATCCGGTTTCGCCATCGCGAGCTTCTCTTCATCGAGCCCGTAGAAGTGAAAATATTCGCGCTGCGAGGGCACGAACGTGCCGGCCATTCGCTCCTGCTGAAGGCGCAGCATCATAATGATGTCAACGCCCGCAAGGCCCTTCCGCATATCGTGGAACACCTCGACGCCATAGCTCTCGACCGCGGTCGGCAAAAGTGTCGGCGGCGCGATCAGGCGGACATGCGCGCCGAGTTTTTTCAATAGCAACATGTTCGAGCGCGCGACCCGGCTGTGCAGAATGTCGCCGCATATGGCGACCGTCAGCCCCGCGATCGGCCCTTTGCGCCGGCGAATGGTGAGCGCATCCAACAGCGCCTGGGTCGGGTGCTCATGGCTGCCATCGCCGGCATTGATCACCGCGCAATTGACGTGACGCGCCAACAGATTTGCCGCGCCGGCCTCTGGGTGGCGCACCGCCAGCACATCGGGGTGCATGGCGTTCAAGGTCATCGCGGTGTCGATCAGCGTCTCGCCTTTTTTGATGGCGCTCATCTGCACCGAGATGTTGATTGTATCGGCGCCGAGCCTTTTGCCGGCGAGCTCGAACGAGGTGCGCGTGCGCGTCGAGGTCTCGAAGAACAGCAAGATCAGACTGCGCCCCTTGAGCACGTCTGATTTTTTGCGGGCATGGCGATTGAGTGCCACATAGCCCTCGGCCAGATCGAGCAGATGCTCGATCTCGGCCGCCTTCAACGGCTCGATGCTGAGGAGATGCTGATGGGAGAAGAGAGCAGCCGCCGACATGAGCCGACCTTATCGCAGCCCTGTTGCGCGCCGGCAAGGGCGCCCGCTTGGGTGGGGCGGAAGCCCGCGAGTCGGCTGACCCCGGCTTCGATCGGAACCGAACGACTCGGGGCAGGGTTTGCCTAGGTCGCCGGAAAGGGGCAAGGATGCCCGCCGATGACGATGACCGCCGCCGCACCTCGCCCCTGGGCTGGAACGCTCCATGTTCACGCCTTGATGGTGTTCGCCTCCTTCACGGTCGCGGGCTCGTTCGTGGCGAGTGCCGCGATCACCGATCGGCTCGATTCTGGTGTGCTCAATCTGATCCGCTTTGCCATCGCGGCCGGTGTGATGGGCCTGATCGTCGGCTTCACCTATGGCATTCGTTGGCCCGGCTGGCGCGCACTCGGGCGCTACGCGATTCTGAGCCTGCCGCTGGTGTTGTTTTTCTGGTTGTTGTTCATCGCGCTCCACACCACCACCGCGCTCAACACCAGCGCGCTTTTGACCATCGTGCCCGGGCTCGCCGCGATCATCGCCGCGGTGTTGATTAAGGAGCGCTTGGGCTGGCCCAAGATTGTCGCGCTTGTGATCGGCATGATCGGCGCGCTCTGGGTAATTTTTCGCGGCGACCCCGAACGGTTGTTTTCGCTCACGGTCACGATCGGCGATGGCATTTATTTGGCCGCCTGCTTCGCCATGGCGTTCTATACGCCGCTCGGCCGCATGTTGCATCGGGGCGAGCCGGCGCCCGTGGTCACCTTCTGGGTTTTGATCACGAGCCTCTTTTGGCTGTTGCTCGCGGCAAACGTTCATTTGGCCGAAACCGATTGGGGCGGCATTTCGCTTTCGACCTGGGGCGGTATCGTCTATCTCGCGCTGCTGCCGACCGTGGTCACGTTCTTCGCCTATCAATACGCCACGCTCCGCATCGGCCCGACCCGGGTCACCGCCTATTATTATATCAACCCGACCTTGGTCGTTTTGCTTGAATGGGCGCTCGGTCAGGGGCTGCCATCGGCGATGACAATTCCCGGCGTGGTCGTGGTGATCGCCGCGAGCTTCGTGATCGCGCGCGGCGCCGCCACCCTGGCGGCGAGCCTAAGGCAAGGCCGCGCCTGATTGCAATTGAGACACGACCCACGCGCGACGCCCTTTGCGCCTGAGCCTCATTAAAGGCAAGCTGCCCGGCTCATGACGCCGGTTCCACGTCCTTTGCCCGATGCCGCGCCGCAAAGCGCCGCGCATTGGCTCGCCTTCGCCGCGATGGTGGTGATCGCCACAACGTTTCCAGTCGGCGACATGATCACTGACGATATCGACCCCTCGGTGCTGCAGGCGCTCCGCTTCGTTATCGCGACCGCGATCTTCGCGCCGATCGTGGCGCTGCGGACAGGCCTGCCCTGGCCGGGCCTTTCCGGCCTCGCGCGCTTCGGCGCGATCGCGGCCTGCATGGATGTCTTTTTCTGGACCATGTATGAGGGCCTGCGCACGACCAATAGCCTCAACACGGGCGTGATCTCGACCACCATTCCGGGCTTCACCGCGCTGTTCTCCGCCATATTGCTGCGTGAACGCCTGGGCTGGCGCCGGCTCGCCGCGCTCGGCCTCGGCATGGTCGGCTCGGCCTGGGTAATTTTTCGTGGATCGCCCGAGCGCCTGATCGCGCTCGACTTTCATTATGGCGACGTATTGTTCCTGGTCGGCTGCGTCGCCATGGGGCTCTATGCCACGCTCGTGCGCTTTCTGCATCGGGGCGAGCCGGTGATGCGCATGAGCTTTTGGATCATGGCGATGGCGGGCGTGTGGTTTTTGCTCGCCGCCAATGTCAAGCTCTGGACCACTGACTATAGCGCGCTCGGCACGGGTGTGTGGGGTGGCATGCTCTGGCTCGCCATCGGCGCGACCGTGATCACATTTTTCATGATCCAATCCTCGACCATCAAAATCGGCGCGACGCGCGTGCAGACCTATTCCTATTTCATCCCGGTCTTCGTCATTCTGATCGACTGGGCCTTGGGGCGCGGCCTGCCGCCCTTGATGACACTCCCTGGCGTGGCGATCGTGCTGCTGGCGAGCGTCGTCGTGCTGCGCGGCGTGATCGGCCTTGCGCCCGGCCGCGCGCAAGAGACCGTGTGAGGCTTTGGCCATGACACACTTTGGCAAGGCACGGCGCGTTGATTTTGGTCTGGAAGACGGGCTCGTTTTCCTCAATCACGGCTCGTTCGGCGCGACGCCGAAGGTCGTGTTGGCGGCGCAAAGCGAATGGCGGCTTAGGCTCGAGCGCAACCCGCCGCACTTCATGCGAAGCCTATTGCCCAAGGCGCTTGACGAATCGCGCGCGGCGCTCGCTGCCTATGTGGGCGCGAAGGCAGAGGACATCGGCTTCCTCGATAACGCGACCGCGGGCTGCAACGCGGTGTTGCGCTCGCTCGCTCTTGAGCCCGGCGATGAGGTGGTCTCGACCAGCCATGTCTATAACGCGGTCAGAAACGCCATTCGTTATGTTTGCCGCCGCGTTGGCGCGCGCTATGTCGAAGCCCCGCTGAAATTTGGCGATGTGAGTGCGGATGAGGTCATGGTTTCTCTCGCCGCGTGCCTGAACCCGAAGACACGCCTCGTGGTGGTCGATCACATCGCGTCCGACTCGTCCTTGATTTTTCCGATCCAACGCATCGCGACCCTGTGCCGCGAGCGCGGCGTCAAGCTCTTGATCGATGGCGCGCATGGCCCCGGCCATGTGCCGCTCGCACTTGATACGTTGGGTGCCGATTATTACGCCGGCAATGGCCATAAATGGCTCTGCGCGCCCAAGGGCGTTGGCTTTCTTTGGGTCCGCCGCGACCGACAAACAGGCGTGCATCCGCTGGTCGTCTCGCATTTCATGGATCAGGGCTTCGCGCCCGAATTCGCCTGGCAGGGCACGCGCGACCCGACCGCTTGGCTGTGCGTCAAAGACGCGCTGGAGTGGCGCGCGGGCCTCGGCGAAGCGCCGCTGCGTGATTATTGTAAGGGGCTTCTGGAGCGCGCGGTCGGCACGCTCGAAACCGCATGGAATGTCAACGCCCTTACAGCGCGGGAGGGCCGCGCCTTCATGGCGTCTTTGCCGGTGCCGGGCGATCGGCCCGCCAGCAATGCGTTGGCCGAGAAACTCCGGGTCGCATTGCTCGACCACGATCACATGGAAACGCAAATCAAGCTGAATGATGGCGTGCTGTTTATCCGCATCACCGCGTTTATCTACAACGCGGACGAGGATTATGCGCGGCTTGCGGAGGCGCTGCCGAAGCGGCTGCGCGATTTACGATCAGACTCTTCCTAACGCATCCAACGCGCCCTGCAGAATGTAGATCGCGGCGAGTTTATCGACCACCTCGGCGCGGCGTTTGCGTGAGAGGTCGGCCTCCAACATCGTGCGCGTCACCGCCACGGTCGAGAGCCGCTCGTCCCAAAATGTGATCGGTAGGTCGACACGCTTCTCCAGGTCGGTCGCGAATTGCCGCACCGATTGGCAACGCGGGCCCTCTGAGCCATCCATGTTGAGCGGCAGGCCGATGATGAGGCCGCCCACGCGATCCTCAGCGACCAAACGCGCCAGCGTGCCGAGATCTTTTTTGAGCTTGGTCCGCTGGATGGTCTCGCGCCCGCTTGCCACCACGCGGCCCTCATCCGAAATCGCGATGCCGATGGTTTTGGTGCCTAGATCGAGACCAAGGAGTCGGGCCTTGGGCCCGAGCACGGCGGCGAGGTCCTGTATGTTGCGGAGCAGCATGACGGGTGTTAGCTTCGCGGCCTTCCGGCCGGGGGGCAAGCCTGATCGCGCGATTCCACCTGGCCGGGCCGCGTTACAAGGGGTTCGAAGCTCATGGCGATTGATAGGGCGACGGTGCTCAAGATCGCGCGTCTGGCGCGCATCGAGGTCAAGCCCGAGGAATGCGACCATCTGGCCAAGGAGATTTCGGGCATCTTGGCTTGGGTCGAGCAGCTCGGCGAGGTCGATACCAAGAACGTCGAGCCGATGACCAGCGTGGTCGCCATGGAATTGCCGCGCCGCAAGGATGAGGTGACCGACGGTAATTACCGCGACGCCATTCTCGCCAACGCGCCCGAGGCCGAAGGCGGTTTCTTCGTCGTGCCGAAGGTCGTCGAATAATGGCCGCGTTGAACGATCTTTCGTTGAAAGAGGCGCGCGAGGGTTTGGCCGCGCGCAAATTCTCCGCGCATGAACTCACCGACGCGCACATCAAGGCGTGCGAGGCGGCGCGGCCCTTGAACGCCTATATGGCCGAAACCTTCGATCAGGCGCGCGCCATGGCCGGGGCCTCCGATCAGCGCCTCAAGGCGGGCGAGGGCGGCCTGCTCGAAGGCATACCGCTCGCGATCAAGGATCTGTTCTGCACCAAGGGCGTGCTCTCGACCTCGAGCTCGAAAATTCTGAAAGGCTTCAAGCCGCCTTATGAATCGACCGTCACCGCCAAATTGTGGGAAGCCGGCGCGGTCATGGTCGGCAAAACCGGCATGGATGAGTTCGCCATGGGCTCGTCCAACATGACGAGCTGCTATGGCGCGGTGACCAATCCCTGGCGCCGCAAGGGCGACAACAAACCATTGGTGCCGGGCGGTTCCTCGGGCGGCTCGGCCGCGGCTGTGGCCGCACGCACGGCGCTGGGCGCGACCGGCACCGATACTGGCGGCTCGATCCGCCAACCCGCCGCGTTTTGCGGTTTGGTTGGGCTGAAGCCGACCTATGGCCGCTGCTCGCGCTGGGGCATCATCGCGTTTGCCTCGTCGCTCGATCAGGCCGGGCCGCTCGCGCGCAGCGTGGTCGATACCGCGCTTCTGATGCGCGCCATGGCGGGCTATGACGCGAAGGATTCAACCTCGGTCAATCGCTCGGTGCCGGATTATGCCGCGGCCTTAAGCGGCAAGGTGAAGGGCCTCCGCATCGGCGTGCCGAAGGAATATCGCGTCGATGGCATGCCAAGCGAGATCGAAGCGCTTTGGCAAAAGGGTATCGAATGGTTCAAGGCGGCCGGCGCCGAGATTGTCGACGTTTCGCTGCCACACACCAAATACGCGCTGCCGACCTATTACGTCATCGCGCCGGCCGAGTGCTCATCGAACCTCGCGCGCTATGATGGCGTGCGCTTCGGCCTGCGCGAGAAGGGCGCGGATTTAACCGAGCTCTATAGCAAGACACGCGCCGCCGGCTTTGGGCCCGAGGTGCGCCGCCGTATTTTGATCGGCACCTATGTGCTCTCGGCCGGCTATTACGACGCCTATTATTTGAAGGCGCAGCAAGTGCGCACCCGCATCGCGGAGGATTTTCGCGCCGGCTTCGAGCGCGTCGATCTGTTGTTAACGCCAACCGCACCCTCCGCCGCCTTCGGCATTGGCGAGATGATGGACGATCCGGTCGCGATGTATTTGAACGACGTGTTCACCGTGCCGGCCTCGCTCGCCGGCCTGCCGGCGATCTCGGTGCCGGCGGGTTTGAGCGCATCGGGCCTGCCGCTTGGCCTTCAGTTGATCGGCAAGCCGTTCGACGAAGAGACTGTGTTGCGCGCCGCCGGCTTCATGGAAGAGGCCGCCGCATTCAAAGCCACGCCCGCCTGGCTTGAGGAGACGCGCCCATGAGCGCGATCGTTCAAGGGCGCACCGGGCCGTTCGAAATGGTCATCGGGCTCGAGGTCCACGCCCAGGTGATCTCGAAGGCGAAGTTGTTTTCCGGCGCCTCGACCGCGTTCGGCGCTGATCCGAATACGCAAGTCTCGTTCGTCGATGCCGGCATGCCGGGCATGTTGCCGGTGATCAACGGCGTCTGCATCGAGCAGGCGGTGAAAACCGGCCTCGCGCTCAATGCGCAAATCAATCTGGTCTCGATCTTCGATCGGAAGAATTACTTTTATCCCGATCTGCCGACCGGTTATCAGATTTCGCAATTCACGAAACCCATCGTGGGCAAGGGCATCGTCACCATCGATCTGCCCGATGGCACGACCAAGGACATCGGCATTACGCGCCTGCATCTTGAAATGGATGCCGGCAAAAGCATTCATGACATCCGCCCCGATGCCACGCATGTCGATCTCAATCGCGCCGGTGTCGCGCTGATGGAAATCGTCTCCGAGCCTGATATCCGCACGGCTGAGGAAGCCGGCGCCTATGTCAAGAAGCTGCGCTCGCTGCTGCGCTATATCGATACATGCGATGGCAATATGGATGAAGGCTCGATGCGCTGCGACGTCAATGTCTCGGTGCGCCGGCCGGGCGAGGGCTTTGGCACACGCTGCGAAATCAAGAACGTCAATTCGGTGCGCTTTGTCATGCGCGCGATCGAATATGAGGCGGCGCGCCAGGTCGATATCATCGAGTCCGGCGGCAAGATCGATCAGGAAACCCGCCTGTTCGATTCGCAAAAGGGCGAGACGCGCCCCATGCGCTCGAAGGAAGAGGCGCATGATTATCGCTATTTCCCCGATCCCGATTTGCTGCCGCTCCGGCTCGACGCCAAATGGGTCGATGGCATCAAGGCGGCTCTGCCCGAATTGCCCGATGCGCGGAAGGAGCGCTTCGTGCGCGATTTCGGCCTCTCGCCCTATGACGCGAGCGTGCTCG
The DNA here is from genome assembly GCA_945902735.1 of Rhizobium sp. Q54. Lineage (GTDB taxonomy): Bacteria > Pseudomonadota > Alphaproteobacteria > UBA828 > UBA828 > SHWC01. The sequence continues at coordinate 5,132 of CAMDNF010000037.1, read as the reverse complement.
TGGCGGAGAAAGAGAACGCCGCGTTTTTCGAGACCGTCGCCAAGGGTCGCGATGGCAAGATGGCGGCCAATTGGGTGATGACGGAATTGTTCGGCGCGCTCAACAAGGCGGGGCTCGACGTTACGCGCTCGCCGGTCAAGGCCGAGGCGCTTGGCGGCCTGATCGACCGCATCAAGGACAACACGATCTCGGGCCGCATCGCGAAAGAAGTGTTCGAGATCATGGTGGCCACCGGCCGCGAGGCCGACGCGATCATCGAAGAGAAGGGCCTCCGCCAAGTCACCGATATGGGCGCGATCGAGGCCGAGATCGATAAAGTGATCGCCGCCAACTCCGACAAGGTTGCCCAAATCCGCGCCGGCAAGGAGGCGCTCAAAGGCTGGTTCGTCGGCCAGGTCATGAAGGCGACGGGCGGCAAGGCCAACCCCGCCGCGGTCAATCAGATTCTCGATCGAAAGCTGAAGGGCTAACGAGCCGGGCTCTTGATGGCCGCCATCACAACCGCCGACTAGCGGCCCTTCGTTGCTGGCGGCGCCTCGCGCTTCGACGGCGCGGTGGCCGTGGCTTTGCGGTCTAACGTCACCGTGCAACCGCCTTCGACATTGCTAGTGAGGACTGTGGCACCTGCCGAGACGGGGCCGGAGAGAAGTTGCACTGGGCGATCGGGCGCGTCGAGCCTTGGCGGCTCATTCTCGGCAAAGACGAACGTCGCGAACCGTGCCTCGTTCAGGATCGCTGACACACGACCTGACCCAACGGCGCCCACCATTACGATGCGGTCGTTCGCACTTACTTCGAGAGCAAATTCTTTCTGGTCGACAGTAAAAGGGCCGCTTTCGAATGGGCAATCACCATCCACGGTTCCTTGGTAGATCCCGGCCAGATCGGGCCACTCGCCGTCGCGTATCATGATCTCCCGCGTGAGAATCAGTGAAGCAAGGTGGAGCGCCCGAGCTTCCAACAAAGGCAAATCGGTGGTTCGACCATCAGCTAGATAGAGGCGCGTCGTCGCAGAGGGTAACCTGTTGGCAAGCTCAGGCCGTTGCTGCATGATGTTGCTATAGAGAATTTCCTGCAATATCGCCGTTTGCACCGCTGACCACGACCGTATGAATTCGTCGGCACGTTTGTCTTGATCTACCTCAGTCATGGCACGGGAGAAAGTGGCCACGCCATCGGGTCCCCCTAACGCCCTTTCAATTCCGTTTTCGTCTCTCCTGCCGATCTCAGCGAAGCGCGCAATGCCGTCATGAAACACCCCCACCGTCAGGGAGGAGGGGTTGTAAATTTGGATGCGCTTCGTCTCTTGCGCGTGCGCATCGGACGAATGGCTGCCAGCGACACCAAACGCCGCCACCGCAAGAATGGTCACTGCTGCCCACCGGCAAAGCGAACCGCCGAGTAACTGCCCCGTCATTGGCTAGCTTTGTTGCCGACCGAGGAATCTGTCAACAATTTCCAAAATTCTTCCCCGGCCACCTGCCGGCTGCCGCGGGTCTTGCCAGCCTCCTGAGCACCGGGCATCCTGCCGGCCAGAAGCGGGAGCCCCGATGATTGATCTCTATTATTGGCCGACGCCGAATGGCTGGAAGGTCTCCATCGCGCTGGAAGAGCTTGCGCTTCCCTATACGATGAAGCCGATCAACATTTCGAAGGGCGACCAGTTCGCCCCCGAATTCCTCAAAATCTCCCCCAACAATCGAATCCCGGCGATCGTCGATCATGACGGGCCGAAGGGCGCACCTTATGCGTTGTTCGAATCGGGCGCGATCCTGCTTTACCTTGGCGAGAAGGTCGGCAGACTCATCGGCACCACGCCACGCGCGCGTTATGAGGTGCTGGTCTGGTTGATGTGGCAAATGGGCGGCGTCGGCCCGATGTTCGGCCAGGCCAATCACTTCTCACGCTATGCGCCGGAACAAGTGCCCTATGCGATCGAGCGCTATGAGACGGAAGCGCGCCGTTTGATCGGCGTGCTCGATAAGCGCCTCGCCGGGCGCGATTATGTCGCGGGTGATTATTCGATCGCCGATATCGCGATTCTCGGCTGGATGAAAGATTTTACGAGCAACCGCCCGCTCGCCGATTTCGCCAATGTGCAGCGCTGGTTCGATGCGCTGTCCGCCCGACCGGCGGTGCAGCGCGGCTTAGCGCTTGGCGCGGAATTGCGTATCGCGCCCGCCGCGCTTGATCAAGCGGCGCGCGACACCTTGTTTGGCGATCGCCAATTGGCGCGTCGCTGAAATTTTGACCACAACGAGAGGGAGAGTTCTGATGGCAAAGAAATCGAAAAAGAAATCCGCCCCGGCGAAATCGAAATCCAAAGCGAAATCGAAAGCAAAGGCGAAGCAGCCTAAGGTCCATCTCTACGGGCTATGGCTCTCGCAACCGACCCAGCGTGTCGCCCTCATGCTCAACATGGCGCGCGTGCCGCACGAATATCACCATGTCGATCTCTTCAAGGGCGAGCACAAAACACCGGACTATTTGAAGATTAGCCGCTTCGGTCAGGTGCCGGCGCTGGTTTGCGGCGGCGAGGCGATGTGCCAGTCGAACCGCATTCTCGAATTCCTGGCCGAGAGCTCGGGCAAGTTCGATGGCAAATCGGCCAAGGACAAACGCGCGGTTCGCGAGTGGCTCAATTGGTGCGACGATCGGTTGATCAATGTGAATCGTGCGCGCGCGCAAATCCGCTTCCAAAAGGGCGGGCCGGAGGTTGTGGCGTTTTGCCAGGCCAATGCGCGCACCGCGCTTGACGTGCTCGAAGCGCATATGAAGGGCCGCAAATTCATCGTCGGCGTCAAGCCGACCATTGCCGATATCGGGGCCTATGCGCAAATCGCGCTTCTCGATGAGGCACAGCTCGAAATCAAAATGTGGCCCAACATCGCCGATTGGTGCGCGCGCGTGTCGAAGTTGCCGGGCTCCAGCCACCCCTATGACGCGCTTCCGAAAGAATAGCGTCCGTGATCGAGCTCTACACCTGGGGCACGCCCAATGGCCGCAAGGTCTCCATCATGTTGGAGGAAATTGGGCTGCCCTATAACGCGCACAAGGTGAATATCGGAACGGGCGAGCAATTCAAGCCGGAGTTCCTGGCAATCAGCCCGAACAATCGCATCCCGGCGATTGTCGATCCTGAGGGGCCGGATGGCGCGCCGATCAGCCTTTTTGAATCGGGTGCCATCCTGGTCTATCTCGCCAATAAGACCGGCAGATTTTTGCCCGGCGATCCGGTGCGCCATTACGATGTCATGCAGTGGCTGATGTTCCAGATGGGCAATGTCGGGCCGATGTTCGGCCAGCTCCACCATTTCAAGCGCGCCGCGCCGGAGAAACTGCCCTATCCGCTCGAGCGCTATACGCGCGAGACCAAGCGCCTTTATGGCGTGATGAATGGGCGCCTCTCCGAACACGCCTATCTGGCGGGTGCCGATTACACCATCGCCGACATCGCAACCTACCCCTGGGTCGCGCGCCATGATTGGCAGGAGATCGAGCTTAAGGAATACCCCGCGGTCAAACGCTGGTATGACGAAATCGGCGCGCGGCCGGCCGTGCAGCGCGGCTACAAGGTGCCGGTCTGAGGCAGCCGAGCCGTGACCGCGCTCGATAATCCGTCGGTTCAGCGGGTTCAAGCGGCGCTCGTCGCGGCGGGCTCGACCGCGCAAATCATGGCGCTGGCCGAAACCGCGCGTAGTGCCGAGGATGCCGCGCGCTCAATCGGCACCGCGCTCGGCAGCATCGTCAAATCGCTCGTCTTTACGATTGAGGGCAGGGCGGTGATGGCGTTGATCGCGGGCGATCGGCGCTGCGATATCGCGGTCCTACCCTCCGCGCTCGGCCTTGCAGGCAAGGCCAAGCGGGCCGATGCCGAGCTTGTGCGCGCGGCGACCGGCTTCGCGATCGGCGGCGTGGCACCCATCGGGCACCCCAATAAATTACCGATCGCGATCGATGCCAGCCTCGGGCGCTTTCAAACCGTCTATGCCGCGGCCGGGCACCCACATTGCGTCTTTCCAACCTCGCTCGATGAACTGATGCGCCTGACCGGTGGCGTTGTTACCTCGGCGCTTGGTATTGAGGCCTGAGCGATCATCGCCCGACGCGTGCCCGCCTTGGCCTGATTGACAGGGCAGGCGGCGGCGGATAGGAAGGCCGGCGACCGGCCCCATAAGGGCTTGCGGTTGAGACCCCACGCCAGCACCGTGGGATGACGCGCATGGACGGGTGGCCGAGTGGCTGAAGGCGGCGGTTTGCTAAACCGTTATACGGGCCTTAAACCTGTATCGAGGGTTCGAATCCCTCCCCGTCCGCCATATTTCTTATATAATCTATTGATAAATATATACTTTATTAAACAAGCGACTTTTCTACCCCCGTTTCTACCCCCAAGTCTTCGCCGGACCAACTTCCTGTATTTATCGACTCCAGACTGTAAAATCGCGTCCAACACTGACCCCACCCTCTGGTGGTGCTAAATCATTGATAGAACAATCGGATCGAGTGGCCGAGAGGGGTCACGGTTGGACGCGAAACGCGACCCCACCGGATTCAGCTATTCTGCAATGAATGCAACGCGTTATATGGCTTCGCTGGTGGGGTCACGATTGGGCGCGATTTCACACTCAAGGACGCCGGCATCCAGATCAGCATGGACGGCCGCGGGCGCTGGATGGACAATGTCTTCATCGAGCGGCTATGGCGATCACTCAAATACGAGTGCGTGTTCCTCAATGCCTTCGAGACCGGCAGCGAGGCCCGGGTCGGGATCGGTCGCTGGATCGAATACTACAATGCCGCACGGCCACACTCCTCGTTCGGCGGCAGGACGCCCGACGAGGTCTATGTGCTCTAATACATATTTTGCCTATGCTTGGTTTCTCTTGGGCAGTGATTGCACGGGGCGCATGGTCAACGGTTGAGGCGGCGTTTAACGAGCTGAAGCGCGATGACGCGTCGGACCGCGCGGTCTTCGCGAAGGCGCATGATATGGAAGCGGCCGCGCTGCAGGCCCGGCGGCTCAGACCGTCCGCCATAACCGCGCGTCTAATCCTGGCATAAAGTTCCACTGTGAACATCCTTCCAGCCCCTCCATGCCCTTCAAGACATAAAGATGGCCTAGCAGGACC
>CAMDNF010000036.1:0-23657 GCA_945902735.1 Rhizobium sp. Q54 | reverse complement strand
TCGCCGCCGCTCAGACTTCATCCCCTCCCCCCCGTGAGGGGGAGGGTTAGGGTGGGGGTGACAACGGTAAAATTGAAACCGCGCTATTCCATATCGAGCGGCACGTCGCCTTTGGGCGGCTTGTAGTCGTCATCGAGCAAGGCCAGATCGGCCGCGCTCAGGTCAATGGTCGCGGCCGTCAAATTGGCGCGAACATGCGCGAGCGAGGTCGCTTTCGGAATCGTCACCAGATTAGGCAGCCTCATGGTCCACGCAATCGCAATCGCCTCGGGCGTAACGCCGTGGCGCGCCGCGATTTCACGCAGCCCCTTGGTGGCTTGTAGGCGACCGCGATCGAGCGGTGAATAGGCCATCACCACGACGTCGCGCTTTGCGCACCAAGGCAACAGCCGCGTTTCAATGCCGCGACGGGCCAAATTATACATCACTTGGTTGGACGCGATCGCCGCGCCGAGTGTGCCTTGCGCGGCTTTGGTCATTTCGTTGACGTCGAAATTGCTGACGCCGTAATGGCGGATTTTGCCATCGCGCTTTAGTCGGTCGAACGCCTCGAGTGTTTCATCGAGCGGGTGCGAGCCCGGCCAATGCAGCAAATAAAGCTCGATCCGGTCGGTCTTCAGCCGCTTTAGGCTGGCCTCCGCCGCGCGAATCGTGCCCGTACGCGAGGCGTTTTGCGGCATAACTTTGGAGACGATGAAAACCCCATCCCGGCGACCGCTCAAGGCTTCGGCGACGATTTCTTCCGCGCCGCCCCCGCCATACATCTCCGCCGTATCGATCAGGCACACGCCCTGATCGAGCCCAAGTTTGAGCGCCGCGATTTCGGCGGCCCGCTCGCTTTTGCTCTCGCCCATGCGCCAGGTGCCGAGACCGAACGCGGGCATGCGGAGCCCATCGCGGCCGCGGACCATGCGGGCGAGACCTCGTGCGGCGGAAGATGGCGGCGTTGTCATCGTCCCAATCGAACCATGCTCGCGCCGATTGGGCAAACAAAAGGCGGCCACCGGCCGCCTTTTTCGCGCTCAACGCGCCGCGCAGAACAAACGTGCGATCGGCCCGCTTAGCCCATCGCTCGGCGCAAAAGGCGCACCGGCGAGGCCTGCCCGCGCACGATTTCACTCTCCTCGATTACGTTGAGGTATTCGTCGGTCACACGCTCAAGCATGATCTTGTCGCGGCGGATCAAGGCCTCAAGCGTGCGTTGGTGCAATTGGACGGCAGCCCCAACCTCAACCGACTGCGCAAGATAGTCGCGCAGGTGCAGCGAAAGCTGTTCGCTGATTTGGTGCTGATAGAACGTAAGCATTTCGCTGCGTGCCGCGCGGCCCAAGCCATAACGGAATTGATTTTCCAATTGCGTCCGCCGCGCGCTACCGACGTGGCCCAAATCCTTCAGCTTCTCGATCGCCTGACGAAGCGCCGCAAAATCCTCTTCCGTGGCTCGCTCGGCGGCCAGCATGACGATTTGCATTTCGATCGGCCGGCGTGCCTCGACCAATTCCTTGACGCTGGATTCGCGCCAACCAGGGGCGCGGCGCATCATCAGCGAATCGGGAATATTGTCGCTCACCAATGTGAGCCCGCCGCTGGCGCCCCGCTGCGCCACCAAGACACCGGCCCGGCTCAACGCCTTGACCGCTTCCCCGATCGTCGGCTTGCTGACCTGCATGGTCTCCGCCAATTGTTCAACGAGCGGCAAACGATCACCCGGCTTGAACGCGCCGGCACGGACGGCGAAGACAATCTGATCGACGACCTCTTCAAAGGCGCGCAGGCCCGAGATCGGAAAGAAGTTCCACATGGCTCGATGAACCTTTCGTCGCTTGAGCGGCACGGTTCGTGGGGCGGACCGAGGCGCGTGACGGCATCAATGATCAAGATGATTACAAAGACACAATCATCAGAGGCGGCGACCTATATCTCGAACGATACAAAACCAGCGCCCCCGCACGTGATGATCAATTTACCTTATTTGCCACGTATTGCAAGTCTCTCGGGTCATTGTTTACGCTGTTAGAATGGTGTGACCGGTTGTACTGAAAGAGGGCGTTACCCCTGGGCAATGCACGGAGAAAATTGGCAAAGCGCGTCGCGCCAAGCGCTCTATTATTCAAGGCATTGGACCAATCGGCGCCTGAATAATTAGGTCTTCTAATGATTTGGGGCCGACCCATCGATCAAGGCGATCAACCCATCACGCGACCCACGGAAGAGGACGTCCAATGAAGATCACGCCGATCCATCCGCAGCAGCCGAAGCCCGAACACAACATGCCGTTCGCCCCCGGCTTCGCGGTCGAGGGCGGCCGCATCATTTTCATGGCGGGGTGCGGTCCGATCCCGCTTTATCACAAGCACCCTCATGTGCCGGAAGAGGAGCGTGCGTGGATGAGTGGCGGCTTCCCGCGCCAAATCGAGCGTACGTTCGAGAATATCAAAATGGTGCTCGATGCGGCGGGAGCGAATTGGTCGAACGTCGTGAAGTTGACCGTCTATCTGACCGATATGTCCTATCAAAACGAACTCAACCGGATGACCCACCAGATTTTCGGCAAGACCAATCCGCCGCCGCGCACCCTGATCGGTGTCTCATGCCTGTCGCACGAAGACATGCTGATCGAGATCGACGTTACGGCTGCCGTCTAGACGCGCGGCCGCTCATGCGTGATGCAGTGTAGGCCTCCGCCGCCAAGCACGACCTCGCGCGCTGGCACCTGAATGATCCGTCGTTCAGGGTGGAGCGCGGCATAGGCCGCCCGCGCTGGCTCATCGTTTGGATCATCGAAGGACGGCACGATCACCACGCCATTGCCGACATAGGCGTTGATATAGGAGGCGCAGATCGCATCGCCCGCCCGCCGAGGCTTCGTGCCCTCAACCGGTAAAATGCCATCCGCCTCATCGTCCCGAATGGTCATCGGCCGCGGCTGATGGATCTTGTGAATCTTGAAACGTCGTCCCCGCGCATCCGTCGCCGCCGCGAGGCGCTCAAAGGTCAGGCGCGCGATGTCGTAGAACGGATCGGCCCGGTCCTCGGTCCATGCCATGACCAAAACACCGGGGCGCACGAACGCGACGAGATTGTCGATATGGCCGCCGGTTTCATCACCCGGCAAACCATGATCGAGCCAGATCACGGTGCTGGCGGACAAATAGTCGCGCAATATGCCTTCGATGCGCGCGCGCCGAAGCCCCGGATTGCGATTGTCATTGATCAGGCAATCAACGGTCGTGATCAGGGTGCCAAGACCGTCGGAGGCGAGCGCGCCACCCTCGGCGATCAAGGGTGCGTCATAGCGTTCGAGATGCTCGATCTCGAGCACCTTCGCGGCCACCAAGGCATCTTGGTCCCACGGAAAATAGAGCCGGCCTTTGAGCCCGCCCCAGGCGTTGAAGCCGAACTTGACCCCGCGCGCATCGCCGGCGTCATTGACCACGAAGGCCGGTGCCATGTCGCGCATCCAGGCATCATCGCTCGCCAACTCGACCACGCGAACGGCCGCCGGCAGCATCGCGCGTGCGTTGGATAGCTGGCGGGGCGAGGCGCCGATCGTGACGCGCTCATAGGGCGCAAGCGCGGTGGCAAAAGCGGCGAAGGCGGCCTGTGCGGGCTTTGCCCCGGCGCGCCAATTGTCCGCTCGCTCGGGCCATAGCATCCAGCAGCCCTTATGGGGCTCGAACTCGGCCGCCAAGCGATAGCCATCGGCTCTAGGGGTGCTGGACAAAGCGGCGGTCAATACGAGGTCCCTTCGGCATTCATGCCGCACCGTGATAGGCTCTCCCGAATCGGGGATCAAGGTGTCAGAGGATGAGCGAAGTTACCGTGGCCGCAACCCAGATGGCCTGCAGCTGGGATCGCGGCGAAAACATCGCGCGAGCCGAGCGCTTGGTGCGCCAAGCGTCGGCCCAGGGCGCGCAGATCATTCTGCTCCAGGAATTGTTCGAAACGCCCTATTTCTGCAAGGACCTTGAGCCGAAGCACCTCGCCCTCGCGGTCTCGATCGAGGAAAACCCAGCGATCAAGCGCATGCGGGCTTTGGCCGCGGAACTTGCGGTGGTCCTGCCCATCAGCGTGTTCGAACGCGCCAATAACGCGCTGTTCAACACGCTCGCGATCATCGATGCCGACGGCGCGGTGCTCGGCACCTATCGGAAATCGCATATCCCCGATGGGCCCGGCTATCTCGAAAAATTCTATTTCAGTCCGGGGGACACCGGCTTCAAGGTTTGGCCGACGCGCTATGGCAAGCTTGGCGCGGCCGTGTGCTGGGATCAGTGGTTCCCCGAAGCCGCGCGGATCATGGCGTTGAGCGGCGCCGATCTCCTCTGCTACCCCACCGCGATCGGCTCCGAGCCGCTCGACCCGAGTGCCGATACGCGCGACCATTGGCAGCGCGTCATGCAGGGCCATGCCGCGGCCAATATCCTCCCAGTGGTCGCCTCCAACCGCATTGGCCGCGAGGTCGGCGCGTCTTGTGCTTTGACCTTCTATGGCTCCTCCTTCATTGCCGACCAATTCGGTGCCAAGTGCGCCGAAGCGGGCAGGGACGATGAAGCCGTCATTACCGCGCGGTTCGATTTCGAAACGATTCGACGTTATCGTGTCGCCTGGGGTGTCTTCCGCGATCGCCGGCCGGACCTATATGGTGCGCTGGGCAGTCTTGATGGTGCCCATGTTTCGGCCTAGTCCCCGCCACAATCGGTCAGTCCCAGAGCCCCATTCATGATCACCGCCTTCGACCCCTCCTCCATTGAGACCTGGGCGAGCCTCCTCACACTTACGGTACTCGAACTCATCCTCGGGATCGACAATCTGATTTTCATCGCGTTGGTGGTCTCGCGCATGCCGCGCGAGCAGCAACGTCGCGCGCGGCAGATCGGCCTCAGCCTCGCGCTCGGCATGCGTGTCGGGTTTTTGCTCGGCATATCTTGGCTCGCGAGTCTGAAAGACCCGCTATTCAGTGTCGGCGAACACGTCGTGTCATCGCGCGATCTTGTGCTTCTGCTGGGCGGCCTGTTCCTCTTGGTCAAGGGCGCGCTCGAAATCTATCACGCGATCGAACACGACGAGGAAGATCACGACAAACCGATCAATAAGACCCAGGCCACGCGCCGATTTGCGCTGGGTGTTGGGCAGATCGTGCTGCTCGATTTCGTGTTTTCGTTCGATTCGGTGATCACCGCGGTCGGCATGTCGAACCAGATCATCGTCATGATTATCGCCGTGGTCATTGCCATGGCCTTCATGTTGTTCGCCTCGGGACCCACCTCGCGCTTCGTAGCACGTCACCCGACCGTCAAGATGTTGGCCATTACCTTCATCATACTGGTCGGCGTCGCGTTGGTGGCGGATGGACTCCATGTCCACCTGCCGCGTGAATATCTTTACATCGCGATTGGATTCTCTGCGCTCGTCGAAGGCCTCAACATTCTGGCCAAACGCCGGCGCGCCAAGCGCGCGGCGTTCAAATCTGAATCAGGGGACAAACTGCGCCAACACGGCGACTAGATTTCTTAAATCGTTCGGGGTTTGAGGCCGCTGACGGCGCGGCTCAGCGCCGCGATATGAGCGGGCGTCGAGCCGCAGCAGGCGCCGACCGCGTTGAGCAGACCTTGGGCGGCGATCGTGCCGAGCGCGGCCACGGTCTCGGCGGCGGTTTCATGATAATGGCCTTTGGCGTCCGGATAGCCGGCATTCGGGTAGAGCCAGAGGCGACCCTTGGTATGACGGGTCAGAGTCACGAGATGGGGCGCGAGGTCACGTGCGGCGAGCGCGCAATTGAGCCCGATCGCATGGAGATCGAGCTCGGCCATGACCTCGGCAAAGGCCTCGATCGTTTCGCCTGATTCGAAGCGACCATCGCGCCCAATCGTGCCTGAGACGACGATCGGCAGATTGATTTGCGTTGCCTTCATGGCGTGACGCGCGGCCTCGACCGCGAGGCGCGCATTATGCGTATTCGTCACTGTTTCGAGCAAAATGAGATCGACGCCACCCTCGATCAAGGCGCCAGCGGCCGCCATACAGGCCTCGTGGAGTTCGGCGTCATTGGCATCAACAATGCCGGGCGGGCTATCGGCATCCTGGCGTGCCGGGTCGCGGCGCGTCACACCAAGCGCGCCGGCCACGAATCTTGGCCGCGTTGGATCGGCTGCCATCGCGGCGTTGACGGCGGCGCGCGCCAAGGAAGCGCCGGCGCGTGCCATGTCGACCGCCTGCGCGGCCAGGCCATAATCGGCCTGAATGATGGCATTGGCGTTGAATGTGTTGGTCTCGATGATATCGGCGCCCGCCGCCAAATAGGCGTCGTGCAAACCACGTACGATGTGAGGTCGCGTGAGGTTCAAGACTTCGTAATTGCCGGCAAGGGGAATCGAATGGCGCGCGAGCGAGGCATCGCGAAAGGCCGATTCCGGCAAATTGAGTGCGCGAAACTGCGTGCCATAAGCACCATCAAGCACCAGCACGCGTGTGGCTCCTGCTGCCTCGAGCCGCTGGCTGGCATCGCTGGTCATGGCACGCCCGGGCCAAGCCGGCCGCGAATCGCACCGAGTGTTTCGATCAGACCGATGAGCAATTCATCGCGCCGGCGCGCAATGTCGGCGATCGTTTGACCGCCGGCGGCCGCGTTGGCCTCCGCCACCATTGTGGCTTTGACCTCGGGCGTCAAATCGGGCGCGCCGAGATCATCCCACCAGCTCTGAATGGCGGGCCCGAGGATCTCGAACATACGCGCCATGCCGCCATCGCCACCGCCCAAATGCCAAACCATGGTTTGGCCCATCAACGCCCAGCGCAGACCCGGGCCATAGGCGATCGCGGTATCGACATCGGCCGCGCTTGCGACACCGGTGGTGATCAAATGCACCGCCTCGCGCCAAAGCGCCGATTGAAGGCGATTGGCAACATGGCCGGTGACTTCACGGTTGAGCCGGATCGCGGGTTTGCCGAGCGATTTATAAAACGCAATCGACCAATCGACCACTCTCGGATCGGTCTCGGGCCCGCCCACCACTTCGACCAGCGGAATCAGATGCGGTGGGTTGAAGGGATGGCCGATCACCATGCGGGGCGCGCTTCTCCAGCCCTTTTGCAATTCGCTGATGAGCAATCCCGATGAGCTGGAGGCCAGCACCGCATTGGGCCCGAGCGCCTTATCGAGCTCGGCATAGAGCGCGCGCTTGATGGCGGTGTCCTCGGGCGCGCTCTCTTGCACGAAGGGTGCGCTCGCCGCGGCCTCGGCGGCGGTCGCCGCAAACCGCAGGCGCGCGCTATCGGCGCCCGCCGAAAGCCCGAGGCGCTGCATCACCGGCCAGGCGCGCTCGATATAGGATTTGACGCGCACCTCGAAGCCGGCTGCTGGATCCCACACCGTCACGCCCAAGCCGCGCGCGAGGAAGAACGTCGCCCAACTGGAGCCAACCGTGCCCGCGCCGATTACGGCGACATGGCTGAGGGTTTCGGGCGCGGCGAGCATCATGGCGGTCCTCAAAGCTCAGTGAGGACCGCAGGCTTTCATGCCGGCGTGTCGTCGTAAAGGGCGGTCACAAGCGCGGTTGTCGGCCCTGGGCAGGCCCCCTAGGATGACCATTCCTTGGGGGGGGCGGGCCTTGGTCTATCGCATCGGCGTCGATATTGGCGGCACGTTCACCGACTTCGCCTTGTTCGACGAGGCGGGCGCTCGGCTCAGCGTGCATAAGCAGCTCACCACGCCCGACGACCCGTCGCGCGCGGTGCTCGAGGGCGTCGACCGTTTGGTCGGCGCATCGGGGATTAGGCTCGACGCGGTCGATGCCGTCTCTCACGGCACCACACTCGTCACCAACGCTCTGATCGAGCGCAAAGGCGCGCGCGCCGGCATGTTGGTGACCGCGGGCTTTCGCGATGTCCTCGATATGGGCTTGGAGCGGCGCTATGACGTGTTCGACCTCCGTCTCGCCTTTCCCGACCCGCTGATCGCGCGTCGGCTGCGCCGCGAGGTCAAGGAACGGCTGCGCCATGATGGCACGGTCATCGAGGCGCTTGATTTGAACGGCGTGCGCATCGCGGTCGCTGAACTGATCAAGCACGAGCGGATCGAAGCGCTGGCGATTTGCTTCCTTCATGCCTTCACCAACCCGGCGCATGAAGACGCAGCGCGTCATCTTGTGACGGAAGAATTCCCCGATCTCTTCGTGTCGACGTCGGCGGACATATTTCCCAACGCGCGCGAGTTCGAGCGTTGGACCACCACGTCGATGAACGCCTATGTGCAACCGATGGCGGATCGCTATTTGGCGCGGCTCGAAAAAGGTTTAAGCGCCGCGGGCTTTCGCGGCCGGCTCTATATCATGACGTCGAGCGGCGGCACGCTCGAAGCCGGCGCGGCGCGGCATTATCCGGTCCGCATGCTCGAATCGGGCCCGGCGGCCGGCGCGCTCATGTCGGCCCATCATGGCCGCGCGCTTGGCCTGCCCCAGCTCCTCTCGTTCGACATGGGCGGCACCACGGCGAAGGGGGCGCTCGTGTGCGGCGGCGCGCCGCTCAAGTCCTATGAGCTCGAAGTCGGGCGGGTCCATGAATTCAAGCGCGGCAGCGGCCTGCCCGCTCGTATTCCGGTCATCGATATGATCGAGATCGGCGCGGGTGGCGGCTCCATCGCGGAGATTGATGCGCGGGGGCTGATCCGCGTCGGTCCACGCAGCGCCGGTGCCCGACCCGGTCCGGCGTGTTACGCTCAAGGCGGCACGGCGGCGACCTTGACCGACGCCAATCTGGTGCTCGGCTATTTGGGCGCGGGCTCATTCCTTGGCGGCGCCATGGCGCTTGATCAGCCGGCCGCCGAGCGCGCGATCACCGAATCGATCGCGACGCCTCTTGGGCTCGATCTGGTGCGTGCGGCGTCGGGCATTCACGCGATAGTCAGGGAGGATGTCGCGCGCGCGTTCCGCATTCATGCCTCCGAGCGCGGCTTCGACTATCGCCAATGCACCATGGTCGCGTTCGGCGGCTCGGGCCCCCTACACGCGCTCGGCATCGCGAAAAAACTAAGGATACCGCGTGTGGTGTTCCCCATGGGGGCGGGCGTGATGTCGGCCTTTGGCTTGCTGGTCAGCCCGCTCGGCTTCGAGACCGCGCGCACCAAGCGCATCGCCTTGAACACGCTGACAGCCGAATCCATGGCCGACACGTTCGCGCCACTAATGGCGCAAACCAGGGGCTTTCTTGAACGCGCCAACGTACCGCCGGAGCACATTGCAATTCGTCTCAAGCTCGACATGCGCTATGTCGGCCAAGGCTATGAGATCGAGGTGCCGCTCCCGCCATCGACCGATTGGGCGGCCTTATTGGCGGCGCTGCCGGCCCTGTTCAGAACCGAATATGCCAAGACATTTCCCCTTGGTGTGCTCGACGAACCGCTAGAAATTCTGGGCTGGAAGGCCGAGGCGCTTGGGCCGGAGCCCTCACTCGGCGGCCAACTAAAAATCGAGGAGGCCGGGCACGGCACAGGCGGGGCGCTTAAAGCGCGCCGACCGGCGTTCTTCGCCGAAACTGGCGACTATGTCGATTGCCCGGTTTATGATCGCTATGGGTTGAAGCCCGGCGAAACGATCACCGGGCCGGCGCTGGTCGAGGAGCGGGAATCGACCGCGGTGATCGGGCCCGGCGACCAGGTGACGGTTGATCCGGCGCTCAATCTGATCGCCGAATTGGGAGAGGCGCGTTGATGACGCGAGGCGTACAACAGCTCGATGCGATCAGTCTGGCCATCATGTGGGACCGTCTGGTCGCGTTGACCGACGAGATCGTCTCGACCTTGGTGCGTACCTCGTTCTCGACCATCGTGCGCGAGAGTTATGACCTGACCGTGGTCGTGGTCGATGCCGAAGGCCGCTTGATGGCGCAAGGCTCGATCAGCGCGCCGCCCTTCATTGGCACCGCGCCCTTGACCATGAAACATGTGCTGCGGCGCTTCCCGCCCGAGACGCTTAGCCCCGGCGATGTGATCATCACCAATGATCCATGGCAGGGTACCGGGCATTTATACGACGTCAATGTGGTCAGGCCGGTGTTCCGCAAGGGGCGCATCGCGGGCTACACGCTGAGCATCACCCATTTGCCCGATATCGGTGGCGTTGGCTTCGGCGCCAGCGCGGCCGAGATTTTTCACGAGGGCCTACGCATTCCCTTGCGCAAGATCGTCTCGGGCGGCGTGCTGGATGAATCATTGCTCGATTTGATTCGCGCCAATGTGCGCGTGCCCGAACAGGTGATCGGCGACGTGATGGCGAACCTCACGGCGAATGAGGTCGGCGGGCGCATGCTGACCGAATTCATGGACGAATACGGCCTCGATGATCTGAACGCGCTCTCAGCCGCGATCCGTGGTCAGGCCGAACGCGTGACCCGCGAGCGCATCCGCGCCATGCGGCCGGGCCGCTATACCAACCGCATCCAGATCGAAGGCATCGACGCGCCGATCACGTTGGCCTGCGCGGTCGAAATCAAGGGCGATGGCGTGACCATCGATTTCGCCGGCACGGGCGCCTGCGTGCCGCGCGGCATCAACGTGCCTTATTGCTACACCAACGCGATGTCGCTTTATTCGATGAAGTGCTTGACCTCGTGGGATTTGCCGAACAATGAGGGCGCGACCGCGCCGATCAAGGTGATTGCACCAAAGGGCTGCATCTTGAACGCGCAACCGCCATTCCCAACCGGCGGGCGACACAGCACGGGGCATTTTGTTTCGCCGCTCGTCTTCGGCGCGATGAAAGACGCCGCGCCCGATTTGGTGCAATCCGACACCGGCATGATCGATATTCTGAATTTTCGTGGCACGAACCGGGATCGCGGCGAATTCTCGACCATGTGGTTTTCGGCCGGAGGCTTTGGCGCCGCTAAGGGCCGTGACGGGCCGAACGTGACGCCCGGCCCCTCGAATATGGCGGTGGTGCCGGTCGAGATTTGGGAAGACGTGACCGGCACGTTGATCGAGCGGAAAACGCTGCTCGCCGATTCAGCCGGCGCAGGCGAGGCGCGTGGCGGGCTCGGCCAAGAGGTCGTGTTCCGCAATGATACCGGCCATCCGCTCACCGTGTTCTCGATGGCGAACCGCACTGAATTTCCCCCGCTCGGCTTCCATGAGGGGCGGGATGGTGTGCGCCGTGCGCATCTGATCAACGGCCGGCCGATCCACCCCAAGGGCCAGAATGTTCTGGCGCCGGGCGATCGCTTGACCTTGCGTCAACCGGGCGGTGGCGGCTTCGGCGACCCAAAACGCCGCGCGCGCGATAAAATCACGCGCGATGTGGCGGAAGGCTTTGTAAGCCGCGAGGCCGCTTTGCGCGATTATGGCGTCGTGATTGCCGATGATCTCGGCGAAGCGGCGGAATAGAAACGACGACAACAAGCCAAGCAGGGAGGCAACAATGGCGGGCGCGAACGAAATTTGCCGGATGAGTGCGGTGACGCTGGCGAAGCACATTCGCAACAAGAAGCTCTCACCGGTCGAAGTGATCGACGCGGTGCTCGACCGCATGGATAAGCTCGAACCCAAATTGCACGCCTTCAACATCCCCACGCCCGAGCTCGCGCGCAAGACCGCGAAGAAGATCGAAAAAGCGATCATGGCGAAGGAAGATGTCGGCCCGGCCGCCGGCGTACCGATCGGCGTCAAGGATTTGATTTGCACCAAAGGTATCCCCACAACGTCGGGCTCGATCGCCTATAAGGATTTCGTCTCCGACGTGGATGACATCGTGGTCGAGCGCATGCGCGATGCCGGCGCGGTCATTCTCGGCAAGACCAACGTGCCGGAGTTCGGCTATTCCGGCGTTGGCCACAACCCGATCTTCGAGACCACGCGCAATCCCTGGAATTTGGAGAAGACACCGGGTGGTTCGAGCGCGGGCTCGGGCGCCGCGGTCGCCTCCGGCATGGGGCCGTGGGCCTTGGGGTCAGATGGTGGTGGCTCGGTGCGTATCCCGTCATCCTTCAGCGGCCTTTATGGCCTGAAGGGCTCGATGGGTCGCGTGCCGCTCTGGCCTGGCACGCGCGATGAACGCTATCCCGGTGTCTCGAGCTGGGAAGCGCTCGAATGTATTGGCCCGATGACACGCACGGTCGCCGATACCGCCTTCATGATGTCGATCATCGCCGGGCCCGACATGCGCGATCAGCGCTCGCTGCCGGCGCTCGAAATGAATTGGATGAAGACCATCAAAGGCAACATCAAAGGACTGAAAGTCGCCTATAGCCCGGACTGGGGCTATGCCGCGGTCGATCCCGAAGTGCGCAAGGTGGTCGGCGACGCGGTCAAGGTGTTCGAGAAGGATTTGGGCTGCAAGGTCGAGATCGCCCATCCCGGGTTCGAAAATCCCTATGGTGCGTTCTGGGGCCTGGTGGCGTGCGAGACCGATTTGAAGGGCATGCGCGCCATGGTCGCCAAGCACGGCGCCAAAATGACGCCGCATCTGGTCGAGTTCATCATGCGCCCCTGGCAGGCGGAGGATTTCACCAACGCGATCATGGTACGCAAGGGCGTGGTCAACAAGATGGCGGCGTTCATGCAGAAGTACGATCTTCTGCTGACACCGACGCTCGCCTGTCCGCCCTTCCAGCTCGATATTCAGGGCCCGGAGAAAATCCAGGGCCGCATGGTCGATCGTTTCGAGTGGCTCAACTTCACTTACATCATGAACATGACAGGCCAGCCCGCGGCCTCGATCCCGGCCGGCTTCACCAAGAGCGGCCTGCCGATCGGTCTGCAAATCGTCGGGCGGCATTTGGATGATCCAACCGTGCTCCGGGCGTCGGCCTGTTTCGAGGCCGCGCGGCCCTGGGCCGACCAATGGCCGCCTCTGCTCGATGAAATGGGGTTGTAGGATACGGCGATCATGCGGCTCCCGCGCTTCCCCTTATATCGTCATGGCCCGGCTCGACCGGGCCATCCATGTCGACAACGCGCTCGTTGCCCGATCCGGCCTTCGCAGCCCCCGCCTTCGCCCGCCGGGCTTCGGCGGGCAAAAAAGCGCCTGCTTCGGCGGAGTGGGCTGGATGGCCCGATCAAGTCGGGCCATGACGACTTTTGTTATGGTTCGGGCTGTTTAGCAGAAGGGGAACTGAGAAGCCGAGCGACGGGAGGCGCTTGATGATCAAGACCGCCGCGCGCCACCTCGAATCCTTGCGCGATGGGCGCGAGGTGTTCTTGCGTGGTCAACGCGTGGATGACGTGACGACCCACAAGGCGTTTCGCAATTCGGTCGCGTCCGCCGCCTATCTTTATGACTTCCAGGCGGCACCTGAAAACGCCGAGCTGATGACCTATGCCTCGCCCGACCGCAATGTGCGGGTCAGCCGGTCCTGGCAATTGCCGACCTCCTATGCCGAATTGCGTCAGCGCCGGGGCGCGCTCGATGCCTGGGCCTCGACGCATTTCGGTTTCATGGGCCGCTCGCCCGATCACGTCGCGAGTTGCATTGGCGGCATGGTGATGGGGCTCGATGTGTTCGAGGCCTATGACAAAAAACGCGCCGGCGCGCTTTATGACTATTACCGTTATGCGCGCGACAATGATTTGTTCCTCACCTATGTGATCGTCAATCCGCAGGCCGATCGCGCCAAGGCGACCGGCGAACAGGCTGATCCCTTCCTCGTGGTGCGCGAGGTCGAACGCGACCATGAGGGCATCATCGTCAAGGGCGCCAAGATGCTCGGCACGTCGAGCATCATGGCGAACGAGGTGCTGGTCGCAAGCATCCAACCCTTGCAGGCGGGCGAGGAGCCTTATGCGCTGTCCTTCTGCGTGCCGATGAACGCCAAGGGCCTCAAGGTGATGTCGCGCAAGTCCTACGAGGAGGCGGCTGAATCGGTCTACGACAACCCGCTCTCAAGCCGCTATGACGAGAACGACGCGGTGCTTTATTTCGATGAAGTGAAAGTGCCGTGGGAGCGCGTCTTCGTGGCCGGCGATGTCGCCATGTCGAACCGCCAATTCCACGCCACGCCGAGCCATATCTACCAAAACTACCAATGCCAAATTCGGCTGATGGTGAAGCTGCGCTTTTTGGTTGGGCTCGCGTCTTACATCGTCGATACCAACGGCATCGGCAGTTTTCCCCCGGTGCGAGAAACCTTGGGCGAGCTCGCCGCCGAGGCCGCCATGGTCGAGGCGCTCGTCGATTCGATTGAGCTATCGGGCCGGCAAATCGGGCCCTATTACGTGCCCGATACGCACAAGGTCTATGCCGCCCAGGTGCTGACCCAAAAGCTTTATCCGAAAGTGATCAACACGCTCCGGGAATTGGCGGGCGGCGGCATGGTCATGCTGCCCTCCAGCATCGACGATTTCGCGAACCCTGCGTTGCGCGACTATATCGGGCGCACGCAAAAATCGCCGGCCGTCGATCCCGAAGGCCGCGTCAAATTATTCAAACTGGCGTGGGATGCGGTTGGCTCGGAATTCGCCTCGCGTCACACGCAATATGAAATGTTCTATGCCGGCGCGTCCTTCGTGACCAAGAATAACTCCTATCGCACCTTCGATTGGTCACGCTCGCGCGCCATGGTCGATCAATTGTCGAATAGTTACACGCTTGATGACGAGCTAAAGCGGCGCTGAGGGGACAACATGGCGGTTCAAAAAGAACATCGTGAATTTCACAAACTGGATATGGCGGCGGGGTGGTCCACGCCACCGGGCTACCCCAGCGGCATCGACGAGAAGATTCTGTCCGGCAGTTTGGATGAGGCCAAGAAGCGCGGCAGCCGCACGCGGCTCTTGCGCTTCAAACCGGGCGTCTACACCACCGCGCCCTTCGTCCACACCTATTGGGAGGAGGTTTATCTGCTCTCGGGCGATTTGACCGTCGGCAATGACGATCAGGGAAAGGGTGGCGAGAAGTTCTTGCCGCCGACCTATGCCTGCCGTCCGCCCGGCACGCCCCATGGGCCGTTCAAGTCGGAGACCGGTTGTCTGCTCCTTGAAACCCATTATTACGATCCGGCCTAGGAGACCGTCATGACCCAATACCCTGTCATTCCCTCGCGCATGGCGTTGGTGAATATCGACATGCAAAACGCGTTCGTGGAGGGCACGCCGCTCGCCGCACCCAATGGCCCGCGCATCATCGAACCGATTAATCGCTTGGCCGAGGCGTGTCGCAAGGCCGGTGTCATGGTCATCCATACGTTGCACGTCACGCGCGCCGATGGCTCGAACGAGGGGACGATGGGCGAGCTGTGCGAGCCGGTGCGCGCCGGATGGATTCGCGAGGGCTCTGAAAGCGCCAAGCTCCACCCCGGCATCGAGGTCGAGAAGGGCGATATTCTGCTCTATAAGCCGCGCTATGGCGCGTTCTCGGGCACTGATCTCGACCACATATTGCGCGCGAACGGGCGCGACACGATCATCGTCACCGGCATTTGCACGAATGTTTGTTGTGAGACGACCGCGCGCGAAGCGGGCATGCGCGATTATCACGTGTTCTTCATGAACGACGCGACCGAAACCTTCCCCATCGGCAATGTGAGTGTCGATGAGATCAAGCGCGTGACCCACGCAACGCTCGGCCTCCTGTTCGCCAACGTGATCTCGCTCAATGAGATGATCGCGCGGATCGAAAAGGCGAGGGCCGGCCGCGCCGCGGCGGAGTAGCGTTTACCCCGCGATGGGCAGCGATAGCACACGATAGGTATGGCGCAGCATGCGCTTCAAGACCGGGTCTTCAAGCTCGAGCGTGAAGGACTGCGCCGCCTTGATGCCGCCAATCGCCGGCAAGGTGCCGCAAAACATCAGCGTGCCCTCAGGCAAGCGGCTGGCGCCCTTGGTGAAACCCTTAATCAGTTCGGCGGTCGGCAACATGGCCGAGACCTTGCCGTCTTGATAGAGCCGCTTCGGCCCGGGCCCCTCGGCATAGGACCGAAGTTTCAATTCGTCCCAATGCGGCGCGACTTCAGCGAACGGCCAAACACTGCGCCCGATCGGCTTGTCGCACATCTGTTTCGAGACCGTGATGCCATAGGCTTCTACTTTGCGGTCGGTGTGATCGGAGCCGAGACCGACATAGGTTTCGCCACCCACCTGAATCAGAACGGCCTCGACCTCGCCGCTTGAATCTTCGCCCGATGCCTCGATCGCGTCATTGCCGGTGAGCCGCGCGCAGCCGACCCGATAATAGATGGGCGTCGAGGCCGGTCGCTTGATGCCGATCGCCTCAAGCTCCACGATATGATGTTCCACCGCCGCTTTGTCGCGCCCGGTCCAACCCGCGATCACCGCGTTTTCGATCGTCGCGACGAGTGGCTTCGGGCCGTCTTTGGTTTCAACGGTGAGTGGTAGCGTGACGACGTGCGACATGTTGTGTTCCTTTTTCCTACACTGGCGTTGACCATCTTCACGGCGACGCACGCCACCACCAAGTTGTCATGCCCGGCCTTGAGCCGGGCATCCAGGCCCTGTCCAAAGACTGGATGGCCGGGTCAAGCCCGGCCATGACGAGTAAAATTTATTCCCGCGCCTCAGGCTATGGGTTTTTCGTCCAGGCGATTTCGGGTACGCAATCATAAAGCTCGCCAAGCTGGTCGGTACGCCGGCGGATCGTGTCGGCCTTCCGCGATGTTTTGGCCCCCGGCGCACCGGCCGATAATTTGCGCGGATTGGGCAACACGGCCGCCAGCAATCCGGCCTCGCGCGGGCTGAGCTTGGCCGCCGGCTTCTTGAAGTAATGCTGGGCCGCCGCCTCGACGCCATAAATACCCGGGCCCCACTCGGCGATGTTCATATAGAGCTCCAGAATACGTCGCTTATCGAGCGAGAGTTCGAGCAGCCCGGTGAAATAGGCCTCGAGCGCCTTCCGCACATAGCTCCGTCCGGGCCACAGGAACAAATTTTTCGCGGTCTGTTGGCTAATGGTCGAGCCGCCGCGCCGGGGCCGGCCGTCATCGGCCTCATCCAGCACCTTGTTGAGCGCATTCCAGTCAAAGCCCAAATGACCGCAGAACAAATTGTCTTCGGCCGCGATCACCGAGCGCGGTGCCGCGCGGCCGATGTCGTCGAGTGGCGTCCAATCCTTGGCCAGACCTTCGCCCTCGACCAGGCGAATCAGCATCAAGGGCGTCACCGGTGGCGGCACATAACGGTAAATCGCCAACAGCGCGATCGGTAGCAGCACGAGAAGGCCATAGACGGCGAACCACGCGTGGCGCACCACGCGGCGCCAGGCGAGGCGACGCGGCGGCGCATCGGAAAGACGCTCGGCCTCGGTCATCGGGGCCGATGTTTGGCATGACGGGCGGAACCTGTCCACCGCCCGAGCGCTGGCGCGCCTCGTGCCCAAATGCTATGCCGAAGGCCTTGGGCGGGGCGGGACGGCGGAGGCAAGCGAATGGCGGGGCGCGTCGAAGGCAAGGTAGCGCTGATCACCGGCGCGGCGGAGGGCATTGGCGCCGCGAGCGCGCGTGCGCTTGGGGCTGAGGGTGCCAAACTCGTGCTGACCGATATCAACGACAATGGCGTCAAATCGCTCGCCGCCGAACTTGAGCGTGATGGCGCTGCGGCTATCGGCTTACGTCACGATGTGAGCGTTGAAGCCGGTTGGGAATCGGTTATGGCGGCGACTCTATCGCGTTTCGGTCGGCTCGATGTGCTGGTCAACAATGCCGGCATCGCTTTTGTCGGCCCAACGGCGGAGACCTCGCTCGCGGATTGGCGTCGCATGCTCGCGGTCAATCTTGACGGTGTATTTTTGGGTACCAAACACGCCATACGGGCCATGGCCGGCAAAGGCGGTTCCATCATCAATGTTTCCTCCATTCTTGGCATTGATGGCGCGGCAACGGCGGCCGCCTACTGCGCCTCGAAAGGTGGTGTCAGGCTGTTCACCAAATCGGTCGCGCTTGAGTGCGGCGAAGCGGGCAATGGCATTCGCGTCAACTCGATTCACCCGGGCTACATTCACACCTCGATGTTCGATAGCGACATCGCGGCCTTTGGCAGCCTCGAAGCAAAAATGAAAAAAATCAGTGCACTTCATCCGATCGGACGCATTGGCCAGCCGGCGGAAATCGCCGCGGGCGTGGTGTTTCTCGCCTCCGACGAATCATCATTCATGACCGGCTCGGAACTCGTCATCGATGGCGGCTACACGGCACGGTAGAACGCTCTACCACCAATTCGTCATGGCCCGGCTTGACCGGGCCATCCAGCCGACTCTGCCGAAGCAGCCGCTTTTTTGCCCGCCGAAGCCCGGCGGGCGAAGGCGGGGGCTGCGAAGGCCGGATCGTGACGCGAGCGCGAGGCTCTAGGGAAGAGCCACCACGAAGGCATCAAGGCATGAAGCAGGCATTCCTTGGCGTCGTTGTGCCTTTGTGGTGAAAAAGCCTGGATGGCCCGATTAAATCGGGCCATGACGAAAGAGTGGGAGCGCGGCATGGCAAACAAGGAATCTTATTCGATGAGCGACGACATCCTCTATGAGACCCACGGGCCTGTCCGGCTGATCACGATCAACCGGCCCGACAAAATGAATTCGCTCGATTTCGCGGCGAACGACCAGCTCGTCGCGGCGTTCGAAGCATTCAAGAACGATGAAGCCGCGCGCGTGGCGGTGATCACCGGCGCGGGCGATCAGGCCTTTTGCGCTGGCGCCGATCTCAAGACCTATACGATGGCGTTCGCCACCACGCCCGCGTCCGAATTTCGCGAAAAATACACCGATGGCTACGGCCTTGGTGGCATCACGCGGGGCTTTGAGGTCAATAAGCCGATCATCGCCGCGATCAATGGCTATGCCATGTCAGGCGGGCTTGAGATCGCGCTCGCCGCCGACATTCGCTTCGGCTCAACCAATGCGGCCTTCGCCTTCCAGGACGTGAAGTGGGGCTTTCACCCATGCGATGGCGGCTGCGTGCGCCTGCCGCTCATCGTCGGCCTCGGCCATGCAATGGAAATGATTCTGTCCGGCGAGCGCATCGGCGCTGAGCACGCGTTCCGCATCGGGCTCCTGAATCGAATCTACTCACAAGGCGAACTTAAATCTAAAGCGATGGAATACGCCGCGCTCTTGGCAAGCCGCGCGCCGCTCGCTCAGCGCTTCGCCAAGGACGTGATGCTGAAATCATTCGGCCTCCCGATGGCCGACGCGCTCCGCCTTGAATCGCGGTCATTTCGTGATCTTGCGGATACCAAGGATCTCGTGGAAGGCACCGCGGCCTTCCGCGAAAAACGCGACGCGAAATTCGAAGGGCGGTAGACACTTCCTTAACGCATTCTGGAAAAAGCCGCGAAAGACGCAGGCGCCGTTAGATTTTTATAAATCAAAATTGATTAGCTTTGGGCGATTGAATTTGGCGTTCCCAAACAATTGCCCAGGGCCCGTACCATGGCGACTTATGAAGAATGGCTGCGTTGGAATTCCGGTGGCGGCGGATCGGGCACTGACCTCGAGGCCGCGCGCCGCGCCACAATTAGAAGCGAAATCGGCTTCTGGCTGTTTGTGCTTTCGATCACGCTTTTTTTCTGCATGGAAATTCTTCTTGAGCTGGATACGAAGGCGCAAATTCATGCGTTCATTCTAAACAGCCGCGTCGGTCATGATTTGGCCCCCAGCGATATTCCACCTGATTTGGTTGGAGCTTTGCTTATCAACAGTGCCTTGTGGTACTTGGCGTCGGCGGCGGCCACTGTCGCCTTTTTTCTTTGCGTTGGAGCCGGGCGAAGCGCATCAAAGGCCCTTGGTCTTGGCGATTTCAGATGGAGCTGGGGCTGGACAGTCGGCTCCTATTTCATTCCGCTTGTAAATCTTGTGCGGCCTTGGTTTGGCTTCGCTGAAATTCACGGCAGCCTCGTCACCAGTGCCAAATTGGGTTTACAACAAGCCCAATGGCGAAAAGCAAGTTTCGCAAGAGGCACATGGCTTCTCGTGATCATGGTCGCATTTTCACTGGCCTTCACCGTCATTGTAAATTCCGCGATCATCCCGGCACTTCTCTCGGACGGTGCCCCTTCCGAGGCGGATGTCGCGGCGGCTATTGAATCGCGGACGGATTGGATCGTGGCTTTTCTTTTTATTGAAATGATTTTGATTGTCGTCGCCGTCCGCTATTTATGGTCCATGGTCCGCGCGGCAAAGGAATTGCTCGCGCGATAGGCCTGCAAGGCGCGCCGCGCTTCACGCCACCCGATTGGTCACCGCGCCATCGATGATGAGGTTGGTTCCGGTGATGAAGGTGGCGCGCGGGCTGGCCAGGAACACCGCGCCATTGGCCACTTCCTCGGCGGTCGCCATGCGCCCGGTCTTGTTCTTCGAGAGCGCGAGCTTGAACAGATCCGGCATGTTTTTCTCGATCATTGGCCACACGCCGCCTTCGAAATAGGTATTGCCGGGCGAGACCGAATTGCAGCGTATGCCCTTCGGTGCGAACTGGCAGGCTAGCCCCTTGGCATAATGGATGAGCTGGGCCTTGGTCGCGCCATAGGGCCCGGCCGCGAAATCGATCTCGACGCCCGAAATGCTGGAAATAATCACGATCGAACCCGATTTCGATTTTTCGAGATAGGGTAGTGCGGCGTCGACCGTATAGACCGTGTGCATCATGTCGACGTCAAATGCCTTGCGCCAACCGGCCGGCGTATTCTCGATCGCGAGCGCGCTGACATTCGGCACCACGATATCGATTCCGCCCAATGCCTTGGCTGCCCCATCGACCCAGGCCTTGATCGCATCGGCATTGGCAACGTCGAGCGCCGCGCCGTGCGCGGTGACGCCTTTGGCCCTGAGCGCCTTCACAGTGGCGTCGACATCGGCCTTGGTGCGCGCGCAGATCGAGACGTGGGCGCCCTCATCGGCCAACATCATGGCAATGGCGCGGCCGATTCCCTTGGAGCCGCCCGTGACGATCGCTTTCGTGCCTTTCAAACCCAAATCCATGGCGCAAACCCTCCCGATTTGATGATGTTATTAGGGCAATCCTCGGACGCGCGTTGGAGAAAGACAATGGCTTTGTCGATGACGTCCGTGCCATGACCGAACCCCGGCTCAAGACCGAGATCTGGTTCCAGGCCCAGCTTCGCGTCTGCGATATCAAGGGCCTCTCAATGATGGTGCTCCGGCGCGGCGATCGGGACGCGGGCGCGGTGATCTTGAAGCATTTGGGGCAAAGTGGGGCGCTCACGCTCTATGCCCAAACCAGGCGGGCGGATGGCGCGCGAGCCTGGCGGCGCGTGCCCTTACCGGCGCCTTCCGGCGAGGCGGAGGCTGAGACCTATCTGGCCCGCGAGACAAAGCGCGATCCCGACCTCTGGATCATCGAGATCGAAGATCGCAACGGGATCTATGAGTTTGACGCGCCGGTGGTTTGAGCCGGCTTCTCCGGCTTCGGCTCGCGCCGCTCGACTGGCCCGCCGGCCTTGACCCAGGCGCCGAAGCCGCCCTCGACATGGGCGACCGGCTTCAACCCCATGCGTTGCACGGTTTGGGTTGCGAGCGCCGAGCGCCAGCCGCCCGCGCAGAAGAAGACGTACTTCTTGCCCGAGCCAAACAGCTCTTTGTAGTAGGGGCTTTCGGGGTCGACCCAGAATTCGAGCATGCCGCGCGAGGCCAGGAAGGCCCCCGGCACCGTGCCCTCGCGCCAGACCTCCCGAATATCGCGGATATCGACGAACTGCACGTCGGGCGCACCGACCAGCTTTTTGGCCGCCTCGATCGGGATTGTCTCGATCTCGGCCTCTGCCGCCGCGACCAGCGCCTTGTACCCTTTGGTGATCATGGCGTTTGCTCCCGCACTCAAACTGTTACTCTCACCCTAATTCCGGCACTCGACGAGCCGACGCGCAACCCTATTTGTTGCGTCATGGCCCGGCTCGACCGGGCCATCCAGGCTAACAGCAAACTCGATGCACGATGGATGGCCCAATTAAATCGGGCCATGACGGCAGTGAGGTTCCGATTCCGCGTGTCATTGAATGCTTTGGCTCTTATCTTTTGCGCCGTCACGCCACGCAATGGGGGAGACCATGATCGTCGAAGAACGCATCTACACGCTGCATATCGGCAAGCAGGGCGAATATCTCGCGCTCTATGAAAAAGAGGGCATGGCGGTTCAGAAGCGTATTCTGGGCATGATGCTCGGTTTTTACACGACCGAGGCCGGCCCGCTCAATCAGATCATCCACATGTGGGGCTATGAGAGCTTCGAGGATCGTCTGCGCCGACGGAAGGAACTCTTCGCCAATGCCGAGTGGATGGCCTATATCGGCAAGATCCGCCCGTTGATCGTGAATCAGAAAAACAAAATCCTGATTCCGGCACCATTCTTCACGCCGAAGGCCTGATGGCGCGGCCCGATGCCGACGAACTAGTTGCCACGCTTGGCGCGCTGATCGGCATTGGCTCGACCTATCCGCCGGGCGATTGCCGCGCTATCGGTCGGCACATCGCCGAGCGACTGCACAAGGCAGGCTATCGGGTTGATACGCTGAGCCGTCAGGCGGGCGTCGATAATGTGGTGGCGCGGCTCGGTCAGGGCTCGCCGCAACTCGTGATCTCGACCCATGTCGATACGGTGGGCGTCGGCACCGCCGAGGCATGGACCAGCGACCCCTTTACCGCGCGTGTGGCGGACGGAAAAATCTTCGGCCTCGGTGCGGCCAACGCCAAGGGTTCAATCGCCGCGCAGCTTTGGTTGGCTGAGCAGATCGCGGCGCTGGGTGGGCCGAAACGTGGCGAATTGGTCTTCGCCTTTGTTGGCGATGAGGAGCGGCTCGGCCCCGATGGGCTCGCTTATTTGCGTGAGATCGGCGTCGTGAAGCCGGATGTATTGATCATTGGCGGCCCGACCGCCAATCAACTTGTCATCGCCGAGCGCGGCGTGATGTGGGCGCGCATAACGGCGCGTGGCCGCACGGCGCACGCGGGCGATCCGACTTCCGGCGACAACGCGATTCGTCGCATGACGCGCCTCATCGCCGCGCTTGAGCGCGCGCTCGAGCCGAAGCTCGCGGCGCGGCGCGATGGCGCGATGCAGGCGACGCTCAATATCGGCCGCATCGCGGGCGGCCATAACACGAACGTGGTGCCCGACCATTGCGCGATCGAGATTGATCGCCGCTTGCTGCCCGCGGAAACGGTTGAGGGCGCGTTCGCTGAATTGTGTGCGGCGGCGCGTAGTGCGGGCGAGCCTGAGGCCTTGGTGGAATTTGAATTGCTGACCGGCACGCCCGGCTTCAAGGCGGGCTCGGAAGGCGCGGGTCTCAAGGCGTTTCAGGCCGCGATCGAGGCCGAGACCGCTGGACCCGCGCAATTCCTGAATGCCATGGGCGTTGGCGATGGGCGCTATTTCGCGCGCGATGGCATTGAGATCATCAATTTCGGCCCCGGCGACGGCGCCGCTGGCCACGCCGCCAATGAATGGCTCTCGATCGCTGAACTGGTCGCCGCCGCCGCCATTCTGAGCCGGGTGACGGGCGAGTTGCTGGGGCCCCGCGTAGTGCGCTAACCCGTCTTATTCATGACGAGGGTGATTTTGGGCTGGCGGATGTGGCGTAGGCCGCTGATCGCGTGCATGATTCTGATGCTAACACAGGATCACCGACGCGACCACGGAGCGCCACACCCGCCATGAACGACGATAGCCTTCTGCCGTTCGATCTTCCAGCCGTGTGCCGCAAGAAAGTGAGC
>CAMDNF010000035.1:0-23799 GCA_945902735.1 Rhizobium sp. Q54 | reverse complement strand
AACGGCGTGAGGACATTCCAGAACTGGTTACGTACTTTTTTGCGCGGGCGGCCGAATCCTCGGGCCTGCCGCGTCGTACCATCGCCCCCGATGCGCTGGCCGTTTTGCAATCCTATGATTGGCCCGGCAATGTGCGTCAGCTTAGGAACGTCGTCGAATGGGTCATGATCATGTCGGTGGGCGATACCATCCGCGCCGACATGTTGCCGCCGGAGTTGACGGCATCGGCCGTTCCGATGGCGCGCGCCGATGGTTCCGCCGAGATCATGGGGTTGTCGCTCCGTGACGCGCGCGAGGTCTTCGAGCGCAATTATCTGACAGCGCAGATTGGTCGATTTGGCGGTAATATCTCGCGCACGGCGCAATTCGTCGGCATGGAGCGATCGGCGCTTCATCGCAAGCTCAAATCGCTGGGCATCGGCGACGACGACCGCACGCGCGATCGCGCATCTTGATCCGGCCACCCGGCATTAACAGCGGAAGAATAGCATTCCATGAAGGTTCTTGTTTGCGGGGCGGGTCAAGTCGGCTCGAGCATCGCGCGTCATCTTGCCGGCGAGGGCAACAACGTAACGGTGATCGACAGCCGGGCGGATGTCGTTCGCAAGCTCGCCGATTCGATCGAGGTAACCACCGTCGTTGGTAATGCCGCCCATCCCGATATACTGAGCCAGGCCGGCGCGCGCGATGCCGATATGTTGGTCGCGGTAACGCACTCCGATGAAGTAAATATGGTGGCCTGCCAGGTTGCCCATTCGCTCTTCGAAGTGCCGGAGAAGATCGCCCGCATTCGCGCGCAGACCTATCTCGATCCGGCCTGGGCCGACCTATACCGCCGCGAGCATCTGCCGATCGATCTGATCATTTCGCCCGAGATCGAGGTGGCGCGCGCGATTTCGCGGCGCCTCAGGGTGCCCGGGGCGTTCGATATGATTCCCTTCGGTCATGGACGGCTACGGGTGATCGGCGTGCGGTGCGATGATCGCTGCCCCGTGATCAATACGCCGCTGCGCCAGCTGACGGAGATTTTCCCGCGCCTCACCATCGTGGTGCTCGGCATTGTGCGCAACGATCGCGTTATCGTGCCGCGGGGCGAGGATCAAATGCTACCCGGTGATGAGGTCTATTTCGTCACCGAAGAGGGGCATCTTGAGCGTTCAATGGCGGCCTTTGGTCATGAGGAAAAAGAAGCCCGCCGCATGGTCATTGTCGGCGGCGGCAATGTTGGGCTTTTTCTGGCCGAGGATTTGGAGAGCAGCCATAGCGCGCTCAATCTCAAAGTGATCGAAATAGACCCCGAGCGCTCGCGTCTCTTGGCGGAGCGCCTGGGCCGCACCGTCGTCATCACCGGGGATGCGCTCGAAAAAAGCATCCTGGATGAGGCCAATATCTCGGAGAGCGAGGCCGTGATCGCGGTATCGAATGACGATGAGGTTAATATCCTAACCTCCTTGCTGGCCAAGCGCGCTGGTTGCCAGCGCGCGCTCGCGCTTATTAACAATGCGAGCTACGCCTCGCTGATAGGACCGCTTGGGATCGATGCCGCGGTCAGCCCGCGTGAATCGACTGTCTCGACCATTTTGCAGCGCATCAGGCGTGGCCGGATTCACGGCGTTCATTCCGTGCGCGATGGCCTGGCTGAAATCGTCGAGGCCGATGCCTTGGAGACCTCGCCTTTGGTCGGCAGCCCGCTGCGTGAAATCAAATTGCCCGCAGGGTTGCTGATTGGCGCGATCGTTCGGGGTGAGGACGTTATCATTCCGCGCGGCGATACCATCATCAAACCGCGCGATCGGGTTGTTACCTTTGTCGCCCGCACCGCGATCAAGCGGTTTGAGCAATTGTTCGCCGTGCGCGCCGAGTTCTTTTAGACGCGAGGCGGGTCCCTCATGTCACGCATCGCCCATGTCAACGGCGCCTATGTGCCGCAATCGCGCGCCTCGGTCTCGATCGACGATCGCGGCTATCAATTCGCCGATGGTGTTTACGAGGTCGCCCCGGTTCAGGCGGGCCGGATTATCGACCTCAAGCCTCATCTCGATCGGCTTGCCCAATCGCTCCGTGGCATTCAAATCGACATGCCCATGCCGCTTTCGGCGATCACGGTGATTTGTCAGGAAACCCTGGCCCGCAATCGGGTGCTGGATGGCACGGTCTACATGCAAATCAGCCGGGGCGTCGCAGCGCGCGATCACGGTTTTCCAAAGACGCCGATCAAGCCCGCGCTGGTGGTCACCGCCAAATCGATGGTCTGGCCGACCGACGCCGGTGCGGATACCGGCATCGCGATCATCACCACGCCCGATACGCGCTGGGGCCGCTGCGATATCAAGGCGACCGGACTCCTCGCCAACGTCCTCGCCAAACAGAAGGCGCGCGATGCAGGGGCATTCGAGGCTTGGTTCGTGCGCACCGACGGCTCGATTTCCGAGGGCGCTTCGACCAATGCATGGATTGTCGATCGCGACGGCCGGCTGATAACGCGCCCACTCGGGCCCGAAATACTCCCCGGCATCACCCGAGCGACGGTTCTCAACTTGGCCCGCGCCGCAGGCCTAGACGTTGTTGAGCGTTCCTTCACCGTCGAGGAATTGCTCGGCGCGCGCGAAGCCTTTTTGACGAGCACCACCGCCATGGTACGCGCGGTGATTGCAGTCGACGGGCGCCCGATCGCCAATCGCTATCCGGGCGAAATCACTCGTCAGCTACGTGGGCTCTGTATCGCCCACTATGGTACTGCCGGCGAGGCATGAGCGACCTCACCGCGCCACGCGCCGTGTTGTTCGACTGGGACAACACGCTGGTCGATAGCTGGCAGGTCATCCACGAGGCCTTGCACGAAACCTTTGTCGCGTTCGACCGCAAGCCCTGGACGATCGATCAGACCAAATCCTGGGTCCGCCATTCCATGCGCGAGGCGTTTCCGAGGCTTTTTGGCGACCGGGCGGAGGCCGCCGGCGAGCGCTTTTTTGAGGTCTATCGACGGATCCACCTCGCCCGTGTCCAACCCTTGGCGAATGCGAAGGACGTGCTCGATGACCTCGTCGCACAAGGTCTCTACCTCGCCGTGCTTAGCAGCAAAAATGGTGATCTATTAAGGGCGGAGGCCAAGCATCTGGGATTGGCCGATTATTTCGCTCGGCTGGTCGGCGCGACCGACACACCGTCTGACAAACCATCACCGGTCGCGTTTAACCACGCGCTTGAGCCAAGCGGCGTTCCGGCGGGGGCCGCGGTTTGGTATGTGGGCGATACCGGGCTCGACGTTATTTGTGCGCGACGGGCGAATTGCGTCGCGGTACTGGTTGGACCTTCGCCCGCCCTCGACGGCGACGAACCCCAGGAGCCAGACCTGCATTTTTCATCACTTGCAGAAATGAGGGGCTTTCTAACGCGGTTTCGCCGTACCATATGATCGGATGGCGCCCTGGACCGCTCCGATAGACCCCAATTGGGTCCGTTTGATGCGAACCCTGGAACGTCATCAATCACCCCGATAATCAAACAACAGGGGATAAAACGACATGACAGGCGAAAAGCCCCAAAACCTGCAGGACACCTTCCTCAACCACCTGCGTAAGGGCAAGCTGCCGGTCACAATTTTTCTTGTGAACGGCGTAAAGCTGCAGGGAGTGGTCACGTGGTTCGACAATTTTTGTGTGTTGCTCCGCCGCGATAATCATTCGCAGCTGGTTTACAAACACGCCATCTCGACGGTGATGCCGGGTCAACCGATCCAGCTGTTCGATGGTGGTAAGGACGAAGCTGACGTCTGAGGTGAACACGATGCGACCGGCCGGCTCATCGAGCGGCCGCGCCGGGGTTGTTCATGTTTCGCTGCCACGACGTTTGCAGCGGAAGGACGATGGCGCGCGCCGTGATGGCGCAACGCGAAGCGGCGGCGGCCGCGATCTTGAAGCACGGCTCGACGAAGCGATTAGCCTGACCCGCGCGGTCGGGCTTGATGTCGTCCACGCCGAGGCGATCGACCTCATCAAGCCACGGCCCGCGACGTTGATCGGCTCCGGCAAGGTCGAGGCCTTGAAGGAGATCGTCACCGAGCGCGAAATCCTGGTCGTTGTGGTCGACGCGGTTCTCTCGCCGATTCAACAGCGCAATCTCGAGCGCGCTTTGGCTTGCAAGGTGATCGACCGCACGGGGCTGATCCTCGAAATCTTTGGCGCCCGCGCCCGCACGCGAGAAGGCCGCCTTCAGGTCGAGCTCGCCAGCCTCAATTACCAGAAAAGCCGGCTGGTACGCTCCTGGACGCACCTTGAGCGCCAACGCGGCGGCTTCGGCTTTCTCGGTGGCCCCGGCGAAACGCAGATCGAAGCCGATCGGCGCCAAATTCGCGAACGCATCGCCAAGCTCAAGGGCGATCTCGAAACCGTGGTCAAGACCCGCGCGCTGCACCGCGAGGCGCGCCGGCGCGTTCCCTATCCGATTGTCGCGCTGGTCGGCTACACCAATGCCGGCAAATCGACGTTATTCAATCGCCTGACCGGGGCCACGGTCGATGCGCGCGATGCCCTGTTCGCGACGCTCGATCCCACCATGCGCGGCGTCGATCTGCCCTCCGGCCGGCGCATCATTCTCTCCGATACGGTCGGCTTCGTGTCCGACCTGCCGCACGATTTAGTCGCGGCCTTCCGGGCCACGCTGGAAGAGGTGATCGAGGCCGATGTGATCCTCCATGTGCGCGACATCGCGCATCCTGACAGCGCCGCGCAATTGGCCGATGTCGAGGTCGTGTTGGGTGAAATCGGCCTCGGCGAGCGGCTCGACGAGGTCATGATCGAGGTTCTGAACAAGATCGACCAGCTCGATCCCGAGCGCCGCGCGGGGCTCTTGAGCGCCAAAGCCGGGTCGGGATCGAAACGCGTTGCCCTCTCGGCCCTGACGGGCGAGGGGGTTGGCACGCTCCTTGAGGCGATCGAGGCCAGGCTGAATGCCGGTCAACGCACGATCGAACTTGGGGTGGCGCCCTCGGACGGTGCCTCGCTCGCCTGGCTCTACCGAAACGGCGAGGTCATCGCCCGGCAGGATGGCGAGGCGCTGATCGTGCTCACCATGCGCCTTGACCCCGATATCCTGGCGCGCGCGCTCAGCCGTCCCGGGATTACCCGAGTGCCCGCCACCACCACTGAGCGCGCGGCGGAGTAGGGGCAGGGGCAGGGGCCAACCGCCCCATTTCCGGACGTTCCCGATGGTTCCGTACGGGCTGTGATTGACAGCCCCGAGCCGCTCCGTTATACCCTCAGCACTCAACGCAGGCGAGTGCTAATAGTCTATAACATCGCCGCGCAACCTTCTGGAAATGAAGGTTAATCCACAGACATCGACGGAGCAACTGCATGAAGATCAAGCCACTGCATGACCGCATTGTGGTCAAGAGCATCGAACAGGATCAGAAGACCAAGGGCGGCATCATCATCCCTGATTCGGCTCAAGAGAAGCCGCAAGAGGGCGAGGTTGTCGCGGTCGGTTCGGGCGCGCGTGACGAGAATGGCAAAATCCATCCGCTCGACGTGAAGAAGGGTCAGCGGGTGTTGTTCGGCAAATGGTCGGGCTCAGAAATCAAGCTCAGCGGCGAAGAACTGCTGATCATGAAAGAGTCCGACATCATGGGAATCATTGAGCGCTAAAGGAGCGACGGAACATGGCGTCTAAAGAAGTCAAATACGGGCCCGATGCCCGCGCGCGCATGCTGCGCGGCGTGGATATTCTGGCCGATGCAGTAAAGGTGACGTTGGGCCCGAAGGGTCGCAACGTCGTGCTCGACAAATCCTATGGCGCACCGCGCATCACCAAGGACGGTGTCACGGTCGCGAAAGAGATCGAGCTGGCCGATAAGTTCGAGAACATGGGCGCCCAGATGGTGCGCGAAGTGGCCTCGAAGACCAACGACATCGCGGGCGATGGTACCACCACGGCAACCGTGTTGGCCCAGGCGATCGTGCGGGAAGGGGCCAAGGCCGCGGCCGCTGGCATGAACCCGATGGACCTGAAGCGCGGCGTCGATCTCGCCACCGCGGCGGTTCTGGCCGACATTCAAAAGCGCGCGAAGAAGGTTTCGACCCATGAGGAAATCGCTCAGGTCGGCACCATCGCGGCGAATGGCGATGCCTCGGTCGGCAAGATGATTGCCGAAGCGATGCAGAAGGTCGGCAAGGAAGGCGTCATCACGGTCGAAGAGGCCAAGGCGCTCGAAACCGAACTCGATGTCGTCGAGGGCATGCAATTCGATCGCGGCTATCTCTCGCCCTATTTCATCACCAATGCCGAGAAGATGACCTGCGATCTGGATAATCCCTACATCTTGATCCACGAGAAGAAACTGGCGAACCTTCAGCCGCTCATTCCGGTTCTGGAAGCGGTTGTGCAGTCGGGCCGCCCGTTGCTGATCATCGCCGAAGAAGTCGAAGGCGAGGCCTTGGCGACGCTCGTGGTCAACAAATTGCGCGGTGGCTTGAAGGTTTCGGCCGTCAAGGCACCGGGCTTCGGCGATCGCCGCAAGGCGATGCTCGAAGACATCGCGACGCTCACGGGTGGCGAGATGATCAGCGAAGAGCTCGGCATCAAGCTTGAGAACGTCACGCTTGCCATGCTCGGCAAGGCCAAGCGCGTCGCGATCACCAAGGACAATTCGACGATTATCGAAGGCGCCGGCAAGAAGGCCGACATCGCCGCGCGTTGCGGCCAAATCCGCGCGCAGATCGAGGAAACCACGTCCGACTACGACAAAGAGAAGCTGCAAGAACGCTTGGCGAAGCTCGCCGGCGGCGTTGCGGTTTTGAAGGTCGGCGGCGCGACCGAGATCGAAGTGAAGGAGCGCAAGGACCTCGTGGAAGACGCACTCAACGCCACCCGCGCGGCGGTCGAAGAGGGCGTTGTGCCAGGCGGTGGCGTCGCGCTGCTCTATTCGATCCGTGCGCTCGACAAGCTCAAGGGCGAGAACGCCGATCAAGACGTCGGCATCAACATCATCCGCAAGGCACTTCAGGCGCCGGTGCGGCAGATCGTTGAGAACTCGGGCGTCGATGGCTCGCTCGTGGTTGGTAAGCTCCTCGAGCAGAAGAGCGTCACCTACGGCTTCGATGCGCAGAAAGAAGAGTATTGCGACATGATCAAGGCCGGCATCATCGATCCGGCCAAGGTCGTGCGCACGGCGCTGCAAGACGCAGCCTCGGTTGCCGGTCTCTTGATCACGACCGAAGCCATGATCGCCGAGAAGAAAGAGCCGGCCAAGGCAGGCGGTGACGATCACGCCGGCCACAGCCATGGCGGCATGCCCGGCATGGGCATGTAAGCCGGCGCACTCATCGCTCGCGCGAACGCGCGGGCGAAAGGCGTCTCACTCCGGGCCGCGGTTCCTCTCATCGAGGGCCGCGGCCCGTTTTTTTGGATCATGGTTGGTGAGAAGAGGGGGTCCGGCCCCTACTCGGCCTCGGCCTTCTTGGCCTCTTGCCAGAGCGCTTCCATCTCTTCGAGTGTCGCGTCCGAGGGCGCGCGGTCGGCCTCGGCCAGCGCGGCTTCGATGAAACGGAAGCGGCGTTCGAATTTCGCGTTGGTGCCGCGCAGCGCTTCCTCCGGATCAACCTTCAAATGGCGCGCGAGATTGGCGCAGGCGAAGAGCAGGTCGCCCAGCTCGTCTTGAAGCTTGCTCAGCCGTGCCGCCGGGGCGGCAGGCGGGTGGTCGATCGCGTGCCTAATCTCGGCCATTTCCTCGTCGATCTTATCGAAGACTTGCTCCACCTCGGGCCAATCGAAGCCAACCCGCGCCGCACGCTTCTGCAGCTTCTCGGCGCGCAACAAGGCCGGCAAAGCGAGCGCGACGCCGCTCAGCACCGAGGGCGCTCTGCCATTCGGTTCGGCCTTGGCGCCTCGCTCGCTCGCTTTCTGATCCTCCCACGCGAGCGTCTGGGCGCTGGCGCTTTCGATTTTGGCGTCGGCGAACACATGCGGGTGGCGCCGGATCATTTTGTCGGCGATCGCGCCAGCCACCGCCTCGAAATCAAAGGCGCCGGCCTCGTGCGCCATCTGGGCGTGATAGGCAACCTGAAGGAGCAGGTCACCGAGCTCTTCCTTGAGGGCGGCCATATCGCCGAGCCGGATCGCCTCGGCGACCTCATAGGCTTCCTCGATCGTGTATGGCGCGATGGTGGTGAAATCCTGCTTCAGATCCCATGGGCAGCCGCCATTCGGATCGCGTAAACGTGCCATCACCGCGGTCAAGCGATCCGTATTCGAGGACATCGGTCGGGGTGCTCCTGAAGTCGTGCGGGGAATGGCCATTGGGGGCCGGCATGGTGCCGTCCTGGCCTGCCTTTCTCAAGGCGTCCATAACGCGCATAATATGTATTATGGAAAATACAGAATCGACATTCAGCGGGCAGGCCGCATTGGGCCGCTACAGCGCCTCGGTTTCGATCACCAACCCATCAAGGCCCGGCACCACGCCTTCCGGCAGTTCCTTGCACAACGTCGCGTAATTAAATTGGTGCGACATATGGGTCAGCACCGCGAGCCTCGGCTTGACGCGTTCGATCCAGCCCAACGTGATTTCCAAATTCGCATGGCTCGGATGCGACTGATAGCCCAGACAATCGACCACCCAGAGCTTCACGCCGCTCAAGGTCTCGATCGCATCCTCGTTCAACGCGTTCACGTCGGTCGAATACGCCGCCTCGCGTTGGCCAAACACAAAGCCCGTCGTTACGCCCCGGCCATGAATCTGCTCGAATGGCGTGACCTTCAACGCGCCAATCTCGAATGGGCCCGCAATCGGCTTCGCCCGCAAGGCTGGGCTGTGCCACCAAGTTCTAGGCTCGCCAAAGGCATAGGCGAAACGCTCCTGGAGCGAGCGCAATGTTTCAGCCGTTCCATAGGCATTGAGCGCCGCATTCATGTGGTAATTGATCGCCCGAAGGTCATCGATGCCATGGCTATGGTCGGCATGACCGTGCGTATAAATCACGCCATCCAAGCGGCTGATTTCAGAGGATAATAGTTGTTCACGTAGATCGGGCGACGTATCGACCAACGCAGCCATTTCGCCATGTTCGACCAGGATCGAAACCCGCCGGCGCCGATTGCGCGGATCGTCCGACTGGCACACCTCGCAGCGGCACCCGACCATCGGAACGCCGCTCGACGTGCCGCATCCTAGAACCGTTATTTTCATGTCGAATGAACGGGTTGCCGGCGAGCTTTCGAAAACAGTCTAAAAAAATTGTCGGTCGTAGCTTGGGCCACTTGTTCGGTCGTGAGGCCCTTTAGCGCGGCGAGCGCGGCCGCCACCGCCGGCACGAAGGCCGGCTCATTGCGCTTGCCCCGGTGTGGCACGGGCGCGAGATAGGGCGAATCGGTCTCAACCAGCAGTCGATCAAGCGGCAGCTCGCGCACCGTGTCCCTCAACGCCGCCGCGTTTTTGAAGGTCAGGATCCCGGCGAGCGACACATAGAGCCCGAGCTCGATGGCGCAGTCCGCCACCTCGCGGCTTGCCGTAAAGCAGTGGATCACGCCGGGGAAGCGCCCCCGCTCCGCCTCCTCGCGCATGATCCGGATGGTCTCGTCATCGGCGGTGCGCGTGTGGACGATAATCGGCAGGCCGCTTTGCCTTGCGGCCGCGATATGCGCGCGGAAGCTCGCTTCCTGCTGATCGCGCGGGCTTTGCTCGTAATAGAAATCGAGCCCGGTTTCGCCAAGGCCGATCACCTTCGGGTGCTGAGCGCGTTTCAATAGTGCCTCGGCCGTCACCGGCTCAGGCTCCTCGGCCACATGGTGCGGATGAACGCCGACCGAGCAGAATAGCCGCTCGCTCCGCTCGGCGAGCGCGGCGACGCCATCGAACGAGCGGAGCCGCGTGCAGATGGTCTGCATATGGCCGACGCCGGCGGTTGCCGCGCGCGCCAAAACACCGTCGAGATCGCCGACGAAATCCGGAAAATCCAAATGGCAATGGCTATCGACCAACATGGCAGCGTGCCCTTGGGCCCTAGGCCGCCGGCTCGACGACGAAGCGCGGAAACACGCCGACCGGCGCCGGCAGCGGATCATCGCGCGTCAATGCTGCAGAAGGGGAAAACGCGACGGCGAATTCCCGCTCGGACTTCGCGACACCCAGTTGATCGAGAATCTTGGCCGAAGAATCGGGCATGAAGGCCTGGCTCAACACCGCGAGGCGTCGAATGGTTTCGGCCAACACATAAAGCACGGTCTCCATCCGCTTCGGGTCGGTCTTTTTGAGGGCCCAAGGCGCCTGCTCATCGACAAAGCGATTGGCCGCGCCAACCACCTCGCCATGGCGCTCGAGCGCGACATGAAAATGCTGGCGTCTTATGGCGTCGCGCATCGCCGGGAGCAACCCGTCCGCCGAACCGAGGAGTACTCGATCGGCTTCCGTATACGCGCCAGGGGTCGGCACGCGCGCGGCGCAATTCTTGTTGATCATCGAGAGCACGCGCTGCACCAGATTGCCATAGTCATTGGCAAGCTCGGCATTCATCCGCCGCATCATGGCGCCGTGTGAGAAATCGCCGTCATTGCCGAACGGCACTTCGCGTAGCAGAAAATATCGCACTTGATCGAGACCATAGCGCTCGACCAGTTGAACCGGGTCGATCACATTGCCGAGCGACTTGGAAATCTTCTGGCCCTCATTGGTCCACCAGCCATGGGCGAAGACGCGCTTGGGCGGTGCGACGCCCGCCGCCATCAGAAACGCCGGCCAATAGACCGCGTGAAAGCGCACGATGTCCTTGCCCACCATGTGCAGATCGGCCGGCCAGAACGTGCGATAGGTTTCGCTCGCCGTGTCGGGATAGCCGGCCGCAGTGATGTAGTTGGTCAGCGCATCGAGCCAGACATACATGATATGCGCCGGGTCATTCGGCACCGGCACGCCCCATTTGAAGCTCGTGCGCGAGACCGAAAGATCCTGCAAGCCGCTGCGCACGAAACTCGTCACTTCATTGCGACGGCTCTCGGGCGCGATGAAATCGGGGTTCTCGTCATAAAAGCGCAGGAGCTTGTCCTGCCATTTCGAGAGATCGAAGAAATAGCTCGGCTCCTCGACCCATTCGACCGGCGCGCCGGAGGGCGCGATCTTTTGCCCGCCCTGCCCTGGCTTCAATTCGTCTTCGGCATAGAAGGCTTCGTCGCGCACCGAATACCAGCCGGCATATTTGCCCAGATAGATATGGCCGTTCGCCTTGATCGCGTTCCACAGGTTTTGGCACGACGTGATATGCCGCGCCTCAGTGGTGCGAATGAAATCGTCATTGCTGAAGTTCATCGTTTTCGCCAGCGTCCGAAAGCGCTGCGAGACCTCATCAACGAATTCCTTGGGCGGCTTGCCGGCGGCGGCCGCCGCCTTCTCCACCTTCTGGCCGTGCTCGTCGGTCCCGGTCAGGAAATGAACGCGATAGCCATCGAGCCGCATGAAGCGCGCCAGCACATCGCACGCGAGCGAGGTATAGGCATGCCCGATGTGCGGCGAATCATTGACGTAATAAATGGGCGTCGTGAGGTAATAGGCCGGCGCGGCGGACGACATAAGAGCCTCTCCTGGTCGGTTCCGCCGTGCGCTCAACGCCGCGCGGCGCGCTCCAGCGTGCCGAACGCGCTGATCAAGGTTTGTCGTGGTTCGAGATCGATGGCATCGGCCCGGGCGAACAGGCGGCGCAGGTTGTCCCACACCTCGACCCATTGTTCAAGGCCGCCTCGGGCGGCGCCAAGCTGGGTCTGGGTCGCGATTTCATTGCGGACCAGACCGTGGCTCGCCGGGGCCCCGCCGCTCAAACCCCGTACCAGGCGCGCGATCACGGCCAGCAAGAGCTCGCCGATCAGCCTATAGCGATCCCGGCCCTCGCCGCTTTGCGCGCGGTCGGCCAAAGCGTGAAGCCTGACATGATCGAGCGCCGGCAGCGTATCGAGGAGGCCCAGGAGATCGCGGTAGAGCGCGACGCCCCCCGCCTCGTGCAGCGCGAGCGCGCGCCCCGGACTGCCTTCGGCCAGCGCCAGCAGAAGCTCGGCATCATCGGCCGGTAGACCGGCCAAAAGCGGCGCCAGCACGGTACGCAATGACGTGTCGTCGAGCCGCTGCAACGGGAGGAAGCGACAGCGCGAGCGGATGGTCGGCAAAAGCCGTCCCGGCGCATGGCTGACCAGAATCAAAAGCGCGCGCGCCGGCGGCTCTTCGAGCACCTTCAGAATCGCGTTCGCTGCGTTGCGAGTCATCTCTTCCGCGCCATCGACGATCGCAACGCGCCATTCTCCTTCACCGGGTGTCAGCGCCAATAAGGCGCACAGCGCGCGGGCATCATCGATGCCGATCTCGCTTCTGAGCTTACCGGTCTTCTCGTTCACCTGGCGGGCGAGATAAAAGAGATCGCTATGCCCGCCGGCGGCGATACGACGAAACAACGGCGTGGCGGGGTCGCACGCCAAGCGATCACCGGTCCCGCTGGCTAAGACATGACGCGCGATACGAAAGGCCAGCGTCTCCTTGCCGATGCCGCGCGGGCCACTTAAAACCCAGCCATGAGCCAAGCGACCGCTTTGCCAAGCGGCAAGAAAAGCCTGCTCGGCGCTCTCCTGACCGAGCAACGCCGGATTGGCGCGTGGCTCAGGCAAGAGCGAAGGCGCGGCTTCTGTTTCAGCCACGGAAATTCATCCCCAAGCGCTCGCCGACAAGCGTCCTCACCTGCGCCTGCACGGCCTCGGCCCCGATTCCGGCATCGAGCGTCACGCAGCGTTTGGGTTCGCTGTCGGCGATCGCGAGAAAGCCTTGGCGCAATCGCTCGTGCATGGCGGGGTCCATGCGTTCATAGCGGCTTTGCACACCGCCTTCGCGTGCCCGCGCCCGCGCAAGCCCAACCGCGACCGGCACATCGAGCACGAAGGTGAGGTCGGGTGCGAAATCGCCAAGCGTCGCCCGATAAAGCGAACGGATCGCGTCCCGATCAGCGCCCTGGCCATAGCCTTGATAGGCCATGGTCGAATCCGCGAAGCGATCGGAAACCACCCATTGGCCTCGCTCGAGCGCCGGCCAAACCGTGCGCACGACATGTTCGCGCCGTGCGGCAAAATGCAGGACCGCCTCGGCCAGCGGCTCCCAACGGGCCTCCGGACCATCGACCAATAATTTGCGGATCAATTCGGCGCCTGGCGCGCCGCCAGGCTCGCGCGTCGCGATGGCGTCAATCCCTGAGCGCATCAAGGCCTCGACCAGGAACCGTACCTGGGTCGATTTCCCCGCCCCTTCGCCGCCTTCGAAAGTAATGAACCGTCCGCGCGCCATGCGCGACTATAGAGCGCCGTTTACGGGCCGGTGAACAGGTGATTCGCAACCCTGCTCATCCGGCTGAAGCCCGAAACTTTCTCCACCGCGCCAGCCGAGACCAAGGGCAGTTCAATCGGAGCCAAATTAGGCACATTGATGGTCAGCTTGGCGAGCACCGCCGCCTTGGCCACTGGGGCAAGTGCCGGACCTGCCGCGACGATTCGCATTTCGACCTTTTTGCCGGCGCTCCGTGGCAGCGTGACCACGACATCGGAGGAGGCGACGACCGGCACGGTTGCGCTCTCACCAAGCCAAACCGGCAATTCGTAAACCACCTCGCCTGCGGTCAGAATTTTCAGATTCTGGAATTCCGCGAAGCCATAACTGAGCAGGCGAGCGGACTCATCCGCGCGTTCGTTCATACTTGCCATGCCGTTCGCCACCAAAATGAGACGCCGGCCCTCGCGCATGGCCGAGGCGGTCAGGCCATAACCGGCATCTTGCGTGTGCCCGGTCTTCAATCCATCGGCACCGGCAAAGTTGTAGAGAAGTGGGTTGCGATTGCCCTGCGTAATGTTGTTGAACGTGAACTCTTTCTCCGCAAACAGCTCATAATAGTCCGGAAAATCCTTGATCAGCCGTTCGGCCAACCGCACCAGATCACGCGCGGTCATGTAGTGATTGGGATCGGGCCAGCCGCTTGAATTGACGAAATGACTGCCGGTTAGCCCGATCGCGGCGGCGCGCTCGTTCAAGAGATTGGCGAAGCTTGCTTCGTCTCCTGCAATGCCTTCGGCGAGCGCGATACAAGCATCATTCCCGGAATGAATGATGATGCCCCTCAAAAGCTCCGCAACCGTCACTTTGCTTCCGATCGGAAGAAACATTTTCGAGCCCTGCATGCGCCAGGACTTTTCACTGACCGTAAAGGCATCCTCCATCTTGAGCTTGCCCTCCTTCAACAAACCGAACGCGACATAAAGCGTCATCAATTTGCTCATGGAGGATGGCGGCATGCGCTCATCGGGATTTTTCTCGGCGAGCACCGTGCCCGTGGTCAGGTCGACAATGATGAACTCTCGTGCCGCCGATTCGACCGCGTGCGCCGATGAGGCGCCGATCAAGATGGCGTACGCGCTGAGAATTGGTGCTACCAATCCGACGATGCCGCGTAGCGACAATGGGCTGGTCTTACGTCGGGTCATGACATTTCCGATCATCGGCTGAAGCCGTTCATTGAATAGTCTGTCGTGCACACGTCACTAATCGGTTTCGACGATCAGACGCGCGGCGGTGTAGCCCGATTTGATCAGGCGATCTAGCAAACTATCGGCCGCTTCGAGCGAGGCGATAGGGCCGAATCGCACACGATAGAGAATTTGTCCGTTGCGATTGCCTGGCGCGATCATCGGTTGCCCCATCGGCTTCAAGACGCCCTTCAGTCGATCGGCATTATCGCGGCTCGCAAAGGCGCCAACCTGAACGAACAGATCGCTACGCTTTGCCGGGGTTGTGAGCGTTACCCCCTCCGATTCGGCAGCCTCGGCCGAACCGATGAGCGCGAAATCGCCATTCTTCGGTTTCGGCGGCCTTGGTGCTGGCGCAACCTTAGCCGTGATCCGAGGCTTCGTCTCTTTGATCGACTCGACTTTCTTCTTCGGCGTCTGTGCGACCGGCTCGATTGTCATTTTCGGTGACGGCGGGTTCACGTCGCTCGCCACCAGTGTGTCCGCCGGTTCAAGCGCCGCGAGTTCGACGAATTCGACGCGCACCTTCGCGGTACCGGTGCCATAGACACCCAACATTTGGGCCGAGCGACGCGAAAGATCGATGATCCGCCCGTTCACAAACGGCCCTCGATCATTGACCCGTACCAAGAGCGTGCGCCCATTGTCCAAATTGGTCACGCGCACCGTGCTCGGGAGAGGTAG
The DNA here is from genome assembly GCA_945902735.1 of Rhizobium sp. Q54. Classification (GTDB taxonomy): domain Bacteria; phylum Pseudomonadota; class Alphaproteobacteria; order UBA828; family UBA828; genus SHWC01. The sequence continues at coordinate 8,583 of CAMDNF010000035.1, read as the reverse complement.
TGTCTTGTGGGCCGCCGTCAGCGAATTCATGTCGTAAACCTCACCGCTTGCGGTCTTGCGGCCGTGAAATTCCTCGCCATACCAGGAGGCGATCCCCTGCTCTGAGAACCTAGGGTCGTGATAGGGGTAGTAGGTGGCGCCCAAGACTTCATACGGGTTGCCGAGCTTATAGCCCTTAGGCACCGGCGCGCTCGGCCTGCCGTCTCGTCCCAAAACCTTCGCCGTGTGGCTAACGAGCTCAGTCTCAGCACAACCGCCGAGCAGCGCCCCGAGAGCCATCACGACCAGAACACGCCGAAGCATTGGCCTACGCCATATATTGGGCCGCACAGTCGCCTATTCCCAATTCATTGGAGGAGAGTCTACTGGTTGCGGATTTGGTCGGCAAGCTGACTAACGGCGAGCACAAAATAGTTTGACCGATTCCAGTGCATGATTACTCGGTAATTGTCATAGGCGAGAAAGGCGGGGCCTTTGATCCCGTCGGGCAAAACCAGCGTCGCCATCCGATTGTCCTCAGCGCTGGGCAAAGGCGAGCCATCCATCAACGTCAGACCGGCCTTTCGCCAGGCCGAGACCGGTTTTGGCTCCTTCACAGCCGCGGCGGCTTCGACGTCAAAGCTGAGCGGCGCCAGCACGCGCCGGCCCCACCCTTCACCATGTTTCCAGCCCTCTGTCGCCAGATAATTGGCGGCCGAGGCGAACACATCGGCGCGGGTGCCCCAAATATCCCGTCGGCCATCGCCATTGTGATCGACCGCATAGTTCAAAAAGCTCGACGGCATGAACTGCGCCTGGCCCATGGCGCCCGCCCAACTGCCGAGCATCAAACCCGGCTCGATATGACCTTGGTCGACGATGATAAGCGCCTTCAGCAGCTCCTCACGGAAATAGTCACTGCGCCGGCCGTCATAGGCAAGCGTGGCCAAGGCCTGAATGACGGAGAAATCGCCCATGTTGGTTCCGAAATTGCTTTCGATGCCCCAGAGCGCGACGATGAACTCAGGCTCGACGCCGAATTTCTTTTCGACCGCCCGCAGCAATTGCTGATTCTCGCTGAAGCGGGCGCGCGCCTGCTCGACGCGAATTGCCGGCGTGATGTGCTCAAGATATTGGACGAACGTCATGGTCACTTCGGGCTGGGTGCGATCGAGCTCGATGACACGGTCGAGCGGCTGCACATTGTTGAGCGTCACGTCGAGCGTCTTTGCCTTGATGCCGCGTTTCGCGGCCTCCTCACGCAGCCCCTTCAGCCATTGGCCGAACTGACCATTGCCGGGGCTTCCCCCTGGGGAGATTTCACCAAGCGACATGTCGAGGGCAGGCTCTTCCACCGCCTGAGCGCTGGTGGCGCTCAGCAACAGACCGAACAGCGGCAAAATCGCCAGGCGCAGGGGTGAAAAATTGGGTCGCATTGCTAGACGCCGATCAATGTCGAAGCGCATCTGGATTCACCACATAAGAAGGGTCAAGTTGTCCCTCGATCGCGTCAATCGCATTGCGCGCGCACCGAATCGACGTGCGGCGATTGCATTCGCGCGTCAGCGCAGCGGCATGAGGCGTGATTACCGTGCGCGGGTGCGCGACCAGCGGGTGCGCCGTGCCCGGAGGCTCCGGCTCGAAGACATCGAACCCGGCGGCGAACAGACGACCACTCGTGAGCGCATCGGCGACCGCGACATTATCGGCGATCTCGCCGCGCGCTGTATTGATGAAGACCGCGCCATCCTTCATGCGCGCGAGTGTGGCGCGATCGAACATGTGGCGGGTTGTGTCGTTCAGTGGCGTGTGCACAGTGACGTAATCCATCGCCGCCAGCGCGGCACGAAAATCCTTCACCGGCACATAACCGGCCGCGCGAATCACAGTGTCCGAGACATTGGGATCGCAGACATGGACGGTCATGCCGAACGCGGCACAGCGCGGTGCCACGCGCGTGCCGATCCGGCCGAAGCCGATGATCAGAACGTTCTTTTCGAACAACTCGATGGTCGGAATCGTCTCCCGGCTTTTCCATTCACCGGCGCGCGTCATGCGGTCGAGCGCGAGGCCCTGCTTGGCGGCCGCCAACATGAAATAGAGCGTCAATTCGGCAACGGTAACCGAGTTCGCCTCGCCGACCGTCGCGACCGGAATACGGTGCTCGGTCGCGGCCGCGACATCGACCCGGTCATAGCCGACCCCATGGCGCTGGATCACCTTGAGCCGTTTGCCGGCGGCCACGGCCGCCCGGTTAAAGGGGTAGTAGCGCAGGATCGCGGCATCGGCGCTCGGCAACGCGGCCATCAGACGCTCGGTGTCATTGGCGAGAACATTCACAATCTTGATATCACTACGGGCCTTAAGAATTTCGAGCCCGGCCTGGTCGATCGAATCGTAAATCAGCACGTTTGCCATTGCTGGGGCCCTATATCACGGCAAGCGCATAAATTTCGTGAAGATAGCCCTCCAAATAGAGGCCGGTGGCGCCAACCGGGGTCCAGGCCGGCCCCCTGCCCGGCTTGAAGACCTCCCGCCCCACCCCCATGACAATCTCCCAAGCGCGGGGATCCTTATGAAAAGAGGTGATTTCGACCACGCTGTCGAGCGAACCCCCGAGTTTTTCGAGCACCCCGTTAATCTGTCCGAAACAATAGCGCGCCTGGGCCGCGGTATCCCCCCGCGCGATGATGTTTTTCTGACCGTCCGAGGCGACCTGGCCGGCGATGCCGACCAGCCGTCCGTTCTTCTTTTTCGAGGCCCCTCCGATGCGCTGCTCGTGCCAATGCACCGAGGGGATATTCGCGGCGACGCGCGGGCTTGAGTTGAAATCGGCAATCGCCCGATAGGCCCCGACATGGCCCAGCCGATATAGGCCGGAGGTCGCGATCGCCGTATAGGCGGTCACCGTGTTGATCGGCTTCTCCGGAATGATTTCGTTGCACCAAATATCGACCGAGGCATCCATCCCGCGGGCGTCTTGGTTGAACGCGATCATATCGACGATGTCGTCCAAGCCGCCGCCGCCCGCCGCCAAGACTTCCTTGAGGCGCACATAGGCCGTGCGCGCCTGTTTATCGTGATGGCTCGGGTCGAGCACCTTGCCCGAGGCATCCGACGAAAGAATGCCCGAGACAAACATGTAATCGCCCTTGCGGCAGCCGGCGGAGATCGGCAGGCCGCGCAACCAAGCCATTGAATCGGGCGTCACGCATTTCTTCTCTGCCTTGCCGAGATGAGCGATGGCGCGCAGGCTCACCAGAATGTCCGGGTGTTGCAAGCCGGTCGAGCCGAACGCGGTCCACGCCGGATAGCGCCCGGCTGGCAACCACTCGCGTGCCACCTCTAACACCGCATCGATCGTACGCGGGTCGGTATGGAACGACATGATGTCGAGCACATCATCCATCGTGCCGCCTTCCGCCTCGATGATCGCGCGCAATTTGGCGAAGGCGCGGTGCGCCTGGGCTTTCACATCGCCGCGCGCCTCGGGATTAAGATTGCTATCGGTTGCCGTTTGGCCCGCGACAAAGAGCAAATCACCGCAGCGCACCGCGGCCGAAGCGGCGCGACCTGCCAACCATTTTTGATTCTCGGGCGTAATAAATTTGCGATCCGATGCAGCCATCTTTGCGCTCCCTGTTCGTTGAGTAAGGCGTGACGCCGGCTCTCATACTGGGCTATTCGGCCTCACGCGACAATCATGAGCCTGGCTGATTCGGCGTCTTTATCGGGGCGTCGCGGCGATCAGCCCGCCATCGACCACGAGGTCCGCGCCGGTCACATAGCGGGCTTCATCAGACGCCAAATAAAGCGCGGCAAAGGCAACATCCCAGCTATCACCCATGCGCCCCATCGGCACTTGGCGATGGCGCTTCTCGATCAATGCGGCGAGATCGTTCGCGCTGTATTGCCGCGCCAGGCGCTGCTCGACCAAAGGCGTGTGCATCAACCCGGGACTAACCACATTGAGCCTGATGCCCTTCGGCGCATACTGCACGGCGGCCGAGCGCGTATATTGTTGGAGCCCCGCTTTCGCCGCCGCATAGGCGACGTGATTATTGCCGATATGACGATGGCCGGCGACCGAGGAAATATTGACGATCGCACCACCGCCCGATTGCTCCATGCTTGCCATCGCGTGCTTGCAGCAGAGAAACGCGCTGGTCAAATTGAAGTCGAGCTGGCGTCGCCAGGTCTCTTCGCTCATATCGACCGGCCCACCCGGCTCGGAACCGCCGACATTATTGACCAATATATCGAGCCGGCCGAAGCGCGCGACGCAGGCCTCGACCATGGCCTTGACGTCGCCTGCCTTGGTGACATCGCAAAGATGGGTGGCGCAGGAGCCGCCTTCAGAGGCAATCAGCGTTCGAGTTTCCTCCACCGCGGCGGCGACCAAATCGACCGCGAACACGCTGGCGCCTTCACGAGCGAACAACGTCGCGATTGCTTTGCCATTGCCGAAACCGGGACCGACCGAACCCGCGCCCGTGACGATCGCGACTTTGTTCTTCAAGCGCATTTTAATTCCCGCTCCCTTACCGCTTGATCGCGCCGAGCGTAAAGGCCCGCGCGAGGTGCTTCTGAATCAAGAATCCCAACACGAGAATCGGCGCGGCCGCGAACGCGGCGAAGGCGGCCTGTACCCCGATCATGCCTTCATAATGGTGCAAGCTGACCGGCAGCGTGATCACGTTCTTGTCGGTCAGCGTCATGGTGATCAAAAACTCGCTCCAATTGAGGATGAAGACGAACAACCCCGTCGCCATTAGCCCGCCCCGGATCAAGGGCACGGTGACGAAAAAGTGAGCCTGCCAACGGCTGAAGCCGTCCATCATGCTGGCTTCCTCGATCGCTTGCGGCACCTCGTCGATAAAGCTCTTCAGCATCCAAAAGGAGAACGGCACGGTCAACGCCACGTTCGCCAAAATCACGCCAATATAGGTGTCGCGTAGGCCGAGCTCGCCGAACAGGAAGAGCATTGGAATGGCGAGCGTCACCGTCGGCACAATGCGGACGGACAGCACCGCGAGGGCGAAATGATCGCCGCCCGCCCGATAGCGCGAATAGCCGAGCGCGGCCGCGAGCCCAAACGCGACGGAAATCAGGGTCGCGGAGCCGGAGCAAATGATGGAATCGAGCATCGAGCGCCAACCGGCGCCAAGGCCCGTGATGTAGCGGTCGTCAAAGGTTCTGAACAGCGGCGCGTAGTTGGAGAGCGTTGGCTCCTTTGGCAGCCAGGTCGGCGGAACGGTAATCCACTCGGCGAGCGGCTTGAACGACGTCGAGAGCATCCAAAAAATCGGGAATAGCGCAAAGACCCACCCGGCCATAAGACCGATGGCGTTATACCAACGAAAACGGGAAGCCGGCATCGGCGCGGGATGTGCTCAAAGCGGTTCGAACGAGAGCCGCCATCCGAGCACGGTTCGTACCCTAAGAACAAGCGTGGTGACGAGAACGATGGGCGGCGCTTAGCCGATCGGATGAGGTTCGTTGGGACCGGTCACCTCTTTCAAACCTTGCACCACGGTCTTAACCTCCTTGGGCACGCCCAAGAGGTTGAGCGAGACGATGCGCCCGAACACATTGGTCGCGTTGCCCGCGAAATTATTCTGATTGAATAAGAACGGCATGTGCCACCACAGCCGATAACCGAGTTCGAGGGCGAGCGAGATCAGCTCGGGGTTTCGTTCGCGTCGATCCGCTTCGAAATAGAGGAAGGGACGGCAGCGCTTGATCGTTTCGCGTGCGCCGGCCAATACGGCGCGTTCCATCCCCTCGACATCGATCTTGAGCAGACGCATGTGTGGCAGATTGAGCGAATCGATCGTCACAACCGGCACCTTTTCCGCCGCGACATTGGCGCTCACTTTGGCCGTGCTGACGCCATCGAGCGATACGCCGCCAAAATTGTTTGGCGTCGAATAGCTGATGGCCGGCACATCGAGCACGCCGGGTGCCTCGCCCACGGCCGCGTTTTGCGCGCGCACATTGGTAAGTTCGTTGAGCGCAACGTTCGCACACATGATTTGGTAGACGAAGCGCTGCGGCTCGAAGGCAATCACGGCACCGGTCGGGCCGACTTTCTGGGCCAGCGGCACGGTGCGCGAGCCCAGATTAGCCCCCGCTTCAACCACGATATCGCCGGGCCTGACCATGCGCGCGAGCATGACCTGCTCGTCCTCCCCATATTCGCCATAAAGATCGAGCGAACGGCCGACATAGGCGTCCTGCGTCAAATAGGCCATGGGTCCGTGGCGACAGCGGCGTACGCGCACCACCGGCCCGTCGACCAAGAGAAAGCCTGGGGAGGTCGTTTCGGTTGCGGCGGCTGTCGTGGGATCGGCCATGTCCCTTCCTCTCTAGCGCACTCGACGCATACAACCTCGCAAAAATTGGTCGGCGCGGGGTGGCGCGGCGGTCGAAAAATGTGTATATTCTAAGCATGATGAACCCGTTGTCGCGCATAACGATTCGTCCCGAGCAATGTCACGGGCAACCCTGTATCCGGGGTATGCGCATCCGCGTTACCGACATCCTTGAGATGCTGGCCGGCGGCATGACCTATGAACAGATTCTCGCCGACTTTCCCTATCTTGAGATAGACGATATTCGGGCCGCCTTGGCATACGCCGCGCGAGAAATAAGCCATCCGGTCGTTACGGCGGCTGAGTGAAATTCCTGGTCGATGCTCAACTACCGCCGGCCTCGGCGGAATGGCTACGCAAGACCGGACATGAGGCGCATCACGTTTAGGAAGTTGCGTTGCGTGACGCCGATGACGCCACGATCAGAGCGTATGCGAGCCGTACTGGGGCGGTAGTTGTCACCAAAGATCACAACTTTGTTCCCACGCATGAAGCGCAAGAGAAGGTCATTCAAGTCATTTGGGTGCGGACCGGCAATGCCACGACACGCGCCGTACTTGAACGCATTGAAACCGCGTGGCCGCAGCTCTTGGCACATCTCAACGAAGGCACGCGGCTAGTGGAACTTCGCTAGCTGATTCTGTTGGCCAAATCTTCAACCCCGGGGCTGGAGATACCCCGCCGTCCAATATTCAGGCTGCGCTGGCCAGAGGTTCGCGCGGCGGTTAGAAGACACTGGCGCGCGGTTGGTGCGTAGCGACGGATGAGTGGCCGAGAGGCATCTTGAGGGCTCTTGTCTTGAATATCCGCGTCGGGGCAGCCCGTTTACCGGTTTGAAGCCCATAGCTTCCGCAAGTTACCCAGTTACAATGAGCAGGCACGGACTGGAGGAGCAATTTTCGGGTTCCGAAAGCAACGGTCAAAAGCTGATGCGGCCTTTGCGGTGATGGATGAAGCGATCGCGCTTGCCGCCGACAAATGGCAGTTCTTCTGAGACAAACTGCCCTTTCGGGATGATGTGGAGTTAGTGGACCGCATCGCTTCGTTTAGCGTGCCGTTCAGCGAAGGTGCCAGGACTTTGCCCGCCTTGAAAGATGCGCCCGAGGCATTGCTGCTTCTCATCGTTGCCAAGGGATATAGAGCGATCCGGCACTCATTCGCGGACGCAGTTCGAGCAGGCGCTCGGAGTATCGCTTCCCGATTGAGCGGCGCACTCACAATAACGCCCCGCGCGCGAAGGCACGAGGCGCTGAAGGTCAAGGATCGCGGATTTCGTGATTGCGGCGGGTGGCAGTTGGGTGGCAAAACCGCGTTTCGTTCTAGGTTGCCGAGTGTCAAACCGGGCTGCAAGGCATTGATTAGATAAGAATTGGATGGGTGGCCGAGTGGTTGAAGGCACCGGTCTTGAAAACCGGCGTGGGTGCAAGCCCACCGTGGGTTCGAATCCCACCCCATCCGCCACTATTTCAGGAATATACAAACAAAATCAGCATATTACTTAAGTTTTATCTTGGCACACCCACCATTATACCCACCATTTGATGCCAGCCAGGGCCGGATAGACCGGGACGAATGGCTGCGGCGACTCACGCTGCGTAGACACTCGATCCGCCATATTAACTTTGCAGGCCCCTCGCCGGCACCTGTGCGCCCGAATAGTCGATGCCGATGATGCGGGCCCGTTCGTCCCGCCAAGCCTTGACGAATCGATGCACGCTGTCGTGCGCGCCGTCATAGCCGCGCCCGCGCAACTCCTCGAACAGGCGCTGGGTCGAACGGCGCTCCCGCCGCGGTAGCTTGGCTTCCCCCTCCAGAATCTCCCTCAGAACATCGACCCACTCGCCAAGCTTCGGCGCCGGCTGGTTCCCGCGTTCATATTTGAACTCGGTCTGGTGGCCACGGATGACCTTGCGCACCGTCGCGCGCGACACCGACAGCGTCCGCACGATCTCCTTGATCGGCCGGCGTTGTTCAAAGTAGGCGCGTCGTATCTCGCCGATCTTGTCCACGCCGATCATCCCCCAACACCCTTCCCGGCAAAAGGAAGGGACGCTGACACGTAGTCTTAGAGGGGGTCACGATTGGACGCGAAAACCGCCCCTTGTGCGTCGTCAGATCATTTGGGACAGATGGGGTTGTAAATTAATGGAGGGTTGGCCTCATCTGGTTGGTTGATCTTATGCGGCGAGTTTGCGGTGAAGCAAGCGGCGCTGTTCGATGGTTTTCTGTT
>CAMDNF010000034.1:0-25049 GCA_945902735.1 Rhizobium sp. Q54 | reverse complement strand
CCCTCGAGCCCCTCCCGCAACCTCCAACCGCAGCACTTTCCAGACCCCGCCCAGCGCCCTCGCCAGCGCCACGGCCACCCGCGTCGTCATCGCAACGCTCGCCGCTCCAGTACGAAAATCAGTGATCGTCGTGAATAGGACGGGCTAGACAATATGAGAAAATCTGGGCGCGACGCCTCGTGCCCCTTTGTCGAGCAGTTTGCGTGAAAATTGTCTACGCCTGGCGCAGCGTTTTGTATTTCTTCGTAAAGACCTAAGCGTCGTTGACAAGGTTCATCTGAATCGCCACGCTAACTGTACTGATCGCCAAGATCGGGGAGCGCCGATAGGGTCAAGCGCTCGTCAAGGTAATCAATGGGAGGGCAAGAGTAACATGAAGAAGTTCGCACTCGGCGCCGTAGTGGCGCTCGGCGCGGCAATGGCTATTGGCGCGCTCGTGAATGCGCCGACAGCCCAAGCCGCCGACGCGGGCCAGTGGTGGCCGGCAAAGGTTCAAGTCTACAGTCCAGCGTGCACGGACGGCGATACAAAGTGCTGGACCGATCCGGCCAACGACGCGGCCAAGCTCGAGATCGTCGATTACGTGCCCCTGATGAAGGGCGATGTCGCCAATAAGCACCATATCTGCGTGTCCTTCCCGCATTTGAAGGACTCGTATTGGGTCGGCGCGGCGTACGGCATTATCGAGGAAGGCAAGCGGCTCGGCCAAAAGATCACATTGGTCGAAGCGGCGGGCTATACCAATCTTGAAAAGCAAATCGCCCAGGTTGAAGACTGCATCGCGAACGGCGCAAAAGCGCTCGTCATCGGTGCGATCTCGGGCGATGGCAATGCCAAGCAGATCGATGAGCTACGCGCGAAAGGCATCGTCGTCGTCGACTTGATCAATGGCATCAACACGAAGGTCGATGCCAAGTCGCTTGAGAGCTACTTCACCATGGGCTTCATCGCCTGCAAGTGGGTGGCGGATCAGCATCCGGCCGGCAGCGGCAAAAAGAAGCTCGCTTGGTTCCCGGGCCCGCCCGGCGCGGGCTGGTCGGTCTCCGGCGATGGCGGCTGCAACGCCGCGGTCAAGGGCAGCGATGTCGAGCTGGTCGCCACCAAATGGGGCGATACGGGCAAGGAGATCCAGCTGAAGCTGGTGGAAGACGTCATCCAGGCCCAGACCGCCGGCGGCAAGACCGATCTTGACTACATCGTCGGCACCGCGCCCACGATCGAAGGCGCGGTTTCGGCCGTGCGCGATCGCGATCTGCAAAAGCAGGTAAAGCTGGTGTCCTATTACTATACGCCTGGCATGCACATGTTCGTCGGTCAGAGCCGCGTCGCCATGGCGCCGACCGATCAGATGATAATCCAAGCGCGCGTCGCCATCGATCAGGCGGTTCGCCTCTTGGAGAAGAAGCCCTTTGCGACGGGCGGTCGAGACGAATTCAACAAGACCGGTCGCAAGATCGAGCATGTTCAGCCGCTGCCGATCAACGTGACGCCGGAAAATATTAAATCGTTCGACACGACCACGACACTGGCCCCCGAGGGCTGGACGCCGGTCTTCACGGTCGATTGAAGCTAGGACCACCACGTCAAATCGATTCTAGACAGTGACAATGGTCCACAAAGACATCGGGGGCCCGGAACCGCAAGGTTCCGGCGCCCTCTATCTTTTGCGCTTGGAAAACATCTCCAAGCAATTTCCGGGCACGCTCGCGCTCGACCAAGTGAATTTCAACGTGCGCCCGGGCGAAGTACATGTCCTGTTCGGCGAGAACGGGGCGGGCAAATCGACGATGATTCAGATCATCGCCGGCGTGCACAGGCCATCGGGCGGGCGCATATTCTTCAAGGGTGAGCCAGTCCATATTTCCTCGGTTCATCACGCGCGCTCGCTCGGCATTAGCGCGGTATTCCAGGAATTCTCCCTGGTGCCGCAGCTTTCGATCGAAGACAATTTGTTCCTCGGCTCCGAGGTTCATAAGGGCCCGCTGCTCGATAAAGTAGGTTTGCGCCGCCAAGCGCGCGAAGTGCTCGATCGCCTCGGTTTTGACCTCAAGCCGCGCGACCCGGTGATGTATCTGTCCCGCGCGCAGCAGCAAATGGTCGAGATCGCCAAGGCGTTTCGCACCAAACCATCCGTCATGATTTTCGACGAGCCGACCGCCTCGTTGACCGAGCGCGAGACCGCGCGGCTCTTCGCGCTTATCGAGCAGATCAAAAAAGAAGGCATCGGCATCATCTACATCACGCACCGCATGAACGAGATCAAGCGGATCGGTGATCGCATCACGGTGCTGCGCGACGGCAAGTTCGTCGCGACCATCGGCGTTGAAGATGCGAGCGATACAAAATTGGTCGAATTGATGACCGGTCGCGTGATCGAGCAGGTGTTCCCTACGGTCAATTTCGCGCCGAAGGAAACGCTGCTTCAGATCGATAATTTGTCGACCTTCGATGGCAGTGTGCGCGACGTGTCGATCAATGTTCGCGCGGGTGAAATCGTGGGGTTGGCGGGCCTGGTCGGCTCGGGTAAATCGCAAATCGGTCGCGCGTGTTTTGGCCTGGAGAAGATCACCGGCGGAAAAATTTCTTTTGATGGCGCCGTGGTCTTCGATGCGCGCAAAATTAATAAGCTTGGCCCGCGCCGCATGCTCGATCGCGGCCTTTATTATTTGCCGTCGGATCGTCGCCAAGAGGGTTTGGTGATGATGCAAAACGTCCGCGAGAACATCGCGCTTTCCTCGCTTTGGTTGCGCACCTTCTCAAATGGATTCTTTTTGCGTCGCGCCAATGAACGCACGGTGGTGAAAGACCTGGTGCGCCGGCTCGACCTCGACCCGCCGAATATCGAGCGCGCGCTCGAGCATTTTTCGGGCGGCAATCAGCAAAAGGTACTGGTCGGCAAATCGCTGGCGCGCGACGTCAAGCTGTTCATCTTCGATGAGCCGACGGTTGGCGTCGATGTCGGCGCGCGGGTTCATATTTACAACTTCATCAAGACACTGTGCGAGGCCGGGGCCGGTGTGTTGTTGATCTCGTCTGATCTGCCCGAGATTCTGCATCTGCCCAATCGCGCTTACGTCATGTATCGCGGCGAATTGCGCGCGGAATTGCCGAAAAACCAAATCAACGAACAGGCCGTGCTCGGACATTTCTTCGAAAAACAAACGGTCTAAACGGGGGAGACGGGGTATGGCCGGCGCCATTCAAACACAAACCGGGCTTATGGAAACCGTCGAACGCACGGCGGCTCAGGTGTTCGTCCGCGGCGGCGTTTTGCCGTGGTTCCTGATCTTCTCGATCATCATTTTCACCTTCGCGACCGAAACTTTCATGACCGGGCAGAATTTCATGCTGGTCGCCCGGCAGGCCACCTATCTCGTCATGGTCTCGATGGGCCAGATGATCGTGCTGCTGACCGCCGGTCTCGATCTTTCGGTCGGGGTGATTTTCGCCATCGTGTCGGTGACCAGCTCGATGGTGATGGTCGATCATTTCAATGCCTCGGGCAAAGAGGCGGTCTGGGGTTCCATCATTCTCGGCAGTTTGGCGGGGCTTGGCGCGGGTCTGCTTGTTGGCGCCGTCAATGGCATTGGCGTCGCGGTGTTCCGCGTGCCGCCCTTCATCATGACGCTCGCCATGTCGACCATCGTCTTCGGCATCGCGCTTACCATCACCGGCGGCACGCCGATCTATGGCATGCCTGATCAGTTCGCGAGCGTGTTCGGCTATGGCTCGGCGCTTGGCGTGCCGGTGCCGATCTGGTTCACCATCGGTTTCGTGGTGATCGTTTATGTGGTGTTGGCGTGGACCCGTATGGGCCGCTATTTCTATGCGCTCGGCGGAAACTTGAAGGCCTCGATGCTGTCGGGCATCAGCACGCGCTATTATTTGTTCATGGCCTATGTCGTGTGCGCGGCAATCACCACGGTCGCGGCGCTGATGCTTACGGCCCGGCTTGAAAGCGGTGAATCGAATATTGGGCGCGATTATCCGTTGAACTCGATCGCGGCCTGCGCGATCGGCGGCGTCAGTCTATTCGGTGGTACGGGTCGGCTCGCGAATGTTGTGCTCGGCGCGATCTTTATTATCCTGGTGCAGAACGGCATGAACCTCATGCGCATCGGCTCCTACCAGCAGATGATTGTGATCGGTATCCTGCTCGTTCTCGCCGTGATCGCGGACAATTACCGCCAAAAAGTGCTACTCACGCTGCGGGATTAATGGGGTTGTTCACCGGCCGGCGCGGCCTTGAGGCGGCGCTGGCCGGCGAGCATCAGCCACACGCCAAACGCCATGCAGATGCCGACGATGCCGAGCTGGAGCGTCATCGGCTCGCCCAGCGCGATGATGCTCACAATGGCGCCGATGAAGGGCGCGGTGGCAAACATCGCGCCCGTGCGCGCCGTGCCAAGTTCGCGCAGCGCGAGCACGAAAAATACCAGCGGCAGGCCATAGCCAGCGAGGCCAAGGGCTCCGGCTGCGACCATCAGCCAAGGGTCAGGCACAGCCGCGCCGAATAAGAAGCCGAGACCAACCACGATCGCGCCGGCGAACACGCCGCGCAGGGCGGCAATCTGGATGGGGTCGTGATGGGCGATCTGGCGCGTCAAATTATTGTCGAGCGCCCAGGCCAGACAGGCGCCAGCCACCGCAAGCGGCCCAAGCGGCCCCTGCAGCACGAATTCACCCTGCCAGCCAAGAACCACTCCGCCCGCAATCACGATGGCGATACCGAGCCCCACCCAGCCTCGAATCCGCTCATGGAAAAAGAGGCCCGCGATCAACACGGTCAGCACGGCTTCGAGATTGAGCAATAGCGAGCCGGTCGAGGCTGGGGTGCGGGCGAGGCCAATCATCAGAAGCACGGGCGCCACGCCACCGCCGGCCAGAGTCGCGCCAAAAAACCACCACCAGGCCTGTCCAGATAGGCGCGGCCCGCGCGGCAAAGCGCGGAGGCCTAGGCCCCGCGCGAGCCAAAGCATTGATAGACCGATGCCGGCCCCGGCATAGAGCAGCCCCGCCATCAAAAACGGGTCGATCGAGGTAACGAGCTCTTTTGCGGCTGGGGCGGCGGCACCAAAGCACGTCGCCGACGCCAGCGCATAGGCCGCACCGCGCCAAGGTCGCGTCGTGGCCAGGTGTGCGTCACGATTCATCGGAACAACTTAGGGGTGGGTGGATGTTTCGTCACGCGCGATAGACTGGGGATAGCTCATTCGAATCGAGTGCATGTAACCGGGCGTTGCCCGGTTTGCATTCGCCCCACCAACCCAGGCCCTTCCTCCCCGTCCGGGGAGGAAGGGTTCTTGTGCGGCTCTTATCGATTCTATTCCGCCGCTTGTTGCTTCAAGCTCGCGGGTAGGTCGAAGCCATAAAAGCGTGCGCAATTATAGATCGTGATGTCGTCGCGCGTCTTTTTGTCGAGATGGCCATAAAGCTTGTCGATCACTTTATGTGTATTGGGATAGGTGCACCGCGCGTGCGGGAAATCCGAGCCCCACATCACGGTTTTATGGTCGACATGCTTCAGCGCCTCATCCAACAGCGGATCGTCGATCAGGCCGTGATGAACTTGTGTCATATACTCGTCGATCGGGCGTTTGATCGGCGCCATATGCATGGCCGGCATGAAATTCTTCTGGAGTTGGCGCATGCGGAACAGCCAATGCGGCAGCCAAGAGACCTCATATTCCGACATGATGATTTTCAGCTTCGGGAAGCGATCAAGAATGCCGCCGAAGATGAATTCATTGCCCAGTGTCCAGCTCGCCTCGTGGAAAAGTTCGAGCGTGTAGCGCGGAATATTGATGCGCCGTTCGCCGTGGAGCGTGAACAAGTCGATCACATTGCCGGTGATGATGTGCAGCGTGATCGGCATGTTCAGCTCTTGTGCGCGAGCCCAGAACTTGTCGTAGGACTTGTCCTGATAGGGCTTCCACTTTGGCCGCGTGTCGCAATTGATCAGCACGCTCTTGAGGCCGAGCTTGGCGGCGCGTTCAAGCTCCTTACAGGCCCAATTGACGTCTTCCATGTGCACCATGGCGGTGCCGTAAAGCCGCTTTGGCGCCACCTTGCAATAATCCGCCAGCCAATCGTTGAAGGTGCGGCAAACGGCGCGCACGAGGTCGTCGTTCGGGATGCGCAGCGAATAGAGCGTCCAGGTCGCGTTGACGATCTCGCCCCACACGCCGTCTTCGTCCATGCATTGCACGCGCACGCTCGGGTTGGTGCCCGAGGCCACGAGCTTGGCCTGTAGATCGGGGTCGCCCTCGACGATCTCGTCGATCCGGACATATTCATGCCCGGTGAAAAAGAACTTCGACTTCACGCCCTTATGCTGATTGACCAGATGGGGCACTTTGTCGCCCCATTTTTTGCCAATCGCCTTCTGCCACAGATCGCTCGGCTCGATGACGTGGCTATCGGCCGAGAAAACCCAACGCTCTCCCATGGTCGCTTTGTCCTTTCCTATTCGGCCGCTTGGCGCGTGCTCTGGCGCTTAAGTTCGGCGATGCGCTCTTGGCTATAGACCTCGTTCCACATTTGATACGAGAACTCCGAGCGCAGCCGATGCGCCTTCGGATTGACCTCGTGAGTCACCGTATCGCCGCCGAGGAAGATCTCGCGGATCCGTGTGCGATCCTGCAGCTGCGAGATATCGGCCAAGGGATCGCCATCGAAGACCAGAATATCGGCGAAGCGGCCTTTTTCGAGCGAGCCGACATGGCCGGCATGGCGCACGAACGATCCGTTATTGACGGTCGCGCACTTGATCGCCTCGGCCGGCGAGAAACCGAAGTATTTGACGAAGGTTTCAAGCTCGCGCGCATGCCACTCGCCATAGGGCGTGATGGCGAAGCCCGAATCGGTGCCGACCAGATATTTCACGCCGGCCTTGCGGCCGAGCGTATGAATCTTGGCGCCGGCCTCGAGCTCGCGCTTGTGCGCATCCGGGAAGGCGGGATAGGCGCCATCGCCTGGGCGCGTGAAGTCGATATTGTTGACCAACAATAGATAGGATGGGCAGAGCATGGCGCCGCTCTTGACCACTTCTTCGAGCGTCCGTTCGGTCATGTAGGAGGCGTGCAAGATCACATCGACGCCGGCGCGCGCCGAATAGAGCGTCGCCTCATCGCCGCGCGCATGTACCACCACCTTTTTGCCGAGGCGATGCGCCTCGCGCACCATGGCTGTGATTTCTTCTTGGTTATAGCCGGCGGTCAGCGTGCTGCTGGTCGGGTTCATCGAATCGCCGTCCATGGCGACCTTGATGAAGTCGACGCCGTCTTTCACTTCTTTCCGAATCTCGGCGATGCCTTCGGCGGCATCCTTGCACAGCACGCCGATCGCCGTTGACGGCACGCCAATCCAGGTCGGGTACCAATCGGTCAGGCCTTGGCGATTGGTGATTTGCGGGCCCGAGGCCGAAACGCGCGGACCGACAAACAAATTGGCTTCAATCGCATCGCGGATCGATGGCGAAACGAGCCCGCTGGTCGCCGGATCGCAGATCGAGGTAAAGCCCGCCTTCAGCACGCGTTGCGCCGCCTCGAGCCCGCGCAATGCGCGAAACTCCACCGGCGCATAGAGGTCGATGTCCTCCTCCGTCTTGCAATTGCCATAAGCGAGATGGACGTGAACGTCGATCAGCCCGGGCAGCACGAAGTGTTTGGAATGATCAATCACTTGCTCGCCTGGCGCCGCCTTGGGGGCGCCGGCGGTCGGGCCGACATAGTCGATCCGCTCGTCATTGATGACGATGGTCTGATCTCTCTCGGCCTTGTCCGAGAGCCCTGTGAATAACCTGCCGCAACGGATGTGCTTACGCATGATGAGCCTCCTTGGGCATTTGCAGTCGTTTAGGAGCTGGAGCCGATATGGCCGGAACAATCGATCTCGACGAGCGCGCGAACATCGAAGAGCGACGTCACGCCAACCAATGTCGAGCACGGAAAATCGCCGGTGAAGAATTCGCGACGTGCTTCAAGCACTGCGGGGCGGTGGCGCATATCGGTCAAATAGATGTTGAGCTTGACGACGTCCGACATCTTGCCGCCAGCGGCTTCGACATAGTGCTTGATGTTCGAAAAAATATAGCGCGCCTGCGCGCCCGGGTCGCCGCCGCCGACAATGCCGCCATCCTTATCGAGCGCAACGAAGCCCGATACCCAAAACCAATCGCCGATACGTTTGCAATTGGACCAAAAGCCGGGCGGTGGTTCGGCCACTTTGTCGCTATAGACCCGCTGCATCTTCAGTTGCGCCACGTTCGATCTCCCTAAGTTTTGTTTTTTGTCCTAGCCAAACAACAGATGCGCGGCCGCGATCAGTTTTTGCGGATGTTCGAGCGCCGGCGAATGGCCGCAAGCCGCGATCACCATGGCATCGGCTCGCGCGATCTTGGGCGCGAGCACCAGCGTGTTGTCGGCGCACGGGAAGGGTTTGTCATCGCGCCCGTGCAGCATCAACACATCGGCCTTGATGCGTTTCAATTCGTCATCGCTCACGGCCGCCGCGTCAATATAACGCTGCTTGTCGCCGGCAAACATCGCCCTGAAATAGGGCGCGTAATCGCCGCCGTGCAAAATCTTGATGCGGTTGTCGAGGAACTCCTCGGTGATGACCGATTGGTCGTAGACCAAATTGCCGACGGCAGACCGCAAGGCTTCTTTGGTCTCAGGGAAGTTCCAACATTCCTCGGTATAGCGGTTCGGTTTGAAACGATTTCCCATCGAGCCGGTGGTCAACACTTTGACGACGCGGTCGGGATTGCGCGCCGCGAGTTTCAAGGCCAGCGCGCCGGAGACCGAATGGCCGATGATGCCAACCGGCCCCGCCGGCAAATGCTGCAACAAGCCCTCGGCCTCGGCGAGCCAAAGCGCGGGATCGAAATAAGGCTCGGTCTTTTTGCGCGCGGATTGACCGAAGCCGATCAAATCGGCGGCCAAAATGCGGTAGCGCGCGGCCAGAGGCTCGAGCACGAGACGCCAATTGCCGATGGTGCCGGCGCCCGGCCCCGAGCCGTGCAGCATGAGGATCGGAAAGCCCGCGCCGCCCTGCCAGGCATGGACAAGGTGGCCGGCGACCTCGAGATCGATTTCGCTGAGCGCCACTTTTCCCTCGCTTTGGTGGCTAATGCCGGGACGCTCGCTCGCCATGGCGATTCTTGGATACAATATGCAGAAATCTTGCCTTCAACCGCCACGCCTGTCTATTGGATTCGCATGAGCCATATCTCAATTACGACGCTCGATCATGCGGGCGAAAGAGGGAGTGCTCGATGGCGTCACGACGGCGATTCTTGGCGACTGGGCTTTTCATCGGCGCTGCCGCGCTCGTCGGGCCATTTGGTGTCCGTGCGCGCGCCGGGCAAAGGCTTGCGCCGACTCCGGCGCAACCGACCGGTCCGTTCTATCCGGTCTCGCTACCGGCCGAGCACGATGCCGATCTGGTTCGCGTCGCTGGGGCGCCGGAGGCGGCTGGCCAGATCGTACATCTTCTGGGCACGGTTCGAGATGTCGAGGGTGCTACGATCAGCCGTGCCCGTGTCGAGATTTGGCAGTGCGATGCAAACGGCCGCTATCATCACCCTGGCGACCGGGGCGCCGCGACGACTGATCCCGGTTTCCAAGGCTTTGGTGTCGCGACGACCGATAGCGCAGGCGCCTATCGCTTCCGCACCATCCAGCCGGTGCCCTATCCGGGGCGGACGCCACACATCCACGTGATGGTGAGCGGCGCGGGCATTCGCCGCCTGGTCACGCAGCTATATGTGGTTGGCGCGCCCGACAATGCGCGTGACGGCCTGTTCGCGCGCCTCGACCCGAGCGCACAGGCACGCTTGTTGGTTGGCTTCGAGCCCGCGTCCGGCCTCGAGCCGGGAGCGCTCGCCGGCCGCTTCGACATCGTGGTCGAACGCGCCGATTCCTAGACGGCCCGAAACCATCAGGGGCTTAGCCGTTGCCAGCTAAGCCCCTGATTTTATTGGTGGAGCCAGTCGGAATCGAACCGACGACCTCTTGAATGCCATTCAAGCGCTCTCCCAACTGAGCTATGACCCCGGCGGAAATTGGGATACGGCGCGCGTGTCGCTTAACGATAGGATCGCCTCGATGGAGGCGCAAGAGCCTGACACGCGCCCCGTTTAGCTTATCCTAACGCTCTTCCTCGCCATTGACCCCGGGAATGACCTCGGCGACGTCATCTTCGTCCTCGCCGAGTTCCGAGGCATCCTCGATGACCTCTTCTTCCTCATCATCGTCTTTATCGACCTCGACCTCGATATCGCCGGCTTCGACCAAGGCCTCTTCATCGCTGGTCGGTCGCTTCGGCACGGGCTTGGGCGGCTTTGGCTCGGCCGCAACTGGTGCCGCGCGCGACCGGCGGGGCCTGGTGACCGCTTCCAAATCCTGCACCACGCCGCATTTTGGGCAGAGCACCGGTTCGCGGCGCATATCGTAAAATTTCGCGCTACAGCTTTGACAGGTGCGTTTTACGCCCCATTCGGCCTTGACCACGCGTCTTGCTCCTTCCATGCGCCGGACCGAGGGGGTTGCTTCCTCGGCTCATCGGCGGTCGGCAATTGCCACGACTGCGAGGGGCCTGTCAAAAGCAAAATCAGTAAATCGCCTCGCCGCCGTTCCTTGGGCGGCCTCATTGTGATAGAGACGCCGCCATGTCGCACGGCGCAACCCCACCTGATTCCGCCATTCCGCAGCCCTTGCGGGCCCGCCGTGCCGGCGCACTGAAGGGCGAGGCGCAGGTGCCCGGCGATAAATCGATTTCGCACCGCGCGCTCATGATTGGCGGCCTCGCGGTCGGTGAAACGCGGATCGAAGGTTTGCTCGAAGGCGAGGACGTGCTCAATACCGGCCGCGCCTTGACGGCGCTTGGCGTTGAGGTCGCGCGCCTAGGGCCGGGCGCGTGGCGGGTTCATGGCGTGGGTCTGGACGGCCTGGCCGAGCCCGCCGATGTGCTCGATTTCGGCAATGCGGGCACGGGCGCGCGGTTGATGATGGGGGTCTTGGCTGGTCATCGTTTCACCAGCTTCATGACCGGCGATGCCTCATTGCGCGGGCGTCCGATGGGCCGTGTGATTGAACCGCTGAGGCAATTCGGCACACGCTTTGTGTGCCGCGAAGGCAATCGACTGCCGCTCGCCATTATCGGCGCCGAGAGCCCGATGCCGATCACTTATCGCCTGCCGGTCGCCTCGGCGCAGGTCAAGTCGGCGGTGCTGCTCGCGGGTTTGAGCGCGCCGGGCCATACCATCGTTGTCGAACCCGAGCCGAGCCGCGATCACACCGAGCTCATGCTGCGCCATTTCGGCGCCGAGCTTCGGGTGGCGGCGGAAAGCGATGGCACGCGGACCATCACGCTGGTCGGCCAGCCCGAGCTCGAAGGGCGCGACATCGTGGTGCCGGGCGATATTTCCTCGGCGGCCTTTCCGCTCGCGGCGGCCTTGCTCGTGCCGAGCTCGGACATCCGCCTGACCAATGTCGGGGTCAATCCACGGCGTACCGGGCTGATCGATACGCTGATCGAAATGGGCGCGGACATCGGGCTTGAGAACCAACGAGCCGCCGCGGGCGAGCAAGTCGCGGATCTCCGCGTGCGGGCTGGCCGGTTACGGGGCGTCAACGTGCCGGCCGAGCGGGCGCCCAGCATGATCGACGAATACCCGATTCTCGCGGTGATCGCGGCGTGCGCCGAAGGCCGCACCAAACTCAATGGTCTGGCCGAACTCCGGGTCAAGGAGAGCGACCGCCTGGCCGCGATCGCCCAGGGCCTTAGCGCCTGTGGCGTCGTGGTCGAAGAATTGAAGGATGGCCTGATTATTGAGGGACAAGGGCGGCCGCCCAAGGGGGGCGCGCTGATTCCAACCCGGCTCGACCACCGGATCGCCATGTCGTTTCTTGTCCTCGGGCTGGTCGCGGAACAGCCGATCACTGTTGATGATGGTTCGCCGATCGCTACCAGCTTTCCGGGCTTCACCGCCCTGATGGCCGGTCTGGGCGGGCCAATCGACGCGGTCTAGGCCCCATGGCGCGGGGGCGGGTGATCGCGGTCGATGGTCCGGCGGCCTCGGGCAAAGGCACGCTGGCGCGCCGTCTGGCCGCGCATTACCGGCTTAATTTCCTCGATACCGGCTTGCTTTATCGCGCGGCCGCGGCGCGCCTGCTCGGGGCTGGCGGTGAGCCCCATGACGCGGTTGCGGCGGAAGCGGCCGCGCTTTCGCTCGACCCGAGTGACCTCAAACGGGCGGATTTGCGTGAGGAACGGGTGAGCCAGGCGGCCTCGATCGTGGCCGCCCATCAGCCGGTTCGTACCGCGTTGCTCAAATATCAGCGGGCGGTTGGGCGCACTTTGCCGGGTGCTGTGCTTGATGGCCGCGACATCGGCACGGTGGTGTTTCCCGACGCCGAGGCCAAGCTATTTGTGACCGCGAGCCTTGAGGTTCGGGCCCTTCGGCGCGTGAAGCAGTTGCGGGAAAAGAGTAACAAGGCTATAGAATCGCGCGTTCTTGCGGAAATAAAGGAACGTGACGCCCGTGATGGCAGTCGCGCTGTCGCGCCGTTGAAGCCGGCCGATGGCGCACTGGTGATCGATACCACTGACCTCGATGCAGACGAGGTCTTCCATCAGGCGGTTCGATTCATCGATTCCAAGGGCGGCTAGTCGATTGCTCGCGCGCTGGTTGGGGCGCGTTGATTTGAGTTTTCTAGCGGGCGCCGATGGTCGGCGCTCGTCGCGTTTAACATCGAACCGCGGCGCATGACGACGCGCCGCACGCTCGGCCAAGCTCGAGCGTCAACCAGGAGAAGTAATGTCTAGGGAGACCACGGCAGCGGCATCGCCGCGTAAGGAGCGGTTCGCCGACCTGCTCGATCAATTCGTCGCCGACAAGCCGCGTTTCGAAGGCGGTGTCGTTAAGGGACGCATCATCGCCATCGAGAACGACACGGCCGTCATCGACGTCGGGCTCAAAGTCGAAGGCCGCGTGCCGATCAAGGAATTCAGCGCACCGGGTCAGACCGCTGAATTGAAAATCGGCGATGAGGTCGAGGTTTTCATCGATCGGATCGAGACCAAGCGCGGCGAGGCCTCGCTCTCACGCGAGCGCGCGCGGCGCGAAGAGGCGTGGGAAAAACTCGAACAGGCTTATAAGAACAATGAGCGCGTCTCTGGCGTTCTGTTCGGCCGTGTCAAAGGCGGCTTCACGGTTGATCTTGGCGGCGCCGTGGCGTTTTTGCCAGGCAGCCAAGTCGATATCAGGCCGATGCGCGATGTAACGCCGCTGCTCGGCACCGAGCAGCAATTTCAAATTCTCAAAATGGATCGTCGGCGCGGCAATATCGTGGTCTCGCGTCGCGCGGTGCTCGAAGATACGCGCGCCGAACAACGCACGCAGTTGATCTCCGATTTGCACGAGGGCCAGATCCTCGAAGGCGTGGTCAAGAACATCACCGACTACGGCGCGTTCGTCGATCTCGGCGGCGTCGATGGTTTGCTCCATGTCACCGACATTTCATGGAAGCGAATCAATCACCCGTCCGAAGCGCTTCATATCAGCCAGCCGGTCAAGGTTCAGGTCATCAGGTTCAACCCCGAGACCCAGCGCATCAGCCTTGGCATGAAGCAGCTCGAATCCGACCCCTGGCAGGGTGTGGTGGCGAAGTACCCGGTGGGCGCGAAGCTGTCGGGCCGCGTGACCAACATCACGGACTACGGCGCGTTCGTTGAACTTGAGGCCGGAGTCGAAGGTTTGGTCCACGTCTCGGAAATGAGCTGGACCAAGAAAAACGTGCACCCGGGCAAGATCATTTCGACCAGCCAAGAAGTCGATGTGATGGTGCTCGATGTCGACCCCGATAAGCGCCGCATCAGCCTCGGTCTGAAGCAATGTATGCCCAATCCCTGGCAGGGCTTCGCCGAGAAATATCCGGAAAACAGCCTGGTCGAAGGCGAGATCAAGAACATCACCGAGTTTGGTCTGTTCGTCGAACTGTCGGGTGAAATCTTCGGCATGGTTCACATGTCGGATATCGATTGGCAGGCGCCGGGCGAGGAAGCGATTCAGCGTTACAAGAAGGGCGATGTCGTTAAGGCCAAGGTGTTGTCGGTCGATATTGAAAAGGAACGCATTGGGCTCGGCATCAAGCAATTGTCGGATGATCCGGTTCGCGCGCTCGATACCCGCAAGGGCGAGGCCGTCACCTGCACGGTAACCGCGGTGACCGAAGCGGGCCTCGAGGTCGGCTTTCTCGACAACATGTTCGGCTTCATTCGGCGCGCCGATCTGGCACGCGATCGCGGCGAGCAACGGCCCGATCGCTTCTCGGTCGGCGATAAGCTCGACGCCAAGATCATGACGATCGAGCGTGGCGGTCGTCGCGCTCAACTCTCGATCAAGGCGCTCGAAGTCGAAGAGGAAAAGCAGGCGATGGCCGAGTTCGGCTCGACCGATAGCGGCGCCAGCCTCGGCGATATTCTCGGCGCCGCGCTTCGAAGCAAGAAAGAGCAGAAGGGCGACGACAACTGAGCCTCCGCGACGCTATTTTCTCGGTTGAAGCCGCTCGGCAAATTCGTGCCGCGCGGCTGGGGTGCAGTCGACACCATAGATCCGGCCTTCGGGCTCGGCCGGCAGGACGAAGCTCATGGCGTTCGATCCCGATCGTCTGATTGAGCGGCGCCGCCTCAAGCGCGGCCTGATCATTTGGCGTACGCTGGCGATTGTTGGCCTGGTTGTGCTCGCGATCGTCGCCGTGATGCGCTTCGGCTCGGATGGCGTGATGGGCGAGCGTATCGTCCGCCTTTGGGTCGATGGTCTGGTGATCGACGACCCGCGTCTTGAAACCAAGCTCGATGACATCGCCAAGGATTCCGGCGTCAAGGCCGTGATCGTGCGGATCGATAGTCCGGGCGGCACGGCGACGGGCGGCGAGGCGATGTATCTCGCGCTCAGGCGCATTGCCCAAAAAAAGCCGGTGATCGCCGTGATGGGGACCACCGCCGCCTCGGGCGGCTATATGGTGGCGCTCGCCGCCGACCAGGTTTTCGCGCGGGTTTCGACCATCACGGGCTCGATCGGCGTGATTCTACAGACCGCCGAGCTGACCGAACTCTTGGCCGATCTGGGCATCAAGGCCGAAGCCATCAAGAGTGGGCCCCTAAAGGCGCAGCCCTCGCCCTTCGAGCCGATGACCGATGAAGCCCGGACGGCGGTCAAGGCGGTGATCGACGATACCTATAAGATGTTTGTCGACATGGTGGTCGAGCGGCGCAATTTGCCGCGCGATGTGGTGCTCACGCTGGCGGATGGCCGGATTTTCACGGGCCGCCAAGCCAAGGAATTGGGTCTAATCGATGCTATTGGGGGCGAGCAAGAGGCGCTGGAATGGCTCAAAACCAACCGCGCCATCGCGTCTGACCTGCCGATCAGCGAGCTAAAGCGTGAAGATTTCGAGGGCGATTGGCTCGATTCGGTCAGCACGCGGCTTGGCAATGCCATCGTGCCGGCGCGGCTTAGGCTTGACGGTCTGGTCACGCTTTGGCAGGCTCACCCGGGGAAGTAAAAGAATAATCCAACGAGAACAGGGCATTGGCGCGCTTGGCGCGGGCTCACGGGGCAGCGAAACCGATGACCAAATCCGAACTCATTCAACGCCTCGCTGAAATGTATCCCGATCCACGCCTCTATCATCGGGACTATGAGCGGGTCGTGAACAAGATCTTTGAGGAGATCACCGCGGCGCTTGCGCGCGGCGATCGCGTCGAGCTCAGGGGCTTCGGCGCCTTCTCGGTGCGCGAGCGTGGCGCGCGCGTCGGCCGCAATCCGCGCACCGGTGATGCGGTGCAGGTCGGCCAAAAGCGTTTGCCGTTCTTCAAGACCGGAAAAGAACTGCGCGATCGCGTCAACAACGCCTGACGACGCATCAAATCGCGGTATCGCGCGGTGGCGTCTCGGTCTGGGCGCCTAGAAGTGGAACGGAGTCTTAGGTGCGCATCCTCGGCTGGATCGTCGCGGCGGTGGCCGCGCTCATACTCATCGCATTTTCGATCGCGAACCGCGGCGGCATCACGATTTCGTTCGCGCCGCTGCCCTTCGCGCTCGACGTGCCGCTATTTGCCGTGGCGCTTGCCTCGCTTGCGATCGGGCTCTTTGCCGGCGTGATCGCGAAAACCGTGACGGGCAGTCCGCATCGGCGCCAATCGCGCGCGCGCGCGCACCGCATCAAGGCGCTTGAGCGTGAGGTCGCCGATCTTCGCACCGAACGCGATCGTCTGCGGCGCCATTCGATACCAAGCCTGCCTGGCGGTCATAATTTACCCGTCGGCCCGACCAAGGACGCCGCCTGATGACGCCGCACTCGATCATTGGCCTTGCGGCCTTCGTCTAGGGGCACGCGATGGACGGCCTCTTCTGTTCGCTCGATTGGGTTGCGCCGGAGCACGCGGTTGATATCGCGGGCCGGATCAAAGGTACGATCGGCGGCATCAAGCTCGGTCATGAATATGTCTTTCTCAATGGCTTGAGCGGGATCGAGCCGTTTCATGCACTTGGTTTGCCGGTCATCCTCGATTTGAAGCTGAACAATTTGCCGCGTGTCGTGTCCAACACGGTGCGACGTGCGACCGCGGTTCGCCCATTCGCGATCACGGTTCATGCCAGTGGCGGTGCCACGATGATGCGGGCTGCGGCGGCCGCTGCCCATGCCGCGGCACAGGCCGGCGGTTTTGTGCGGCCGAAATTGCTTGGCGTCACGGTGCTCACCACCATGGACGAGGCCGATCTCGGCGCGGTCGGGGTGGCGGGCTCGCTGCACGAGCAGACGCTTCGATTGGCCGCCTTGGCGCACGCTTGCGGGCTCGATGGCGTGTGGACCACGGCTGATACTGTGCCGCTTTTGCGTGCCGAACTGGGCCCGGATTTTGTACTCGTGGTGCCGGCAATCCGACCGGTCTGGTCGGTCAGCGATGATCAGAATCGTATCGTGACGCCCGGCGATGCGGTGCGCGGCGGCGCGGATTATCTCGTGGTCGGTCGGCCGATCACGCAAGCTGCCGACCCAGCGGATGCGGCAGGGCGGATCGTCGATGAAATGAGGGCGGCGACGATGCGCGCGCCAGATGCCTTGGCGCGTGTGCCTTGAGGCCATTCTGATCGTGTCAGTTTCGGTCAAGATTTGCGGCATCACCGATCGGCCCGCGCTTGAAGCGGCGCTCGATGGTGGCGCGCGTTTTATCGGGTTGGTGTTTTATCCGCCCTCGCCCCGGTCGCTATCGCATGACGCGGCGGCGACGCTGGCCAATTTGGTGCCGGCCAAAGTCGGTCGGGTTGGCGTGTTCGTCGATCCGCGCGATGACGAACTGACCGCGATCTTGGCGCGTGTGCCGCTCGATCTCATTCAATTGCATGGCAATGAAAGCGTTGGGCGCCTGGATGCGATCCGCGCCTTGACCGGCAAACGTCTTATCAAAGCGATCAAGGTGGCGCGGGCCGAAGATGTGGCCGCCGCCGCGCCCTTTGCCGCGAGCGCCGATTGGTTGCTCTACGACGCCAAAGTGCCCAGCGGCCAAGGTCTCGGCCTACCGGGCGGCAATGCCATCGCCTTCGATTGGAAATTGCTTTCAGGCCGCGCCGCCAAGGGGCGCGAGGGTTGGATTTTGTCGGGCGGGTTGAGCGCGGCGAATATCAGCGAAGCGATTCGAATCACAGGCGCGGGCGCGGTCGACGTATCATCGGGTGTCGAAAGCGCGCCAGGCCGTAAGGACCCTGGTGCGATCCGCGCCTTCCTCAAGGCCGCGGGCGCGGCCTGAACCGAGAGATTGACATGAACACGGCAATCAACAGTTATCGCGCGGGGCCGGATGAACGCGGCCATTTCGGCATTTATGGCGGGCGGTTCGTGGCCGAAACCCTGATGCCGCTGATTCTCGATCTCGAAAAGGCCTATGCCAAAGCGAGCGCCGATCGCGCGTTTCGCGACGAGCTCGATTATTGGCTTGAATTCTATGTGGGCCGGCCGAGCCCGCTTTATCACGCGGAACGGCTGTCGAATCATCTCGGCGGCGCCAAAATCTATTTCAAGCGCGATGAGCTCAATCACACCGGCGCACACAAGATCAATAATTGCATGGGGCAGATCTTGCTGGCGAAGCGCATGGGCAAGACGCGCATCATTGCCGAGACCGGCGCCGGCCAGCATGGCGTTGCGACCGCGACCGTGTGCGCGCTGATGGGTTTGCCTTGTGTCGTCTATATGGGCGCGGTCGACATCGAGCGCCAAAAGCCCAATGTGTTTCGCATGAAACTGCTCGGCGCCGAGGTGGTACCGGTCAAATCGGGTTCGCGCACGCTCAAAGACGCGATGAACGAGGCGCTGCGCGATTGGGTGACGAATGTCGATTCGACCTATTATTTGATCGGCACGGTCGCGGGCCCGCACCCTTATCCCGCCATGGTGCGCGATTTTCAATCGGTGATCGGGCGCGAGACGCGCGAGCAGATCATGAAGGCCGAAGGACGCCTGCCGGATTCATTGGTGGCGTGCGTCGGCGGCGGGTCGAACGCGATCGGGTTGTTTCACCCCTTCCTCGACGAACCCAAAATAAAAATGTATGGCGTCGAGGCGGCCGGCCACGGCATCGAGACCGGCCAGCATGCCGCCTCGCTGAGCGCGGGTTCGCCCGGCGTGCTCCATGGCAACCGGACCTATTTGCTGCAAGACGCGGATGGTCAGGTGACCGAGGCGCATTCGATCTCAGCCGGGCTCGATTATCCCGGCATCGGGCCCGAGCATGCCTGGCTCAAGGATAGCGCGCGGGTCAATTATGTCGCGATCACCGATAAAGAGGCGCTTGAAGCGTTCAAACTTTGCGCGCGCCTCGAAGGTATTTTGCCCGCGCTGGAGCCTGCCCACGCGCTGGGTCATGTCATCAAGTTCGCGCCGACACTACCCAAAGATCATCTCATGGTCATGAACATGTGCGGTCGGGGCGATAAGGATATTTTCACGGTCGCGGATGCGCTCGGGGTTGGCCTATGAGTGCCGGGCGGATCGAGTATCGCTTCGCCAAATTGAAGCGTGAGGGGCGCGCGGGGCTCATCACCTTCACCATGATGGGCGACCCCGATATCGAGACCTCGTTCGAGATCTTGAAAGGCCTGCCGGCGGCGGGTGCCGATCTGATCGAAATCGGCGCGGCCTTCACCGACCCGATGGCGGATGGACCGGTGATCCAGGTCGCCGGTCAACGCGCGCTCAAGGCGGGTATTACGCTGACGAAGACGCTCGATCTGGTGCGGCGCTTTCGCGCCACCGACCAAGAGACGCCGCTTATCCTCATGGGCTATTACAACCCGATCTATATTTATGGCCCGACGCGTTTTATCAAAGACGCGCTTACGGCCGGGCTTGATGGCGTGATCGTGGTCGATCTGCCGCCCGAGGAAGACGAGGAGCTTTGCATCCCCGCCATCGACGCGGGCTTGTGTTTCATTCGGCTGGCGACACCGACAACCGATGATCGGCGTCTGCCCGCCGTGCTCGCGCATACCACGGGCTTTGTTTATTACGTGTCGATCACCGGCATCACGGGCGCGGCGGGGGCGCAGACAACCTCGACGGCGGATGCCATCAAGCGGCTCAGGCGCCATACAAGCTTGCCGCTCGCGGTCGGTTTTGGCATTAAGACACCGGACGATGCGGCGAAGGTCGCGCGAGTCGCCGATGCGGCGGTGGTCGGCTCGGCCTTGGTGTCGGCTTTGGCCTCGAGCCTCGATGGCGAGGGCCGGCGACGCGGCGCTACGGTCGAGGCGGTGCTTGGTTTGGTTCGGGATTTGGCCGCAGGGGTACGGGCGGCGCGCAAGGAGGTGGTCGGATGAGTTGGCTCGATCGTTTCGCGCGACCCAAGGTTCGAGCGCTTTTCCGTAAGGACGATATTCCCGAGAAACTGTGGGAAAAGTGCCCGGCCTGCGAGCAGATGATTTTTCATCGCGAGCTCGAGGCGCAAATGCGCGTCTGCCAGCATTGCGGCCACCATATGCGCATCGATGCGCGCACAAGGCTCGCCATGTTGTTCGACGATGGCGATTATCAGACCATCGAATTGCCGGCGGTGCCGGCCGATCCGCTGCGCTTCCGCGATCGCAAGCGCTATCAGGATCGCGTGCGCGAGGCGCAAGGTACGAGCCTGCTTGACGACGCGATCATCGTCGCGCATGGCAAAATGGGCGGCCATCAAGCGGTGATCGCCGCGTTCGAGTTCGGTTTCCTCGGTGGCTCGATGGGCATGGCGGTTGGCGAAGCCCTGGTCGCGGGCGCGCGGCTCGCGATTCTGCAGGCGGCGCCGTTGATCGTTATTCCGGCCTCGGGGGGTGCCCGCATGCAAGAGGGCGTGTTGTCGCTCATGCAGATGGCGCGCACGACGGTCGCGATTGAAGAACTGCGTGAGGCGGGCCTGCCCTATATCGTGGTACTGACCGACCCGACGACAGGCGGCGTCACCGCGTCCTTCGCCATGATCGGCGATATCGCGATCGCCGAGCCCGGCGCCATGATCGGCTTCGCCGGCGCGCGCGTGATCGAGGAAACCATTCGCCAACAATTGCCGGCGGGATTCCAGAAGGCCGAATATCTGCTCGACCACGGCATGCTCGATATGGTTGTGCATCGCCATAAATTGCGCGAGACGCTGGTGCGGATTATCGGCCTGCTGATGGCGGCGCCGCGCAGCGCCGAGGTGCTGCCCTATCCGCGTAGCGGGCTCGATATTCCGGCGCAGCCCCGCGCCTAGTCTAAGTGGCCGCGAGCGACCCGATTCTCGAGCGCCTGAAGGCGCTGCATCCGAAGGCGATTGATCTCTCTTTGGGTCGGGTTGAGCGATTGCTCGCGGCCCTGGGCAATCCCGAACGGCGCGTCGCGCCGGTTATTCACATCGCCGGCACCAATGGCAAGGGCAGTCTGGTCGCCTATCTCGACGCCATATTGCGAGCGCATGGTTTGCGCGTGCAGTCCTACATCTCGCCGCATCTTGTGCGCTTCGCGGAGCGCATTCGCTTCGATGGAATTCCGATCGCGGAGGAGGCATTGGTTGCCGTGCTCGAAGAATGCGAGCGGGCGAATGGCGGCGCACCGATCACGTTTTTCGAAATCACCACGGCGGCGGCCTTCCTCGCCTTTTCGCGCCGACCCGCCGATGCGCTGATCCTCGAAGTGGGGCTTGGCGGCCGGCTCGATGCCACCAATGTGATCGCAAGGCCGGCGCTCACCGCCATTACGCCGGTTTCGATGGATCACATGCACTATTTGGGCCACACCATCGAGGCCATCGCCGGTGAGAAGGCCGGCATTTTAAAACCCGGAATCAGCGCCGTGATCGGACCCCAAGACTCCTCCGCTTCACAGGTGATCGAAACGCGCGCCCATGCGGTTGGCGCTGTTTTGCTACGCCATGGCATTGAGTGGACCGCACGACGCGAGAACGATCTCCTGATGTTCGATGCACTGGGCGCGCATAGGGAGTTTCCGCTGCCCGCGTTGTTGGGGCCGCACCAGATCGACAATGCCGGCACGGCGATCGCTTGCGCCAAGGCGCTCACCGGTTTCGCGGTGGCGGACAAAGCCATTGCGGATGGCCTCGTCAATACGCGGTGGGCCGGTCGGTTGCAGCGATTGACGCGCGGGCCGCTCATCGAGGGGTTGGCGAAAGATACCGAGCTTTGGATCGATGGCGGGCACAATGCGTCCGCCGGTGAGGCGCTCGCGCGCGTGGCGGGGTCCCTATTCGCCGATCGACCGCTCGACCTCGTGGTGGGCATGCTCAACACCAAGACGGTCGATGGGTTCCTCGCGCCGCTCGCGCCTCATGTCAGGCGCCTGGTCGCGGTGGCGATCCCGGGCGAGGCCAATAGCCTGTCGGCTGAGGCGGTTGAGGCTGCGGCCCGCTCCCTCGGCATCGCGGCCGAGAGCGCGCCAAATATCAAAGCGGCGCTTGAGCGGCTGGGCCGGGAGGGGACGGGGCGTGTGCTGATTTGCGGCTCGCTTTATTTGATCGGCACGGTTCTGGCCGAGCATGGTTGATTCGGCCTTCTAGGCCCCGCCACTTATGCGCTAACGTGAGGGTGGTAGGGGGCGCAATAAATGACCGCACGGATTGCTGCACCGACCGGCACGCATGCCGAAATGATGGCGCGCACAATTGCGCTAATGCCGGTGCTCCGTGCGCGCGCCACCGAATGCGAGCGCCTGCGCAAAGTGCCGCGCGAGACGGTCAATGATCTGGTCGAGGCCGGCATCGTCAATCTCATGTTGCCGAAACGGTGGGGCGGCAGCGAGCTCGATTATGTCGCGCTCTATGACGTGATCTCGACGGTTGCGAGCGTGTGCGCGTCAACCTCGTGGGTGCTGACCAATCTGATCAGCTGCAATTTCATGCCGTGCTATTGGCCGGAGGAGGCACAAAAGGATTTGTGGACCAAAAGCGCCAATACGCTGCTCGCCGGGTCGCTGATCTTCAATGCGGCGAAGGCCACGCCGGCCAAGGGCGGCTATCGCCTGTCGGGTCGCTGGCCCTTGGTCTCGGGCTGCGACCACGCCGAATGGTTGGTGCTCGCCGCGCTGGTCGATGGCGCGGAGGGGCCTGGGCGCTTCCGCATGTTCGTGGTGCCGAAGGCGGATTATGTGATTCACGACACGTGGTTTGCTTCGGGGCTTAAGGGCACGGGCTCGAACGATGTCGAGATGAACGACAAATTCGTGCCTGAGCATCGCTCCTTGATGGTCGAGCAAACCAAGGGTGGTGATTCGCCGGGCGCGCGGGTCAATACCGGTTGGCTCTACCGCATGCCGATGTTCGCGTTGTTTTCGTCATGGGTTGGTGCCTCGGTGCTCGGCGTCGCGCAAGGGGCGTTGCGCGATTTCAGCGAGGAAACCCGCAAGCGCACGGCGCGCATCAGCGGCGGTAAGATGGCGGAGTTTTCGACTGTGCAGGCCAGGGCCGGCGAGGCGGCATCGGCGATCAACGCGGCCAAGGCCTTGGTCTATGGCAATGTGCGCGAGGCGCAGGAGATCGCCAAAACGGGCGGCGTGCCGAGCCTCGAACAGAAGCTCAAATATCGCGCCGATGGTGCCTTTGCCGGTGAGCTGTGTTTGCGCGCGGTCGATAGCCTGCATCGCGTGGGCGGCGCCGGCGGGCTTTATGAGAACAATGTGTTCGCGCGCCATTTCCGCGATGCGCATGCCGGCACGTCGCACATCACGCAGAATCTCGACGTGAACGGCACGCCCTATGCGCGGTTTCTTTTGGGTCTACCGGTCGATGTGCCGATGCTCTGAGCCCATGTTTGGGAATTCGTCATGGCCTCGAGGTGCGCGCCAAGCGGCGGAGTAAACCGCATCTCGGTCAAACGAAAGGCCCCGCAGCCGTTGAGGCGCGGGGCCTTGTGTTTATCGAGATGGGATCAGGCGTGCCGCGTCAGACCGCGCCCTTGACCCACTCATAGAGCTTCTGTTTCGGCATGGCGCCGACCTTCATCGAGGCGACCTGACCGTTTTTGAACAAGATCAGCGTTGGGATGCCGCGCACGCCATATTTGGCCGGGGTCACGTGATTTTCGTCGACATTAACCTTTGCGACCGTAACCGCATCGCCCATGTCCTTGGCGAGCTCTTCGAGCGCTGGCGCAATGGACTTGCATGGTCCGCACCATTCCGCCCAAAAATCGACCAACACCGGGCCGGTCGCCTTCAGAACCTTCTGATCAAATTCGCTATCTTTGACGTGCAAAACATCCATTCGAGAGACTCCGTTAGAGGCTAGGAGGATGTTGGGGTGGCGGGCCCCTCGGGTCAAGGTGCGAAGGCGTCGAGTAATGAATCTTCCAGCCAGTGCAGCACCGGTCGATCCGTGAACAGCAGGCCGCAAGCGACCGTTCGACCCGGAAAAGCAAGCCGCAGCACGGCGCGATAGGCCGCCATTTGGGCCAGATAGGCGGGCGCGACCTGGGCTGCCGTCTCGGGCACCACCGTGCCGGTCTTATAATCGAGCACAAAGATTTGTTCGGGCGTCACGACCAGCCGATCGACTTGGCCGGCAAGCAGCGCGCCGTCGATTTCGGCCGCTAAAGGCACCTCAGCCAGGCTATCGGGGCCGAAGAGAGGGAACAGGTTTGGCTCGTTCAGCACGCGGCCAATGGCGCCTGAGATTTCCTCGATCTCAAGCGGGCTAAGCCCGAGCGATGGGCGCCCCAAATAGCGGGCGAGGGCGGCGGGGCGTTGCGCGGGCGTGGTCTCGGGCAAAAGTTCGAGCAGACGATGAATCAGGCGGCCACGTCGACGCGCTGAATCACCGGCCTGTGATAAAGGCGAGCTCGGCATGAGCTCGGCGCCAAAGCGGCGCGAGGGTGTGACGGTTTTGGGCGGGCGGCGGTCGGGCGAGGGCGGTTGCCTCGCCCAATCCGGCAGTGGCGGCGCGGGCGCAGGCGCCGCCTCATCGGTTTTGGTGCGGGGGGGTGCCTTGGTCTGCGCGTTGGCAAGGCGTTTGCCATCGCCAAGCCCAGGCAGCGCGACCGATTGCGCATCATCGAGCCGCGCGAAGCCGGCCTCGATCAAACGATACCAACAATCCGCGGGCGCCTCCCGCGCGCCGCCCCAACCGCCGACATAAAGTCGATCCTCGGCGCGAGTCAGCGCGACATAAAGCAAACGGCGATATTCCGCCGCCATCATCGCCTGCTTCGCCTGATAGCTCGCCTGGCCCATGGCATCGAGATGGGCGGCGCGCACGGGGACCAATGGCAAGGCTGGTTCGTTGGCGCTGGCCTCGGTCCACAGCACCTTGGGTTTGATAGTTGGCAGGCCTGTTGTGTCGGGCAGAATCACGACCGGCGCTTGCAGACCCTTGGCGCCATGCGCCGTCATCACGCGCACTTCATCGCGGCCGTGCTCGAGGTCGCGCTTGATATCGCTCTGGCTCGTGCGCAACCAATGCAGAAAGCCCTGCAAAGACGGCGCATGATCGCGCTCAAAATCAAGCGCGAGGCTGAGCAG
>CAMDNF010000033.1:0-25777 GCA_945902735.1 Rhizobium sp. Q54 | reverse complement strand
GGCCTCGCCGAGGCCGAGGCGATGCGCGTGGTGGCGGCGCGCGGCGCAGGCTATCGGAGCATCGATGACTTGCAGCGTAGCGCGGGCGTGACGCGCGCGACATTGGAAGCCCTGGCGCGCGCCGATGCCTATCGCTCGCTTACGCTCGATCGGCGCCACGCCTTTTGGTCGGTTCGCGCGTTGCCCGATGCGGCGGCTCTGCCGTTGTTTTCCCATGAGACGAGAGGCGATCACCCGGCCTCGGCCGAGCCTGCAATCGTGCTACCAGCCGCGACGCTCGGCGAAGAGATCATCGACGATTATGCGAGTCTTCGTCTGAGTTTGCGCGCGCACCCGCTTGCCTTGCTGCGATCGACGCTCGCGCGGCGCGGCGTTGTGTCTTGCGCGGCGCTCGGTGAATTGCCGGCCGAGCGACGCGTCACGGTCGCTGGGCTTGTGCTGGTGCGGCAGCGACCGGGCACGGCCAAGGGCGTGATCTTCGCCACGCTCGAGGATGAAACCGGCATCGCCAATCTGGTGATCTGGGCGAAGGTGTTTGAGTGCTACCGCCGCATCGTGCTGACCTCGCGGCTCTTGGCCTGTCGGGGGCGGGTGCAGCGCGAGGGGCTGGTGATCCATGTGGTGGCCGAGCGGCTCGATGATTTGTCGGCCGAGCTCGATGGCTTGGGCGCGCTGGGTGCCAAGGCCGAAGCCCCGCTCGCGCGCGCCGATGAAGCGCGCCGCACGAGCCAGGCCGATCCACGCGAGGCGGGTGGGCGTTATATGCCGAAATCGCGCGATTTTCATTAGGTGCCTAAGGTGCCTTTTCAGAACGTGCCGCTGCCCTTACGCTGCGCCCAACAACAGGGGAGGGTTTACGCAATGCAAGTCGAGAAGAAGATCACCGCGCTTGGCCTCGTGCTGCCGGACCTCGAGCACGAATACAAAAACGCGCCGTCGAAGGCGAAATTCCATTCCCACAGCGCGGTCGGCAATATCCTTTATCTTGCGGGCGCGACGCCGTCCAAGGATGGCAAGCAATTCATGCCGGGCGTGGTGGGCAAGGACTTGACCGTCGATCAGGCGCGCGAGGCCATGACGCAATGCTGCCTCGTGGTGCTGGCGCACGCCAAATACGCGCTCGGCGATCTCGACCGCATCAACCGCTTCGTGCAGATGATCGCCTATATCAATTCAGCGCCGGGTTTCACCGACCAGCCGCCGATCACCAATGCCGCGACCGAATTGTTGGAGCAGCTCTATGGTGAGAACGGCCTGTGTGCGCGCGCCTCGATCGGCTGCCAGGGCCTCGCCACCAATCACTCGGTCGAGTTGGTGACCATCGTCGAGTTCAAGGGCACCGAAATACGGGCGCCACTCCGGCGCGATGCGTTTAGGAAATAGCGCACAAAAAAGGCGGCCTCGCGGCCGCCTTGATTGAACCCCACCATCCCAGGCCCTTCCTCCCCTTATACGGGGAGGAAGGGTTCCTCGGTATGAAGCTGGCTTTCCTTACTCCGCCGCGGCCGCGACCTTGCCGCCTTGACGGCGTTGGCCGAGACGTTTGGCGGACGGCGCTTTGTAATATTCGCCGTCCTTCATGATCATGATGAAGTTTTCCTTGTCTTGCAGCAGCGTGACGTCTTCGGTCACGTCGCCATCGACTAGGAGCAGGTCGGCCAAATAGCCGGGCTTGACGATGCCGACATTCATCTTCATCAGCTCGCCGCCCCATTGCGTCGCGGCCTTCAGCGCTTCGAGCGGGGTGTAGCCGAACAAATTGACGAAGTGCTCGACGTCACGCGCATTCACGCCGACCGGCGCCCAGGCGAAGCCGTAATCGCCGCCCGGCATGGCGCGAATGCCGCGCTTGCGGATTTCGGTGTAGGTCTTGATCGTGTTCTCGAGCGTGCGCTTGAGGCCCCACTTCTCGACCATGGCGTCGTCGAAGCCCCAATCTTTCGCCTCATAGGCCGTCGTGTAAATGATGCCGGCGGCCGGCGCCATGAAGATGTCCTTCTTCTTGGCTTCCAGCATGTCGATGGTTTCTTCGGTCGCGAAATCGGCATGGTAGATGATCGGGATGCCGTGCTTCAGCGCCATGCGAACGGCGCGGTCGCCGCGCGCGTGGGTCGCCATATTGAGGCCGCGCTCCTTGCCGACCCAAACGAACGCCGCGACTTCTTCGTCGCTATAGGCGAGCGCCTCATTGCCGCAATTGCGCTGGAACTGATCGCCCGAGATATTGATCTTGATCGTGTCGCAGCCCTCGCGCGCGCAAAGTCGCGCGGCGCGCATCACCTCGGTCGGTCCGTCGGCCAGAAGGCCCACCGATTCGCGATGCATGTGCAACAGGCGCTCATCGCCGAGGCCGCCAGTCGAATTGATCTCGGGCGAAGCCGCCCGCATGCGGGGCCCCGGAAACTTGCCGGCGTTGATCGTGTCGCGCAGCACGGGCTCGATGCGCATCTTGGTTGTGCCGGCGGCAGAGAACAGGCTGGTGAAACCCTGATCGAGCATGATCTTGGCGTGCTCAAGCGCGAGCACCATGTGCTCTTCCGGCGGCAGCTCGCCAATGCCCGGAAGTGTCGTGCAATTGGTGTAGGTGACGTGGGCATGCGGCTCGACCAGGCCGGGCATGAGAGTCGCGCCGGCGGCATCGACCACATCGGCATCCTCAGCCTGGATTTGGCCTTTGCCCTTGGCGACCTTGTTGATCAAATTGCCTTGGACGAGCACTTCGCCGGCGAATGATTTTTTGCCGGTGCCGTCGAAGATCATGACGTTCTTGAAAAGTTTGCGACCCATTGGCGGCTTCCTCCATGCCATTCGGGGCACCGCGCCAAGTTCTTTTTAATTGCTGACTTTGCTGGCGTGGCGAATGGACTCAGATATAGACCAGAACCAGCCATTTTGCATCTAAATCCGGCCCCGGTGTGGGCCGGCTCAGCGCCCCGCGTTATAGGCCGGGGCCCGCGCCGAAAGCTTGGTTCGCAGCGCCTCGGGCAGCTCCTTTTCGCCAAGATCACCGGTCTTATGCTTAAGATAAGTCTGCGCCATGCGGATCAGCGCCGGGGCGTCATCGGGCGTTAGGTGACTGAAGCGCAGAAGCGCCTTGCCATGGCCGCGGACCGAGGCGGTGCACGGGTGCAGGCAGCCATTCAGGCAGGCCGTGCCGCGAAGTGGAACGGCCGAGCCGCCCTTGGCTGAGGCGGCTTCGAGCGCATCGTATAATTTTGCACCCTCTGTCTGCCCGCCCTCGGGTACGAGCCGATCGCGCACACAAGTACGACAAACGAACAGCTTCCCGGCATCCTTAACGGCCATGGCCTATCCCCAAGCGGTTTTCGCGCGGGCGTGGGCCGGCGCGGCGCGCGCGACGATAGACAAGCGCGCTTTAGGGTGCATCATCTTTATGCGGGACCGAGCGGGGGAGAGCGAGCATGGCGACGGTGGTGCAGACGGATTTTGCCTGGGCCGACAATGAAATCGAGCGGTCGGTCATCGAAGCGGCGGGGCATCGGCTCGTGATTGGGCCGTCGGCCGCGCTGCCGCCGGCGGAGATCGAGACGCTCATCGGCACCAATGACCCGAGCGCGATCCTGACCTGTTGGGCCAAGATTTCGGACAGAGCGATCGCTCTGCCGAAGAGCCTCAAGATCGTGGCGCGCTATGGCGTCGGGCTCGACAATATCGACGTGCCGGCGGCGACCGCGCGCGGCGCTTGGGTCACCAACGTGCCGGATTATTGCGTCGAGGAAGTGTCGGACCATGCGCTCGCCATGATCCTCGGGTGGACAAGGGGCCTGGTGAGTTTCGACCGCGAGGTCAAGCGCGGGCGATGGGACCCCTCCGGCGCTCGGCTCCGGCGCACCGCGACGCTGACCGCCGGCATTCTCGGCTTTGGTCGCATTGGCCGCGCGACCGCGCGCAAACTTAGCGGGATCGGGCTCGACGTGCTGGCCTATGACGTCGCGGTCAAGGGTGGCGTGCCGCATGCCGAATTGGTCAGCCTCGATCGGCTGCTGCATGATTGCGACGTGATCGTCGTGCATTTGCCGCTCAACGACGAGACCCGCCATTTCGTCGATGATGAATTTTTGAAACGCATGCGAAAAGGTTCGTTCCTGGTCAATGTCAGCCGGGGTCCGGTGGTGGACAATGACGCGCTAATCCGCGCGCTCGATGCCGGCCGCATTGCCGGTGCGGCGCTCGACGTGGTTGAGGGCGAGCCCAATCCGCCGGCCGCGCTGATCGCGCGCCCTGATGTGATCGCGACACCGCATATCGCGTTTTCGTCGGACGAATCCTTGGCTGAACTTCGACGCCGGGGTGCCGAGGAGGTCGTGCGGGTGTTGAAGGGTGAGAAGCCGCAGAACCCGTGCAACAAACCGGCCGGGCGTTAAAGCGCGGATCGCCCGCGAATGAGTCAGCCTGGCGGTCCTATCCTAAGGTTCGTCATGCCCGGCCTTGAGCCGGGCATGTAGGCCCCAGCTCTAAGACTGGATGGCCGGGTCAAGCCCACGTCTGTCCGGTTTAGCTCGTCTGGATGTAACATCCCCTTTTTCGTCATGCGCGGGCTTGACCCGCGCATCCAGTCTTCCTAACGAAACAGCGCTGTCGCAGCCCCTGGATGGCTGGGTCGAGGCCCGGCCATGACGAATTGGGGAGGGCCGGGTCGACGCGATCAACTTCGAGTCGCCCACTCTGCCTTTTGCCACGAAAGGCCCGGTCACTGCATGTTTTACGCTCATCGCTTTTACCTTAACCGGACAGCCTTGGGTCGAGCCCGGCCATGACGCTCTTATGGGGTGTCCAATTGCGTTCCCTTATTCCGGTCCGCCCCACGTCCAGTTCTCGAATTGGTCGCGGAGTTTTGATTTCATGAATTTGCCGGCCGGATTTTTGGGAATCTCGGGCACGAAGGCATAGCCATCGGGCAGCCACCATTTGGCGAATTTGGCGGCGAGAAAATCTTTCAATGTGTCAGGCTCGGCCTTGGCGCCGTCCTTCAGCACGACGACCGCTAAAGGCCGTTCATCCCATTTCGGATGTGGCACGGCAATCACCGCCGCCTCTTTGATTGCGGGGTGGCCCATCAGCGCGTTTTCGAGATCGACGGATGATATCCACTCGCCGCCGGATTTGATCAGGTCCTTGGTGCGGTCGGTCAATTTCATATAGCCATCGGCGTCGATCGTCGCGACATCGCCGGTGATGAACCAGCCATCCTTGGTCCATTTGTCGCTTTGGCTCGTGTCGTTGTAATAGTGCGAGGCGATGAACGGTCCGCGCACGTGGAGTTCACCCATGGTCGCGCCATCCCACGGCGCGATGCCCTTTTCATTCACCACGCGCATTTCGACCAGCACGCTGGGCATGCCTTGTTTGGCGCGGAGCGCATAGAGCGCGTCTTCCGGTTGATTGGCGAGCTCGGTCTTGACTCGTGCGATCGAACCCAAGGGGCTCATCTCGGTCATGCCCCAGGTGTGGACGACCTTGACGCCATGTTTGTCGAGGCCGCGAATGAGACCCTCGGGCGCGGCCGAGCCGCCAACAAAGGTGCGCAGGCCCGGTTGAAGTTTCCAACGCCCCGGTTCCTTCTCAAGCGCGTGAAGGAGGCCAAGCCAGATCGTTGGCACGCCGGCGGCAAAGGTCACCTTCTCGCGCTCCAATAAATCGAGCAGGCTGATCGGATCGAGGTGCGCGCCGGGTAACACAAGTCGCGCGCCGGTCATCACGCCACAAAACGGAATGCCCCAGCTATTGACGTGAAACATCGGCACGACGATCAACATGGTGTCGCTGTTCGAAACCGCGAGTGCGTCGGCGAGGCTCGCGGCCAGCGTGTGAAGCACGATCGCGCGGTGCGAATATACCACGCCTTTGGGCCGCCCCGTGGTGCCCGAGGTGTAGCACATGCCGGCGGCGTCATTTTCCTCGAGCGCGACGGGTAGGGGCTCGGCCGGGGCGTCGGCGATGAAATCCTCATAGCTCTCAAAGCCCGCCGGCACTGGTTGGCCTGAGAGCGCGGCGACGATGATGCGCTCGGTCCTTATTTTGGCGCGGACCGGTTCAAGCAGTGGCAACAACATGTCATCGACGATGATGAAGCGGTCTTCGGCGTGGTTGATGACGTATTCGAGGTCGCTCGGGTGGAGGCGGAAATTGAGTGTGTGAAAGACGCCACCCGCGAGCGGCACGCCGAAATAGGCTTCGAGATGGGCGTAGCTATTCCACATCATGGTGCCGACCCGGTCGCCCTTTTTGAGGCCGGCCCTTTGCAAAGCGGCGGCGAGGCGCATGGCCCGGCGCGTAAAGTCGGCGGTGGGATAGCGGTGGATCGATTTGTCGGGCAGACGCGAAACCACCTCGCTCCGGCCGAACAACAGGCGATTGCGCTCAAAGAGATGGCGCAGCGTGAGTGGAAAGTCCATCATCGTGCCTTGCACGGAGCGCTCCCCTAAGCCTGGTTTGACGGGTTGGACGGGCCACCCGCTCTTGGCCCGATCATGCCCGATGGGACAGCGCGAAGTCCACGCATGCGACAAAACGGCCGCTGGCGTGGGCGCGATGCCGGGTCTAGCTTCGGGGCCAAAGTAGGCGCGACCACGGTGAGCATGACTCAGGCGACAGTCGAGGCGGGAAACGGTGAGGGCGGCTTTGGCGGCGGCGTCTCGAGCGACCTCGCGCTCGTGGACGGACCGGATGGTCCCACAGTGATCAAACGCGCGCGGTCGCAGCTAAAAGTGCGGGCCGATTGGCGCTCCGATCCGCGCCGCGCCATGATCGAAGTCGCCGCGCTGCAAAGCATGGCCGAGGTGCTGGGCGAGGACTGCGTGCCGCGCGTGCTGTGGAGCGATCCGGCGCAGCACCGCTTTGCCATGGCGCTGGTGCCATCGCGCTTCCGCAATTGGAAGAACCTATTGGTTGCCGGCGAGACGAACACCGCCACGGCACGGCGCGTTGGTACGTTGCTCGGCCGCTTGCACCGACGCACGGCGGAGCGCGAGGACCTGGCGCGCCGGTTCGACGATCGCACCTTCCTGATCGAGCTTCGCATCGAGCCATTCTTCCGCCGCATCGCGGAGCGCCATGCCGACCTCAGGCCGGCGGTGGACGAGATCGTGGCGCAGATGTTGGCCTGCCGGCTCTGTTTGGTACATGGCGACTACAGCCCAAAGAATATGTTGGTCGATGGCGAGGAAGTCGTTTTGCTCGATGCCGAGGTCGCGCATTGGGGCGATCCGCGCTTCGATGTGGCCTTTTGCCTGTCCCACCTTTTGCTCGGGACGATCTGTTTTCCTGATTTCGTGGAAGCGCGTACACGGGCGACACAGGCATTTCTCGACGCCTATGTCGCGGAGGGGCTTGATGTGCTCGACCACGCGTTGTCGCGCCAAACAGGCTGCCTGATGCTGGCTCGGGTCGACGGCGATTCACCGCTCGACTATGTTGCCGCGCCGCAGCACTCAAAAGTGATCCGTGTCATCGCGCGTCGGTTGATTCTCGATCCGCCGGCCAATCCGCGTGAGGCCCTTGATCTCGTCAACGATGGGAGCGTGCGATGAGCCGATTGGCAATCGCGGCCATTGAAGGACGCCAGATTTTCGACTCGCGCGGCCGGCCAACCGTGGAAGTCGACGTTCACCTCGAGGGAGGCGCGGTCGGGCGCGCGAGCGTGCCCTCGGGCGCGTCAACCGGGCGCAATGAGGCACATGAGCTGCGCGATGGCGACAAGGCCGCGTTCGACGGGCTCGGCGTGACGCGGGCGGTCGCGCACGTGAATGGCGAGATCGCGCGCGCCATCAATGGCCACGCGGCCGACGATCAGCCAGGTCTTGATCAGCGCCTATGCGCGCTCGACGGCAGCCCTAATCTCCACCGGCTCGGCGCGAATGCGGTGCTCGGCGTCTCGCTCGCCGCGTGTCGCGCGGCGGCAATCGCCAAGGGTGTCGCGCTCTACCGCCATATCGGTACGCTCGCCGGTGTTGAGGTACCGGTGATGCCACTGCCGATGGTGAATCTGCTTTCGGGCGGGCTGCATGCGGGCGGCGGCATGGATTTACAAGATTTTCTGATCGTGCCGGTCGGCGCCGCGAGCTATAGCGAGGCGCTTGCGATGACCCTTGCCGTTCGCGCGACGGCCAATGAGCTCAGTCGCGCGCGTGGCCTGCCGACGCTGCTTGCCGATGAAGGGGGGCTTAGCCCAGGTTTCAAAAAGGCCGAGGCCGCGCTCGACTTCGCGATCGACTGTATTGATGCGGCGGGCTACACGCCGGGCGAAGAAATTGCCTTGGCGCTCGATATGGCCGCGAGCGGACTTTTGCAGCCGGATGGCACCTATGGCTTCGATCGCGAGGGTGTGTTTCGCCGTGCCGATGCGCTGATCGACCTGGTCGCCGGCTGGGTCGAGCGCTATCCGATCGTCTCGATCGAGGATGCGCTCGCCGAAGAAGCGTGGGGCGATTGGACGGCGCTGACAGCGCGATTGCCGGACCTGCAATTGGTTGGCGATGACCTTTTGTGCACGCAGCCCGCGCGCATATCGCGCGCGGTGCGCGAGCGGGCGGCCAATGCTGCGCTCATCAAGCTCAATCAGAATGGCACGCTGAGCGGCACGATTGAGGCGGTCAAGGTGGCACGCGCGGGCGGGTTTGCGACTGTGATCTCCGCCCGATCGGGCGAAACGGAGGATAGTTTCCTCGCCGATTTCGCGGTTGGCATTGCCGGCGGGCAGATCAAGATCGGTTCGGTGCGCGCCTCCGAGCGGCTCGCCAAATACAACCAGCTCTTGCGCATCGAGGCCGAACTCGGCGGGCGCTATGTCGGTCGCTCGGCGCTTGCGCCCTTAGGGTAGGGCACGTCAGGATGGGCGCCATGAGCGACGCAAAAATTTACCGCGACTACACCAAGGAAGCGCTCGACGCCCAATACAACAACCGGCGTCGCTATCCGCAATTCCTGAACTATTTCGAGAATTGGACGAAGTGGAGCGCCACCACGCGCGCCGCCCTGCCGTGTCAAATCGATGTCGCCTATGGCCCGTCGCGGATGGAGACGCTTGATATTTTTCCGGCCGAGCGGTCGGACGCGCCGATCCAGGTTTTCATCCATGGCGGCTATTGGTATTCGCTGGATAAGAGCCACAACAGTTTCGTCGCCGAGGGCTTTCGGCCAAACGGCGTCGCGACCGTGTTGATCAATTATGCGCTCGCGCCCGAGGCGCGGTTGGATGAGATCGTGCGCCAAAACCGCGCGGCGCTTGCGTGGGTTTATCGGAATGCGCGCTCGTTCGGCGCCGACCCGAGCAAGCTTCATGTCAGCGGTCAGTCGGCTGGCGGCCACTTGGCCACCATGATGTTGGCGACCGATTGGCCCGCCTTTGGCAGCGACCTGCCGGTTGATCTGGTGAAGAGCGCCTGCTCGATGTCGGGCATTTATGACCTCGAGCCGATCCGGCTTTGCTATTTGAATGACAAGGTTCATCTCGATGTCGAGGAAGCCAAGCGCAATAGCCCGATCCATCAACGCTACTCTATGCGCGCGCCGCTGATGTTTGTTTCCGGCGATATCGAATCAGACGAATATGCGCGCCAGGCCGAGGCCATGGAGGCGGTCTGGCACCGCTTGAACTACCCGAGTAATATCGTCTCGCTCAAAGGCTATAACCACTTCACGCTTGTTCACCAATTGCAGGAGCCGGCCAGCCGCCTGACCCAGTCGCTACTCGCGCAAATGGGCCTGCGCTGACCCCCTAGGAGACGGTTATGAGGCTTGCGCGCTATTCACGCGGCCGCGAATTGCGGCTTGCAGCGATCGACGGTGATGACATTGTCGATCTCTTGGATGCCTTGGGCGGCGGGCGAGGGCTCAGCGCCAATGAGAAGGCGCGGCTTACCGACATGACCGCGTTCATTGCGGGCGGACGCGCGTCGCTGGCCTTGGCGAAGCGCGCGATCGCCGCGAGCCACGCGCGCGGCAGGGGGCGAAAGCCGCTCGCGCGCGTCAAATTGCGTGCGCCGGTACAGCCGGGGATCATTCTTTGCAGCGGTGAAAATTATTGGGATCACCGGGAAGAGAAGCCCGGCGTTACGGCGAAAGAGCCCGAGTTTTTCATCAAGATTCCGATCACCGGCGTAATCGGGCCAGGCGATGCGATCTTGCTCGACACCAAGGTGACCAAGAAGCTCGATTATGAAACCGAGCTTGCCATTGTGATTGGCAAAGCGGGTCGGCATATATCGAAGGAGAAAGCGCTCGATCATATTTTCGGCTTCACGATCATGAACGATGCGACGGCGCGTGATCGCCAGGTCAAATTGCGCCCCGATGGCTCGGCGGCTTATGCGCTTGGGCCGGGCAAGAATTTCGATACTTGCGCGCCGCTCGGCCCGATGATCGTGACGCGCGATGAAATCGCGGACCCGCAGGTGCTGCCCTTGCGCACGCGGATCAATGGCGAACTGAGGCAAAACAATTCGACCGCCAAGATGATTTGGAACGTCGCTGAACTGGTGCATTTCTTCTCGACCTTCCTCACTCTGCAACCGGGGTGGGTGATCTCGACCGGCACGCCCGGCGGCACGGCGTGGGGG
Organism: Rhizobium sp. Q54; assembly: GCA_945902735.1. Lineage (GTDB taxonomy): Bacteria > Pseudomonadota > Alphaproteobacteria > UBA828 > UBA828 > SHWC01. The sequence goes on along the minus strand of CAMDNF010000033.1, from coordinate 15,200 downwards.
ACGGACGCCGAGCTCGGCGGGCGTTTTTCCAACCGCACCGACGTCAAAGCCGCGTCTGGCTATTTGAAGCCCGGCGATATTGTGGAATGCGAGATCGAGGGGATTGGCGTGCTCCGGAACGTGGTGAAAGCCGCGCCTGCCGCCTAAGCCTTAGCTCCAAGCCGCTGATTGCCTTAGAGCCCTTCGGCCAGGCTGACGCCAGACGACATTTTGTTATTGCGAATGAATTGCATTAGCATTACATAGATTGGCGTTTGGTGGATCACTCGACATAGGCAAGGGTTCAATGGTCAATCGATTGGTGCGTCGTGGCGTGCTTGGTGCGGTTTTCGCTATTTTGCTCGGCGGGGTTGGTATTGGCGCGGCGTTGGCGGCTGACCCAGAGGTCAATGTCTATTCGTTTCGCCAGGAGCAATTGATCCGACCGCTGCTCGATGCGTTTACCCAGAAGACCGGCATTCAGGTCAATCTGGTCAGCGGCAAGGACGATGCCTTGCTTGAGCGGTTGAAGGCAGAGGGCGCGAACAGCCCCGCCGATCTATTGATGACTGTCGATGCCGGGCGTTTGCGTCGCGCGGTCGAGGCCAATCTCTTGCAGCCTGTCAGCTCGCCCACGCTTGAGCAATTGGTGCCGCCGCAATACCGGGAACCAACCGGCTTTTGGTATGCGCTCTCGGTACGGGCGCGGCCGATCATGGTGGCCAAGGAGCGCGTCGAGATGGGCGCGCTCAACTCCTATCTCGATTTGGCCGCCTCGAATTTGAATGGCAAGATTTGCGTGCGGTCATCGGGCAGCGTCTACAATCAGTCGATGCTCGACGCCATGATCGAGCATTATGGCGTGGCGAAGACCGAGGAATGGGTCAAAGGCCTGGTCGCGAATCTTGGGCGGCCGCCTTCGGGCGGCGACCGCGATCAGATCAAGGCCGTTGCGGCGGGTGAGTGCGATATCGCGATCGCCAACACTTATTATCTCGGCCAGATGATCAATTCGAAGGAGCAAGGCGACCGTGAGGCCGCGGCCAAGATCACAGTCATTTGGCCGGATCAAGATGGCTTCGGCGTTCATGTCAATGTCTCGGGCGCGGGCGTGACCAAGAGCGCGCGCAACAAAGAGAACGCGATCAAACTCATCGAGTATCTGGCGAGCGATGAGGCGCAGGCGATCTATGCCAGCGTGGTCTATGAATACCCGATCCGCGATGGCATCGCGCCGGCGCCGACTCTTGCCGCCTGGGGTCCGTTCAAGGCTGATACGCTCCAGGTCGCCAAACTCGGCACGCACAATGCCGAAGCAATACGGATCGCGGATCGGGCGGGCTGGCGCTGACTAAGCCGCGCGGGCTTGTCGGCGTTTCCAGCGTGCGATCATGAGGGTCGCAAGCACCGTGATGGCGAGCAGCGGCAGCACGGCATAATTCATTGGCACGAAGCCGATCGTCTCATGCAAGACGCCTGAGGCCAGCGAAGCGGCCGCGACTGAGGTGAAAATGATGAAGTCATTGGCGGCTTGGGTCTTGGCTTTCTCGGCCGCGGTATAGGCCTCGGTCACCAGCGTGGTCGCGCCGACGAACAGAAAATTCCAGCCGACACCAAGCAAAATCCCACCGGCCCAGAAATTGACCAGCGAGGTGTCCGTCACATTGACCGCGACGCACAGCGCCTCGATCGCGGCACCGATGAGCATGACGTTGTACACGCCGAAACGCCGAATCAAATGGCCGGTGAAGAACGATGGCGCGAACATGCCAAAGACATGCCATTGGATGACTTGGGCCGTATCAAAAAACGATAGGCCGCAGACTCGCATCGCAAGCGGGATCGAGGTCATTACCACCGACATGGTGGCATAGCCGACGAGCGCCGCCAGCACGGACACGATGAAAATCGGTTGGCGCATGATGACGCCGAGCGGGCGCCCGCGTTCGGCGCGCTCGGCCGCGCTCGGCTTTTTGATGGTCACGAAACGCAGCACAATAATGGTCACGCCGTAAAGCATGGCGACACCGACATAGATGCCGGCGAAATCGATCGGCGCGAACCAATCCTTGACCAGGCTCGCGAGCAAGGGCCCGACCGAGGCGACGACACCGCCTGCCATCACGAGTGAGATCGCGCGCGCCTTCTTGCTCTCAAGCGCGGCATCGGCCGCTGCGAAGCGATAAAATTGCGCAAAGCCATTGAAGATGCCGACCAGAAAATGGCCGAGGCAGACCAACGGAAAACTGGCGTCGAAGAGACCTTTGACCGCGATCAGCGCGCCCGCGAGGCCGATCAGCGCGCCGATGGTAAAGCCGTCGCGCCGCCCGATCCGGCGCATCAGGAACGACGCCGGGGTGGTTGCGATCATGATCGCGACGAATTGCAGCGAGGTCGGCAGGGTGGCGAGGGCTTTGTCGTCGGCGAGGCCGAAACCAATCAACGCCGCCGCCGAAATCATGCCCGAGGTCGCGGTCATGAAGAGCGCTTGGCAGAGCGCCAACAGAACGACATTGCGCCAGCTTTGATCACGCGCCGCCGGTTGCGTGCCCGGTTCAACCAAAGGAACGGACATGATGGGTCGGCTTTCCTAGAGACCCATCAACCTGAGCTGAGCGCGGCTAAGGCGGCTATCGGGGCGGAGCAATTCGAGCACCACGTCGAAATGGTGGGTGTTTGCTACTTCGAGTGGCTCGACGCGTCCGCCCCATTGCCGCCATTGATCGGCAAAAGCGCGGTTCTGCTCGACGAAGGCGAACGTCTCTTTCGCGCCCACGGCCGCGACGATTGGGGGCAGGGAAGCCGGTTTCAAATAAATCGGGCTCAGGCGATCGGCCGAGGCCTGATCGAGTCTCGCCTCGACATTGATCGAGGTTCGGCGGATCGGGTGCAAATCGAAGAGGCCACTAATCGGCATGCCACCTTTGACCAAATCGGCGGGCAGGCCTTGGGCCTTCCAATTGGTCGCGACAGTCATCGCGGTCAGATGCCCGCCGGCCGAGTGGCCGGAGACGAAAATTCGGTTCGGATCGCCATTGAGCTGGGCCGCATGACCATGGACCCAGGCGGTTGCCGCGCGGCATTCCGCGACGATGGTATCGATCGTCACGGCCGGGCACAGGTCATAATTGATGACCGCCACGGCGGCGCCGGCCATGACCGGCACTTCGGCGACGAACGAATGATCGAGCTTATCCATGCGCCGCCAATAACCGCCATGGATAAAGATAAGGATCGGTGCGCCGGGTTTGCGGGCCGGAAACAGATCGAGCGTGGCAAGCGTCTCGGGGCCATAGCGAACGTCAAGGGTATTGCTGAGCGTGCCGCGAACGCGGGCGCTTTCGGCCGTCCAGCGCGCGATCAGGGCATCCGCGTCGGCGTGGCGCGCACGTAAATTATATTCCGCTTCATAGGCGGCATCGGAAGGAGCGAGCATGGCGCGATGGTACTATCATGCAAGGTGGCTGCTCGGCTATGGGGCCGCCAAGAACCTTGGTAAGAAGACTCTTTGAAAGAACGATCCGCGTGGCCTGCCAATCTTGGGCCGTGCGAAGGAGCGCCGGGGCAGACATGGATCTTGGATTGGGTATGGCGGGCGGCGCGCGGCAGGCGACGCCGCTGGAAAGCGAGGCGTCGACGCCGACGGCTCTTTCCGGCCGCGTGCGCGCCGAGCTCGAGCGTGCGCTATTCCGGCGAATGCCGGCGGCTCTGAGCGCGAGCCTCATATGCGCCGGCTTGGTCGCCTATAATGTTTGGGCAGACGTGCCGCGGATACCCTTGGTGGCGTGGATTGCCTTGATGGTCGCAGGCACGTGTGGCCGATTTTGGCTTTGGCATCGCGGTCGATTCAAGCTCGGAGGTGTCGGGTCGCTAAGCCACCGGGATCGAACAGCCCTGGTGGCCGGTGCGGCGTTCGGCGGCGTGCTGTGGGGCGCGATCACGGCCCTCGTGGTTTTGAGTTCGGCGTCGGCCCCGGACGTCATGTTGGTGGCGTTCGTCTCGGCGGGCATTGGCGCCGGCGCGATGGCCGGGTTCAGCGTCTATCCAGCCATGTTTTACGCGAGTCTTTTCTCCAATTTGGTGCCTGCCACGGCGGTCCTCTTTATCCGCGCCGAGCCGCCCTATCCGATTATGGGGGCGACTCTTTTGGTATTTGCCGCGGCGGTACTTTTTTTCGGCCGCAATTTAAGGCGCGGCATGGAAAAATCGGTTGTACTGCGTTTTGAGAATCTTGATCTGGTGAGAGGTTTGGCGCGTGCGCGCGAAGATGCTGAGGCTCTGGTGGAAGAGCGCACGCAGGCGCTGAGCCGAGCCAATCGCGATCTCGAATGGCGCATCCGCGAAACCAATCGAACCGAGGCGGCGCTTCGTGACACCGCCGCGCAGCTCAATCTGATCGCCGATAATCTGCCGGTCTATATTTCGCTGATTGGACCGGACTTTCGATACCGCTTCGTCAACGCCAAATATCGGTTATCTCTGGGCCTTGCTGCCAAAGATTTTGTCGGACGGCCCATATCGGAGGTCTTTGGCGCGAAGGTTTTCGAGGAAGTAAAGCCACACCTTGAACGCGCGCTCGCCGGTCACCCGGCTGTCTATGAGGTAACGCGGCGCTTTTCGGAAGGCGAACGAATCCTTCGCGTCGTGTTGGTGCCGCAACGGGGCGAGGACGGTGCAGGGAATAGCGTCGTCAGTCTGGCCGTTGACGTAACCGATGAGCGATTGCGTGAACATGCGCTGCGCGAGAGCGAGGAGCGCCTGCGTCGTGTCATCCAGAACATGCCCGTGATGATGTATGCGCTCGATCACGAGGGACACATTATCGCGTGGAATCGGGAGTGCGAGCGGGTCACGGGCTTTGCCGCGGCGCGGATCGTCGGACAAGCCAAGGGGTTTTCGTTTTTGTTTCCCGAGGCGCCGTATCGCGACGAGGTGCGGCGCAGTATTTTTTCGCATGAGGATTTCCGCGATTGGGAGGCGGGGGTCACTTGTGCGGATGGCACGGTAAAGACCGTCTCGTGGTTTAATATCTCCGGCAGTTTCCCGGTTCCGGGTTGGGGTAGTTGGGGGATTGGCGTCGATGTGAGCGACCGCACGCGCGCACGAGAGAGCCTCGAGCAGGCCCTGGTTCACGAGCGTGAGCTCGGCGAATTGAAGTCACGCTTCGTCGCCATGGCATCGCACGAATTTCGCACGCCTTTGACCTCGATCCAGGCATCGGTCGATTTGATCCGGCGCTATGGCGAACGCATGTCCGAGGAACAGAAATTCGAGAATTTCCGCAGTATCAACCGCGAGATCGCGACCGTGACCGCGCTTCTTGAGGATATTTTGACTCTTGGGCGGGCCGAGGCTGGGCAGGTGGGCTTTCACCCCGCCGCGATCGATCTACAGGCGCTTTGCCTCGATCAATTGGAGAGGGCGAAGTTGGTCGCCAAGTCCAACCACGAATTCAAATTCGATTGGGTGGGGCAGTGCGAGGCGGTTTTCGCCGATGAGCAACTCGTTCGGCACATTCTGACCAACATGCTGTCCAACGCGATCAAATATTCACCAAAGGGCGGCCTGATCGCGGTGAACCTAATTTGCGGCGAACGCGATTTTCGTTTGAGCGTGAGTGATCGCGGGATCGGCATTCCAGCCGAGGGCCGCGAGCTTTTGTTCGACGCGTTTCACCGTTTCGCCAATGTCGGCACGATTTCGGGAACGGGCCTTGGTTTCGCGATCATGCATCGTGCGGCCGAGCGTCATGGTGGCACGATCAGCGTCGAAAGCGTGGAGGGCGTGGGCACGACGGTGACCGCGCTACTGCCTTCCACGCCACCGGAAATGGTGTCTGTCGCGGCGCTTCAGCCGAAATAGAAATTGACCAACGCGGCGTTGACTTCGGCCGGTTTTTCGATCGGCGTCCAATGGCCGCAGCCGTTCAGCACGATCATCTTCGATCCTTTGATCGACTGAGCGAGGCGTTGCACCGCTGGCGGCGGCGAGGTTGCATCTTCATCGCCCGTGATCAGAAGCGTCGGGCAAGTGATCTTTGTCGCATCGGCCGCCTTGGCGGCAGCCAACGCCTCGCACGTCGCGGCATAGCCCTCAGCGCTTTGGCGCATCAAGATTTCGCGCACGAAGGCCGCGGTTGCCGGCCGATGGGTCTTGGTCTCGGCGGACGTGCCGACATTGACCAAGGTGTCGGCGATGCCGGTCATGCCGTCTTTACGTGCGGTTTCGGCACGGGCGCGAATGGCCGCGCGCGCCGGCTCGGGCGGCTCGGCGAGGGGGCCAAGCAGTGCCAGGCTCTTGACGCGCTTCGCGTGTTTGGCGGCGATGTGTTGGCAAATGATGGTCCCCATCGAATGGCCGACAAAGTGCGCCTCATTGGCGCCTACTGAATCCATGGCGGCGATCACATCGTCGACAAAACTCTCGATCGTGGGTTTGCCCTTGACGGCTGAGCGGCCCGACCCTTCGAGGTCGAGACGGATCAGCTTGAACCAGCGCGTGAAGAGGGCGGCCTGCGGATAAAACGCATTGCTGGTGCCACCGAGCCCATGGACCATGACGAGCGGCGTGCCATCGCCATGGACTTCAAGCGCCAATGTCTTGCCATTGATCTCAGCCATCGATTACTCCCTGGGATCACGTGCCATGTGGCGTGCCGATTTGTTCGAGCGAATTAGCGTATCGTGTTGATCAGCGTGCCAAGGCCCTGAACCTCAACGCGCATGACATCGCCCGTCTTTAGAAACCTGGGCGGCTTGAAACCGACGCCGACACCGGCCGGCGTGCCGGTCGAAATAATATCGCCGGGCTCAAGCGTGATGCCGGCCGAGATGGTTTCGATCAGCGTTGGAATATCGAAAATGAGATCGCGCGTGTTGGCGTCTTGGCGCAACTCGTCATTGATCCAGCAGCGTATGTCGAGCGCGCCGCCATCGAGTTCATCGGCCGTCGTGATATAGGGGCCCATCGGGCAGGCGCCATCGAGCGACTTGCCCAGAAACCATTGACGATGTTTGAGCTGAAGGTCGCGCGCGGTGATGTCGTTCGCCATGGTGTAGCCGAACACGTGGCTCATCGCGGCGGACTTTTTGATCCGATTTCCGCCTTTGCCGATGATCACCGCAAGCTCGGCCTCATAGTCGAGTTGTTTGGTGAGGTCCGCGTGTAGCGGGACGTCGTCACCCGGTCCGCGCAAGGTGTTGGACGCCTTGGTGAAGATGATCGGGTCCTCCGGAATCTCGGAGCCGACCTTGCCGGTGGCGTCCGCGCCGCTCGCGGCGAATTCCTTGGCGTGTTCGCGATAGTTCTTGCCGACGCAGAGGATATTCCGCCGGAGCATCTGGATGGGGGCCAGCAATTTGACATCCGCCAGAGCCAAGCCAGCGCCCGACGGTTTCAGCCGGCCCTTCAGCTCGTCGAACCGGCTGATCAAAGCGACCATGTCGGTGCCGATTCCGGGCAGACTGTTGCCGATTGGCCACAATCGTGCGGCGCTGGGGTCGAGCAATCCGATGTCGGTGGTGCGGTTGTGGCTAAAGGTGCAGAGCTTCATGCGCCGGGCTCGTCATCCAATGGTTCGGGGAAAGCGCCCGGAAAGGGCGCGTGGGCGCGGATATTGGCGGGGCGGCGCGGGGAGGTCAACAAATCTGGCAGGCTTTGGAGGGGATGCCGAAGGATTTTAGGCTTGGAAAGGGATGGTTAACGCTAAAGGCCTAGATTGGTCTTTGGTGATAAAGCCGACGACGCTTGAGCGTCCCTAGGCCCAGCGTTGCGCGGCGATCTTGGCCGGCTTTTGCCGGTCCCATGAGGTCGGCCGATGTCGCTCTTTGGTTTCGAATTTGGCAAGGCGCCTGGCCGTTCGGTCAACGCCCCGTTCTCAGGCGCGCAAAGCGCGGCTTCGACGAAGCCCGAGGGCGCGTTCGCCCAACTTGCCGCGCTCGAAGAGGCGCTTCAGGGCCGTGCGTCGGCCCGAAATTGGCTGAGCTACCGCCTGCTCCTTCGCTTCGCGCTTCTCAATGTGGCGGGCTTTGCGCTGGTTGGTGCGGCACACGGGCAGGGTTGGCTTGAAACCATCGTGCTTTCGGATTCCAGCGGCATCACCTTAGTGATCGCCGGCGTCTTTCTGGGCGGTCTCGCACTAGCGGGTTTTCGCGCCTACCGCATCAGTGTCGAGCTCAACCAGGTTCGCGCCTACAACCCACTGATCCCGTCGCGCGTTCGCCAATATCTCGAATCGATCAACGCACGCAGCGACGGCTCGCGGTCGATCTTGGCCGAAGTTCTCAAGCTTAGGCTCAGCGATCGGCTCGGCACGGTACGCCATATCGCCAATACGCTTGTTCTGCTCGGGCTGATCGGGACGGTGCTCGGCCTGATCCAAGCGCTCTCGGGCATACGCGGCGATGCCGCGGGTAATGCCGATGCGGTCGGACCGATGGTCTCGACCCTGATCCAAGGGATGTCGATCTCGCTCTACACCACCTTGGTCGGATCGATCCTCAATCTTTGGCTGATGGCAAATTTCCGCCTGCTCACGTCGGGCATGGTGAGTCTAGCGACCGCGATCATCGATCTCGGGGAACGTGATGCTCGCCGCTGACGAATATGGCGACGATAGCGGAACGGTTTTCCGTGATGTCATCACGCTCGCGCTAGGCGCATTCGTCGCGACGCTCTTTTTGTTGCTGCCGCATTTGAATCCGGTCGCCGAAGACAAGAAAGCCGAGGCCGTTGAGCCGCCGGGTTCCGCCATTATCGAGGTGCGTTGGCCCGATGCGATCGATGCCGATATCGACCTTTGGGTGCGCGCACCGGATGAGACGCCGGTGGGCTACTCCAACAAGGGTGGGCGCACGTTCAATCTCTTGCGCGATGATCGCGGCCATTATGACGACCCGACCAATTTGAATTACGAAGTGAGCTTCAGTCGTGGCCTTCCGATCGGCGAGTACATCATCAACCTCCATTATTATGGCTTGGCGCTTGGCCTTAGCCCGGACGTTGAAGCCGTGCCGGTTACCGTCGTTGTCAGCACGCGGGCGGCAACCACAGGCGTGGTAAGCCGGATTTTCACCGAAACCGTCACGCTCGAGCGGGTTGGCGAAGAGACCACGGCCATGCGCTTCGCAATCGACGAGGAAGGCCAGGTCGTGGAAGGTAGCCTGACCCATTTGTTCAAACCGCTACGCAATGGTGAGGTGCGCTGGTGAGCGGCTTTATCGCGGTCTATGCGTGTGCGGCGGTGAGCGCCTTTGCGCTCGCCTCCATTGCGGTGCTAGCGCCGCGGCATTTGTTCGTGCGCGCGGGCGCCGTCGCCGCGGCGACGTTCCTGCTTGGGACGGCCTATTTCGGATTTTCCGATTTGATGAGCCGGCCAAAGCCGGTGCGTATGGCCTTTGCCGAGCGCGCGGCCGAGGACGCTACGGTCCTCGGTTCAACCTATAAAGAGGGCGAAGCCATTTATTTGTGGCTCCAGCTGCCCGGCGTCGATGAACCGAGGGCCTATAGCCTGCCATGGGATGCCAAGCAGGCCGAAGCGCTTGATCAGGCCCAACGCGAATCAAAGAAAAAGGGCCATGCCGGTGTCGTGCAGGTGAAACGGCCATTTGGCCAAAACGATAGCGACGAAGTCGAAAAGCAAATGTTCTACGCCCCGGCGCAGGCCGCGCCACCACCAAAAGATAGGCAAGGGCTTGGCCGGCCCGAGCCAATGAACTAAGGAGCTGGTTTTTAAGTTACTAATTAGTTACTAAAGGCCGAAGTTTATGCTGCAGTGCACAAAATCAACCTTGACACTGCCCGGAAAATCACTATGTTGCGGTGCAGCACGTTGTGCAATGCATCAAGGTTTGTCGTCGTGCGGAAACGGCGGGTCTCCGCTAAGGCCCTCGGTTTTTACCGACCGCCCAACCTTTGAAGGAAGAGAATAGTCATGAGCAAGTCCAATCACGCTTCGGTCTCCAACGGTGCTGATACCTTCCCACGGTGGGATGCTCAGGCGAAGTTCGCCGAGTTCGCCGGCATGGGCCGCGAGAATTTCGACGCGCTCGTGCGCGCCTCCACCATCGCCGTGACCGGCTATGGCTCGATCGCCCAGCAATGGGCCGAGTTCACCAAGACGACGGTCGAGCATGGCGTTGAGACGGCCCGCGCCGTTTTCAGCACCAAGAACGTGAAGGACGCGCTCGAGATTCAGAGCGGCTTCGCACGTTCGACCTTCGATCGCTATATGAGCGAGGCGAACAAGCTCTCCGAGCTCAGCGCGCGCACCACGAGCGATGCGATGGCACCACTCAAGCAGCGGGTGGACGAGGTCGTCGCGAAATTCGGTCACACCTCGTAATTGAGGCGAAGGCGGCCAGAATAGGCCGCGACACAGAAATAACGCCCGGGTCGACAACGACCCGGGCGTTATTTTGCTATGTCAGGGTCGGATGATCCGGCGCGGGATTGACCAGCCGGCCGCGCGCATCGCGCACATCAAGCAGCTGAACCCGCTCGCCCTCAATGCGGACGCGGCCTTTCGCGATCAAATCGACCGCGAGCGGATAGCATTGATGCTCGATTTCGTGCACACGGTCTTCCAGCGATTCCGCCGTGTCGTCGGAAAGTACGGGCACGGTGCCCTGCACCACGATCGGGCCGCTGTCGACTTCGGCCCGCACGTAGTGAACCGTGCAGCCTGAGAACCGAACGCCCGCCTCGATCACGCGACGATGCACATCGAGCCCCTTAAAGGCGGGGAGGAGGCTTGGATGAATGTTGATCAAGCGATTGGTCCAACGCGCGACAAAGGCCTCGCCGAGCACGCGCATGAAGCCAGCCATACAGACCAGTTCGATCTTCGCGGCGATGAGTGCGGCATCGAGCGCACTATCAAATTCGTCGCGGCTCGCATAATCGCGATGACTGATCAAGGCGACCGGAAGCGCCGCATCGCGCGCTCGAACCAGCCCGTATGCGTCGGCTTGGTTTGAAATCACGAGACCGATTTCCGCGCCGTAATCAGGCTTCAGGGTGGCATCGATCAAGGCTTGCAGATTGCTGCCATTGCCCGAGATCAGGACGCCGACCCTCAAGCGTGCCATGCGGTCTCCCAGCCATGGATAGAAACGCGCGCTGCATCGCCCGACGCGGGAACAACCGTGCCGATACGGGTGACTGTTTCCCCGGCCGTATCGAAGGCGGCGGAAATTCGCTCCGCTGCTTCAGGCGCGACGACGGCCACCATGCCAATGCCGCAATTGAAGGTGCGTGCAAGTTCAGTGGGGGCGACGGGGCCCGCTTTCGCAAGCCACATGAAAACCGGCGGCATTTGCCAGGCGCCGGCATCGAGCCGAACACCCAAACCATCGGGCAGCACGCGCGGAATATTTTCGATTAAGCCGCCGCCGGTGATATGGGCGAGGGCCTTCAGGCCGGGCCCTGAACTGAGTGCCTTGAGGCAGGCCGCCACATAAATCCGGGTCGGCGTCAGAAGGGCCTCGCCAAGTGCCTGGCCACGGTCAAAGGGGGCGGGGTCTTGAAAGGAGAGCCCCGTGGTCTCCACCACATGGCGGACCAACGAATAGCCATTCGAGTGCAGGCCGCTCGAGGCGAGGCCAAGCACGATATCGCCGTCCTGGACATCGGGGCGCGGCAAGACTTCGCCGCGTTCGACCGCGCCGACGCAAAAACCAGCGAGATCATAATGACCGGGCGCATACATGCCCGGCATCTCGGCCGTCTCACCGCCGATCAACGCGCAGCCGGCCTGGAGACAGCCAGAGGCGATGCCGGCGATGACCTTGGCAGCGATCTCGGTGTCGAGTCGGCCCGTCGCGAAGTAATCCAGGAAGAAAAGGGGCGTTGCCCCCTGCACAACCACGTCATTGACCGACATGGCCACTAAATCGATGCCAATTGTGTGATGAAGCCCAACCGTTTGGGCCACCAGGAGCTTGGTCCCGACGCCATCGGTCCCGGCGACCAATAAGGGGTCGCGAAAGCCGGTTGCCTTGAGGTCGAACAGGCCGCCAAAGCCACCCAAATCGGCGCCAGCGCCGGGGCGCTTGGTCGCTTTCGCCAAAGGCTTTATCATCTCGACCAGCGCGTTGCCGGCCGCGACATCGACACCGGCGTTTCTGTAAGTTCGGCTGGTGATGGCCCGCTCGCTCTTGCTTCAATGCCCGGCATTCGGGACAATCGCGGCGACCTTACCCGAATCAAGGCGCTTTGCAATGCTCCGCCCTTTCATCGCGTGGCGCTTCGACCCGACGCCACGGACCTATTTGTTCAGCGTGTTTTTTGCGCTCGCCCTATTTGGGGCGGGTGGTCTCCTTGCGGGGTCGGCGCAGGCCGGTTCGGAGGTCTATACGGTGCGCGATATGCCGGTCGATGCCGAGGCCAAATCAGCGGCTCAAGCCCGCGAGGTGGCGCTGGCCGAGGGCCAACGCGCGGCCTTCGCGCTGATGATTGGGCGCGTGGTCGTGGCCGAGGATCGTGGCCGGCTGCCGGCGCTTAATGATGCCCAGATCGCTGATTTGATCGATGGGTTTGAAATAGCCGATGAGCGGGTCTCGCCAACGCGCTATCGCGCCAGTTTGACGGTGACGTTTCGTGAGGACGCCATCAAGTCGATGTTGCGCGGGCGCGAGCTTCGCTTTGCCGAAAGCACTGGTCGGCCGGTCGTAGTCATTCCGGTCATGATTGGGCAAAGCGGGCCCCTTCTGTGGAGCGACGAAAATCTCTGGCTCTTGACTTGGAGTGGTCGCGATGTGCCAGGCGGCTTGGTGCCCATAGTCGTGCCGCTTGGCGATACAGCCGACATCGAGAGCCTGAACGCCGCACAGGCGAGCGCGGGCGACGCGGTCGCGCTCGAAAACTTTGCCGCGCGCTATGGCGCGGGCGAGGCCATCGTTGCCGAGGCGCGCGTTACGCCCGCGGCCGATGCCACAGGCGTCGCGATGATCTCGCTGAACGTTCATCGTATCGGCGCGGAGACGCCCGGTTCATTCACCGAGGATATTCAGGGCGCGCCGGGCCAAGCGCTCGAAAAATTGTTGGTGCAGGCGGCCGAACGCGTGGCGGCGCGCATCAACGAAGGTTGGAAGGTCGCCAATGTCATCCAATACGGCACGCCGGCATCGCTTCGGGCGATCGTGCCAATCAATAGTCTGCGCGAATGGGTCGATCTGCGTGCGACCTTGGGCGGTATGTCGATGATCGCGGATGTCGAAATCATCACGCTTGGGCGCACGGGGGCCAACATCGTGCTGCGCTATTTTGGCAATCAGTCTCAGCTCGAAAGCGCGTTGGGTGGGCGCGATCTCGTTTTGACGCCGCGGCCGGAGGGTGATTTTACTTTGGCGCCGCGTGTGACCCCCGGCGCCAAGCTCGGCTCGCTATGAGCGAACCGCCACGCAGCATGAGCGCGCGCAATTATGTGCTGATTTGGCTCGGTATTTTTGCCGCGCTGATCATTCTGATGATTGTGCTGCGCGGCGTGTTGCTGCCGTTTGTGATCGGCATGGCGGTTGCCTATTTCCTCGACCCGGTCGCCGATCGGCTGGAACGCTGGGGCATGTCGCGCACCATATCGACCACGCTGTTGACGATCGCATTTTTGATTGTCGTGGTGCTGGCCATCGCGTTCTTGCTGCCCATTCTGCAGCGCCAATTGGTCGACTTTTTGGGCAATTTGCCGGGCTATTTCCAGATCATCAGAGAATGGGCGGAGCCGGCCTATCAGCGATGGATGAGCAAGCTCGACCCTGAAGAGGTCAAGCGGGTCGAAGACGCTGTCGGTGCGTTTTCCGGCCGCGGCATTCAGTTCGTGCTTGGCCTGGTCGGTCAGATCGGGAGCGGTGGTATGGCCTTGGTCAGCTTCCTCGGCGTGCTGTTCATCACGCCGGTCGTGACGTTTTATCTGTTGCGTGACTGGGACGTATTGTTGAAGCGGGTCAATGGCTGGTTGCCGGTGCGTCATGCCGACACGATCCGGCAACAGGCGCGGCTGATCGACGAAACCTTGGCCGGCTTTGTGCGTGGCCAGGGCATGGTGTGTTTGATCTTGGCCGTCTATTACGGCGCCGCGCTTTCAATTGCCGGTCTTGAGTTCGGCCTGGTCATTGGTATCGCCGCCGGCTTGGTTTCGTTCGTGCCTTATATCGGCTCTGTCGGTGGGCTCGTGGTCGGTGTTGGGCTCGCGCTCTTGCAGTTTGACGAGATCTGGATGGTTGCCGTCGTGGCCGGAATTTTCGGTATTGGCCAGCTGGCTGAAGGAATGTTTCTAACGCCGAAGCTGGTCGGTGATCGTGTGCGCTTGCATCCGGTCTGGGTGATTTTCGCGGTGTTGGCGGGCGGCTCGCTCTTCGGTTTTGTCGGCATGCTGGTGTCGCTACCGGTCGCGGCCGTGTTGGGCGTTTTGGTGCGCTTCGGTGTTTCGCATTATCTGGCAAGTTCGCTCTATCATGGGACGCAGGGGGGCGAGGATAAGGCGGCGCGCGAGCCACCCGCCGGTCCCACGGTGCCGTGAACCGCACCGCACGCTTTCTCGACGCGCGTCAACTTAGTCTGCCACTGGCGCACCAGCCGGCGCTTGGGCGCGAAGATTTTATCGTTTCGACCTGCAATACGAACGCGGCCCGCCTGGTCGATTCCTGGCCGGGTTGGAAATTTGGCCGCGCGGCGGCAATCATCGGCCCGGCCGGCAGCGGTAAGAGTCATTTGGCGCGCGCGTTTGTGGCGCGCGCCGAGGCTGAGTTACTCGATGCGCGGGTGTTAGCGGCAGCGACCGGTCAGATTTTTGGCGGGAGGGTGAAAGCGCGCGTGATTGAGGACGTCGATCGTGGTGTCGATGAGGCGGCGCTGCTTCACCTCTTCAATGCGACGATAGAGGCCGATGGTTTTATTTTGTTGACCGCCAGCATCGTCGCTGCGCGTTGGCCATTCGTGCTGCCGGATCTGGTCTCGCGCGTGCGGGTGATTCAAATGGCCGAAATCAGTGAACCGGACGATACGATCCTGCCGGCACTCTTTGGCAAGCTGTTTGCCGATCGGCAGCTGGCCGTTGGGGCGGAGGCCTTAGCCTATTTGGTGCCCCGAGTTGAGCGCAGTTTTGGTGCCATCCATAGGATCGTCGATGCGCTCGACCGGGCGGCGCTTAGCGGGGGGCGGGCGATTACCGTGCCTTTGATCCGGGCCGTGCTCGAGGATTTCGGCTTAGCCCATGACCAAGCAAT
>CAMDNF010000032.1:0-26386 GCA_945902735.1 Rhizobium sp. Q54 | reverse complement strand
GCACACGGAAAAAGACCAAGTCGATGAAGCCGGTCTCGTCCGAACAGCGAACCTTATAGGGCAACCGGGGATTGCGCGGCGCCTGGTGTTCATCGACACGCACGGTGAGGGTCACCGTGGTGCCGATCGGCGCGACCGCGATTTTGGGGGCGAGGCTGCGGTCGATAATGCCGGTCGGCACATGCCATAAGAGGTCAACCACGTTGGGCCCGGCCACGCGTTCGATCAGTCGGCTGACTTTCGGTCCGACGCCTGGCAGCGTCGTGATCGGGGCATAAAGGGGGTTGAGCAAAGCGGGGCGCATGGACGCGACCCTACAAGCCGTCCAAGCCGCTGCCAACAGGGGCTCGAACGGGCGCTGGCGTGCGCGAGACGGCATCCTTATGATGCCGGCCGGGCGATCCCACCATGAACACCATGCATGACCTCGATACACGCCGGCAGCGGCTTCGCTTCCGCACGAGCCACACCGGCACGCGGGAGACCGATATCCTGTTGGGCGGGTTCGTCGAGGTGCGCCTCGAGCGGCTTGACGAAGCGCGGGTCAGCGAGCTGGAGCGGCTGCTCGCCACCAATGATGACCGCGATATTCTGGATTGGATCACCGAACGCGCGCCGGTGCCGCCGGAATTCTCCACGCCGGCCATGAGCGCGCTGATCGCCTATGTGCGCGACCGGCATCAGGGTTGATCGTGGCTGACCTCCCCTTGCTCGCCCCGCCGTTCGGCCGGGTCGGACGCGCTGTCATCACCGGTGTGCCCGAAGGGCTCGATGCGCGCCTTCTGGCCGAGGTCGCGGTGTTTGCCGCGCCAACGCCGATTCTTTATATCGCCTGCGATGATGCGCGGCTGTCGCGGGTGGCCGAGGCCTTGCGCTTTTTCGCGCCCTCGCTCGAACAAATTGTGGTGCCGGCCTGGGATTGCCTGCCCTATGACCGCGCCTCGCCACGTCCGGATATCGTCAGCCAACGCATGGCGGCCTTGGCGCAGCTGGCGGCGCCCGCGCCAAGCGCTGGCGCGCGCATCGTGCTGACCACGATCAACGCGGTGCTCCAACGCGTGCCGCCGCGCGCAATGTTGGCCAATGCCTCGTTGACCGTCGCGGTTGGCGCGACGATCGCGCGTGAACGGCTGGCTGGCTTTCTTGATGTCAATGGCTATGTCGCGACCGGTACGGTGATGGAGGCGGGCGAATACGCGTTGCGCGGCGGCATTGTCGATATTTTTCCCTCGGGCGCCGAGGAACCAGTCAGGCTCGATCTATTTGGCGATACGGTCGAAGCGATCCGACGGTTCGATGCCATGACGCAACGAAGCGCCGCGACCCTGACCGCGATCACGCTCTCGCCGATCGGCGAGGTGTTGTTGACGCCCGAGGCGATCACACGTTTTCGGGCTGGGTATCGCGCGTTGTTCGGCGCGGTCAGCGGCGACGATCAATTGTTCGAGGCGATCAGCGCGGGCCGCCATCAAGCCGGTATGGAACATTGGCTGCCCTTGTTTCACGAACGGCTCGACACGCTGTTCGACTATGTGCCTGGGGCGCCGGTTGCGCTCGATCACCAGGTCGATGACGCGCGCGATCGGCGGCTTGAGGCGATTAGCGATTTTTATGACGCACGGGCAAGCGCGCCGGCCACGTCGATGGAGGCGGACTATAAGCCGATACCGCCGGCGCAGATGTTTCTCGAAAAAGCGGATTGGGATAAAGCGCTGGCTGGGCGCGCTGTTGGTCAGTTCTCGAGTTTTCGCGTGGCGGATGCCGATGGAATCAACGCGATCGAGGCCTGGGGCCGCCGCGCGCGCGATTTCGCCGCCGAGCGCGTGGGCGGTCAAACGGCGCTCTTCGACGTCGTGCGCGGTTATATCGACACCGAGCGCGGCGAGGGGCGGCGCGTGGTGGTGGCCTGTGTTAGCGCGGGCAGTCGCGAACGGTTGCGTCGCTTGCTTGCCGAGCATGGGCTCGATCGGCTGACGCCGGTCGACAATTGGCCCGAATGCAACGCGCGTCCCGCCGGCGAAATTGGGCTCGCCGTGCTGCCGATCGAACATGGTTTCGTCGCGGGCGATCTCTCTTTGCTAGCGGAGCAAGATATTCTGGGCGAGCGGCTCAGCCGCGCGGCGCCCAAACGAAAAGTGCGTGCCGAGCATTTTCTCGCCGATGCGACCGAGCTCAAAGAGGGTGATCTCGTCGTTCACACAGATCACGGCATCGGGCGCTATATGGGGCTCGAGACCATCGCGGTCGATGGCGCGCCGCATGATTGCCTGAAGCTCTATTATCGCGACGACGATCGGCTCTTTTTGCCGGTCGAGAATATCGAGCTCCTGTCGCGCTATGGCTCGGCCGATCAACCGGTTGAGCTCGATAAATTGGGCGGCGCGCATTGGCAGGCCCGCAAGGCGCGGCTGAAAAAACGCATTCTTGAAATGGCCAATGAGCTGATCAAGATCGCGGCCGAGCGGTTGGTGCGGCCGTCCGATCGTTTTGATCCGGCCGACGCCGACTATGACGCCTTTGCCGCGCGCTTCCCCTATAGCGAGACCGAGGATCAGGCCAAGGCGATCGAGGATACCTTGTCTGATCTCGCCTCGGGCCGGCCGATGGACCGCTTGATTTGCGGCGATGTCGGCTTTGGCAAGACCGAGGTCGCGTTGCGCGCCGCCTATGTGGTTGCGGCGAGCGGGCGGCAGGTTGCGGTGTTGGCGCCGACCACACTATTGGCGCGCCAGCACTTCGCGACCTTCAAGTCACGCTTCGAGGGTCTGCCCTTCCGCATCGCGCAGCTTTCGCGGCTCGTGCCGGCCAAGGACGCGGCGATCGTGAAGCGTGAGTTGGCCGCGGGCGCCGTCGATATCGTGATCGGCACCCATGCGCTGCTCGCTCAAGGAATTCAATTCGATCGTCTGGCGCTTATCGTGGTCGACGAGGAGCAGCATTTCGGCGTCACGCACAAGGAGCGCTTGAAGCAGCTCAAGGCCAATCTCCATGTCTTGACGCTGACCGCGACGCCCATTCCGCGCACGCTCCAACTTGCCTTGAGCGGCGTGCGAGACATGAGCGTGATCTCGACGCCGCCGGTCGATCGCCTGGCGGTGCGTACGTTCATCCTGCCGTTCGATCCGGTGGTGCTGCGCGAGGGCATCATGCGCGAGCATTTTAGGGGTGGGCAGAGCTTTTACGTGTGTCCGCGCGTGGCCGATCTCGACGATGTGGCGGCGCGGCTGCGCGCGCTGGTGCCTGAGGTCAAGGTCGGGCTGGCACACGGCCAAATGGGCGCGGTCGCGCTCGAGAAGGTCATGTCGGCCTTTTACGACGGCGAATTTGACGTGTTGGTTTCGACGGCGATCGTTGAATCGGGCCTCGATCTGCCGCGCGCCAATACGCTGATTGTCCATCGAGCCGACATGTTTGGGCTGGCGCAGCTCTATCAATTGAGGGGCCGCATTGGCCGCGCAAAGGTGCGCGCCTATGCGTATTTCACCTTGCAGCCCAATCATCGGCTGACCGAGGCGGCGTTGAAGCGGCTCGATGTGATCCACCGGCTGGATACGCTGGGGGCCGGCTTCGCGTTGGCGAGCCACGATCTTGATATTCGCGGCGCGGGCAATCTGCTGGGCGCCGAACAATCCGGCCATATTCGGGAGGTCGGGATCGAGCTCTACCAGCAGATGCTGGAGGAGGCGGTTCGGGCCGCACGGGGCGGGGCCGGCGCCGAGGCGCCCGAGACCACCTGGTCGCCCCATATCGCGCTCGGTGCCGCGGTCCTCATCCCCGACACCTATGTGGCGGACCTCGATGTGCGGCTCAATCTCTACCGCCGCCTGTCGCATTTGGAGAATCGAGGCGAGATCGACGCCTTCCTCGATGAGCTGACCGACCGATTCGGCCCGCCGCCCGACGAGGTGCTACACCTCCTCAAGATCATTGCGATCAAGCGGATTTGCCGGCGCGCTGGGATCTCGCGCGTCGATGCCGGTCCGAAAGGCGCCGTCCTCAGTTTCCGCAATGACCGCTTCGCCGCGCCGGAAAAGCTGATCGCATATGTCTCTAAGCCGGAGCATGGTTTGCGCTTAAGGCCGGATAGCAAATTGGTGGCGCCGCGCGATTGGAGTCGGCTCAATGAGCGCGTTGGCGGCATCGAAAAACTCTTAGAACAGATTGCAAGCCTGGCCGCCTAGGCCAAGTGGCGGATTATGCACGGCATTTTTTGCTGTTGCCTCGGATGCAGGGCGTTGGGGATACTAGCCTCACTGCTCTAGAGTCCGACGCACGGATTATAAGGGGACCGGCGTCGATGGGGCAGCGAACCGGATCGGGACATAGTTGATGGCGAGACCTGCCGAACGCGCAGCGGAGGCGATTACGGCTGTTGGCGTTGAGCCGCGCAGCGTGACCATCCTTGGTTCGACCGGGTCGATCGGCTGTAACACGATCGATTTGGTGGAGCGCAATCCCGGGCGCTATCGGGTCGAGGCGCTGAGCGCCTATGGCAATGTCGATCTGTTGGCCGCACAGGCCAGGCGTCTGAACGCACGCCTGGCGGTCACCGGTGATGAGCAGCGTTATCTCGATTTGAAGGCGGCATTGGCGGGGACCGGCATCAAAGTTTCGGCCGGGGCCGAGGGCTTGGTCGAAGCCGCGTCCTTGCCGTCCGATTGGGTGATGGCGGGGATCGTTGGGGCCGCGGGCCTCGCGCCAACCTTGGCGGCGGTTAGGCGGGGCGCGATCGTGGCGCTCGCGAACAAGGAATGCCTTGTGTGCGCCGGCTCGCTCATGGTCGATGAGGTACGGAGCCACGGCGCCACGCTATTGCCGGTCGATTCCGAACATAACGCGATTTTCCAGGTGTTCGATTTCGCGCGGCCCGAACGCGTTGAGAAAATTATTCTTACCGCCTCAGGTGGGCCGTTCCGTACCGCTGAGTTGCAATTCATGGCGGGTGCCACGCCGGCCCAAGCGGTCGCGCATCCCAATTGGGACATGGGCGCCAAGATTTCCGTCGATTCCGCGACGATGATGAACAAGGGCCTCGAGATGATCGAGGCCTATCATTTGTTTCCGGTGCGGACCGATCAGATCGAGGTGGTGGTGCATCCCCAATCGGTAATTCATTCAATGGTCGCCTATGTCGACGGTTCCGTGTTGGCGCAAATGGGTTCGCCCGATATGCGCACGCCGATCGCCTATACCTTGGCCTGGCCGGATCGCATCGCCTCGCCATCGCCAAGGCTCGACCTCGCGCGTATTGGCACGCTCAGTTTCGAGGCCCCCGATGAGCAGCGCTTCCCGGCGCTTCGATTGGCGCGCGAGGCGTTGGACGATGGCGGCTCGGCGCCGGTCATTCTGAATGCCGCGAACGAAATCGCAGTGCGTGGGTTCCTCGATCGGCGGATTGGCTTTCTCGATATCACGCGCATCGTCGAGCAATGCCTTGAGGCCATCCCCCATCAGTCGATCGACACTCTAGTCGATGTTCATACCCTGGATGCCGAGGCACGCCGGGTCGCCGGGACCTTGATGTGACGGCGGAAGTCGATCGACGCGTTCTGTTGTCGGCGAGCGGATCATCGGCTGATCATGACGTCGAGGCGCTGATCCGCGCCAATACCGAGAATTTTCCGGTTGGCTCCTTTCTGATCCCCAAGGAATGCCGGCCGCATGTACATGCGTTTTATGTTTTCGCGCGCCATGGCGACGATATCGCCGATGCCAACAACATTCCGACGGAT
The DNA here is from genome assembly GCA_945902735.1 of Rhizobium sp. Q54. Lineage (GTDB taxonomy): Bacteria > Pseudomonadota > Alphaproteobacteria > UBA828 > UBA828 > SHWC01. Next base: position 20,654 of record CAMDNF010000032.1, on the reverse strand, counting down.
GAAAAAGTGCTTCGCCTCTCCGCCGCGCAGGGCGCGCTTGGCATTGATGAGGCGGCATTGCCGGATTGGGCGCGGCCCTATCATCGAAGCTTGATCGAAACCGGCAATTCACCGCGCCATGGCCGCGATTTGCTCTCCGCGTTCATTCAGGACGCCACCAAAGCACGGTATCGCGATTGGGCTGACTTGATGGATTATTGTCAGCGTTCGGCGGCTTCGGTCGGACGCGTGATGATGGATATTCATGGCGAAACGAGCGCCGATTTCGAGGGGTCGGACGCGCTTTGCAAGGCGCTTCAAGTGCTCAATCATTTGCAGGATTGCAAAGAGGATTATCTCGAATTGAACCGCGTCTATTTGCCCGAGCCGTGGCTCATCGCGGCGGGCGGGCGCGTGGAGGAGCTGGCTCAGGCACGGGCGAACGCTGCCGTGCGGCAGACAATCGATCGCTGCCTCGATGGCGTTGATGAGTTGCTGCGCCGCGCCGAGCGTACGCCGCGCACGATCCGCCGTCGCGGCTTGAGACTTGAGACCGCGTTGATTATCGAACTGGCAAAGGCCTTGAGCGCGCGTCTGAGGCGGAGAGACCCGGTCGCCGGTCCGGACAAAGTACCAAAGCCGGTCTGGCTTTGGCTCGCCATCAAAGCGGTGATTGGATCATGGTGAGCGTCGTGGCGGAGACGGCCGCGCTTGCCGCCCCGGATCGTGGCTTGCCGATCCCGCCTTTTGATGATGCCAAGGCTTATGTGGCGCGCGTCGCGCGGCGCTCGGGCTCGTCCTTCCTGTTGCCGATGCTGCTCCTGCCAAAACCAAAGCGCGAGGCGATGTTGGCGCTCTATGCGTTTTGTCGAGAGACCGACGATGTGGCGGATGAAATTCCCGATCAGGCCGAGGCGCTCGCGCTACTCGATGCGTGGCGGGAAGAAATCGCAGCACTTTATCGCGGCGAGCCGCGTCACCCGGTGACGATCGCGTTGGCCGAGCCGGTTGAGCGTTATGGTTTGGCCCAGGCGCATTTTCTTGGCATTCTTGAGGGCTTCGATATGGATCGGCGCGGCACGATGGTGCGGCCGACCATGGCGCAGCTCGAGCGCTATTGTTATTGCGTGGCCGGTTGTGTGGGGCTCCTTTCGGTCGCGATCTTCGGCTATCGCTCGCCTTGTATTCCCGTGTTCGCCGAGAATTTGGGCCATGCGTTCCAGCTCACCAACATTTTGCGCGATGTGCGCGAGGATGCCGAGCTTGGGCGGATCTATTTGCCGATCGAGAGCCTGACCCGCGAAGGGATCGCGACCCTAGCGCCGCGTGACTTGTCGCGGTCGGAGGGCGCGCAACGTATTTGCGCGGAACTCGGCAAGATTGCGCGTGAGCGCTTTCGCAAGGCCGCCGAGGCCTTGCCCGAGGATGAGCGGGGCAATATGCGCGCAGCGTTGTTGATGCGCGGCATTTATGAGGCCTATCTCGATCGCATCGAGGCGCAAGGGTTTCGGCCCGATCTGCCGCGCGTCAGATTTGGACCGTTGCGCAAGCTCGCTTTGGTGCTGCGCGCTTTTTTGGCCTCGCGCTAAAGCTCAGCGATCCTCCGGGAGCAGAGCGGGCAGGATCTCGCGCTCGGCGCGCTCGATATCGCCGGGGAAATCGATCTCGATCCACGGCAGGCCGGTCACGTCTTCCACGCCGAAGCGCTCCGGCGGCGAGGCGAGTAGCACATCGCGCAAGGCCTCCTCGAAATAATCATCGGACCTGCCGCGATCGATCAGCGCCCTGGCAGCGGTGGCGAGATCGCGCGCTGCCTTTTCATCGAGCCGGAAGAAGCCGACGGATTCGCCGTAAAAATCATGTGGCCGTTCGAGCGTCTTGCGGAAGTCGACCGGGTCGCCATCCTTCATCGCGAGCTTCATGGGTTCTTCGCCCGGTTCGACATCGCGATCGAGCAAAAAGCAATTGCGATGAGGCGTCTCAACTAGGCGCTTCAATAGGCGCCGATCGTAGAGCACATCGCCGTCCATCACGAAGACATCGCCACCCGCCGCGAGGGCATCTCGGAGGCTCCAAATCGTGACGACGCTACCCCTTTGATAATCGGCGTTATGGATCGTGGAAATTTGCATGGCGCGCGCATAGGGCAGGCGGGCCAATTCGGCCTCGACCCGCTGCGCCTCGAACCCGATGCCCAGAACGATTTCGGTTACGCCCACGAACTGCAACAAGCGAAGATGCCGCTCAAGCAGGCTTTGACCGCCGATCCGGAGCAGGATTTTGGGCCCGGCCTCAGCGCGCGGCCCCAGGCGGCGGCCGACCCCGGCCGCAAGAATCAAGGCGCGTGTCACGCCGCTCTCCTATCGTATTGACGTGGCGGCCAGCCTTTGGCCGATTGTGCCTGACGAAACTTCTCAGATCGTCGCGTCTTTGTCATAGTGCTGGAACGATTTCCACGCTGCGGAGTCATCGGGCCATGGCCGATGTTCATGCCGAAGGCGGACTCGGCGCTTCCCCTCAAGTGCCGCCGGGTGCCGCGCCTAGACTACGCGATCCGCTCGACCAGCGGCTGGCCCGGTTCATTGTGCGTCCCTTGGTGCATACGGCAATCACCCCCAATCATTTGACGACCTTAAGGTTGCTGCTCGGCCTTGGGGCCTGCGCCGCCTATGGCGCCGGGGGCAATCTTTGGTTCGTTATTGGCAGCCTTTTGTTTTTGCTGTCGACCTTGATGGATCACGCGGATGGCGAACTCGCGCGCCTGAGCGGAAAGTCGAGCAAGATCGGTCACGTTTACGATCTAAGCGCCGACATAACCGTCCAAGTGCTTTTGTTCATCGCCATCGGCATTGGCCTCAGGGACACGTGGATCGGCGCGAGCGGCCTGCCGCTTGGCCTTCTGGCGGGGGCCGCGGTCGCGGCTCTTTTCGTCGTGTGCCAAGCGCTTGAAACCCGGCTTGGCGGCAAGCAGGCGGGCCTGCCACGATTGGGCGGCTTCGATACCGAAGACGCGCTCTACATCATCGCGCCGGTCACGTGGGTGGGTGGGCTCGAGGTGCTGCTGGTTGTGGCGGCGGCAGGCGCGCCGCTCTTTTTGGTCTGGCTCCTGTGGCACCACCGACGCGTGATCTTCGTCCGCACCGTCTGATGACAACGCTCTTAACGGGCGCCACCGGATTCTTAGGGTCCGCCGTCGCTCGCAGGCTTTTGGCGAGAGGGCACAAGGTTCGAGTCTTGGTGCGACCCGGCACGCCCGCGCGCAATATCGAAGGCCTCGATGTCGAGCGCATCGAGGGGGATTTGACCGACGCACCCTCGTTGGCGCGGGCCTGCCGGGCTTGCGAGGCGCTATTTCACGTCGCGGCGGATTACCGCCTCTGGGTGCCCCGGCCCGAAGAAATCTATCGCGCCAATGTCGAGGGTACGCGGCATCTGATGCGGGCCGCGGCCGATGCCGGGATCGGCCGTATCGTCTATACGAGCAGCGTGGCGACGCTTGGGCTCAATGCCGATGGCCGGCCGGCGGATGAGACGACTCCAACCGGGCTCGACCATATGATCGGCCATTATAAGCGCTCAAAATTCTTGGCCGAGCGGGCGGTCGATGAGTTGGTCCAGCGCGAGCGTCTGCCGATTGTGATCGTCAACCCCAGCACGCCGATCGGTCCGCGCGATATCAAGCCGACACCGACCGGGCGAATCGTGGTCGATTTTGCCACCGGCCGCATGCCGGCCTATGTCGATACCGGGCTTAATGTCGTTCATGTCGATGATTGTGCCGAAGGGCATCTCCTCGCGTTTGACCGGGGGCGGCTTGGCGAACGTTATATTTTAGGCGGCGAAAACATGACCTTATTGGCCATGCTTGAGACGCTTTCGAGCCTTTGCGGTCGGCCGGCGCCGCGCCTCAAATTGCCCCATGGTCTGGTCATGCCGCTGGCTCAGGCCGCCGAATGGTGGGCGCGGGCCTCAGGCAAAGAACCCCGCATGACGGTCGATGGCGTTCGGATGGCGCGCAAATTGATGTTTTTCTCCTCGGCCAAGGCCGAGCGCGAACTCGGTTACAGGGCCCGCCCGGCTGAAGCGGCGCTCGCCGACGCGCTTCAATGGTTTGCCGAGCAAGGCTACATCCCGGCCGCGCCCTAAATCGACTCGGGTCAAGCCCCCTGAACCCTTCGGTTTTGAGGGTGATTCAAGGGCTTAGCCTTGGGTTCTTGAGGCGTTGAAGCGTCAAATTACTTCCGTGGCGGCCCACCTTTGTAGTAACTATGTAAGACTGGGCAGCGAGCCGACCATTGCGAAGCGGCCGCGGAACAGAGGGGGTAACTTGCCGATGTCTGACACACCGATGCTCGATCAGGTCAATAGTCCGGCGGATATCCGCGGTCTCTCGACCAAGGCCCTCAAGCAATTGGCGGGCGAGCTCCGCCAGGAGACCATCGACGCGGTCTCGATCACCGGCGGCCACCTTGGGGCGGGCCTGGGCGTGGTCGAGTTGACCGTCGCTTTGCACCATATTTTCGATACGCCCAATGACCGCCTGATCTGGGACGTCGGACACCAGGCCTATCCACACAAAATCCTGACCGGCCGGCGGGATCGGATCCGCACGCTGCGTCAACCGAGCGGCCTTTACGGCTTCACCAAGCGGAGCGAGAGCGAGTACGACCCGTTCGGCGCGGCCCATTCCTCGACCTCGATTTCGGCCGGCCTCGGCATGGCGGCTGCCCACCACATGAAGGGCGAGCGGCGCAATGTGATCTGCGTGATCGGCGATGGGGCGATGTCGGCGGGCATGGCCTATGAGGCGATGAACAATGCGGGGTCCTTGCCGCATCGGCTGATCGTCATCCTGAATGACAACAAGATGTCGATCGCGCCGGCGGTCGGCGCCCTCAATGCCTATTTGTCGCGCCTCCTGTCGAGCCACTCCTTCCGCTCGCTCCGCGAGATCGGCAAGCAATTCGCGGCCAAATTGCCCAGATCGATGGGTGTCGCGGCCGCCCGCGCCGAGGAATATGCGCGCGGCATGGCGACCGGCGGCACGCTGTTTGAGGAGCTGGGCTTTTTCTATATCGGCCCGATCGACGGCCATAATCTTGACCATCTGATCCCGGTCCTGAAAAACGTGCGGGATGACGATACGCCGGGACCCGTGCTGATCCATGCCATCACGCAAAAGGGCAAGGGCTACGCGCCGGCGGAGAACAGCGCCGAGAAGGGCCACGCGCTCAACAAGTTCGACGTGATGACCGGCGTCCAGGTCAAGGGCAAGGCCGGCCCGCCGAGCTATACCAATGTCTTCGCCAAGGCGTTGATCGCCGAGGCCAAGGCCGATGACAAGATCGTCGCGATCACGGCCGCCATGCCATCGGGCACCGGCATCGACAAATTTACGGAGGCGTTTCCTAGCCGCTCGTTCGATGTGGGGATCGCCGAACAGCATGCGGTGACCTTCGCGGCCGGCCTCGCGACCGAAGGCCTCAAGCCGTTCGCGGCCATCTATTCGACCTTCTTGCAACGCGCCTATGACCAAGTGGTCCACGATGTCGCGATCCAGAAATTACCGGTCCGTTTCGCGATCGACCGGGCTGGCCTCGTCGGCGCCGATGGCCCGACCCATGCGGGATCGTTCGATATCGGCTATCTTGGCACCTTGCCGGGCTTCGTCATCATGGCGGCGGCCGATGAGGTTGAGCTGATGCACATGGTGGCAACCGCTGCGGCGATCGATGATGGGCCGAGCGCGGTGCGTTATCCGCGCGGCGAGGGTGTTGGCCTGCCATTGCCCGAGCGGGGGACGCCGCTTGCGATCGGCAAGGGCCGGATCATACGCGAAGGCACCACGATCGCGATCCTCAACCTTGGCGCGCGTCTGCATGAATGTTTAGCGGCGGCTGATGAGCTCGGCTCACGCGGCCTTTCAACCACGGTGGCGGACATGCGGTTTGCCAAACCGATCGACGAGGATTTGGTTCGTCGTCTCGCGCGCGAGCATGAGGTGCTGATCACGATCGAAGAAGGCACCGTCGGTGGTTTCAGCTCGTTCGTGCTGCATTTCCTTGCGAGCAATGGTTTCCTCGACCTCGGCCTTAAAATCCGCCCGATGGTGTTGCCGGATCGTTTCGTCGCGCACGGCACGCCGCAGGGCATGTATGAGGATGCCGGGCTCAACGCGCACCACATCGTCGAGATAGCGCTCGGCGCGCTCGGCTCGAACTCCGCCGCCGTCCTTCGGGCCTGAGCCGGTTGTCGACGCGCGTTCGACCATTGCGCTGAGGGGACCCGGGCCCGTCATGGCGGCAATGGAGCAACCTTCATCCAGAACCGCGCCTGTGCCGCCGACGGCAACGCTTTTGGCGCGCGTCGGTGCGTTGGTCGATAGCGCGCGCGAGGCCTTGCGCGCCAGCCAGCACGAAGATGGTCACTGGGTCTTTGACCTAGAGGCGGATACGACGATTCCGGCCGAATATATACTGCTCAATCACTTTCTCGATGAGTTGAACCCCGAAGTTGAAGCGCGCCTCGGCAATTATATTCGCGACATTCAGAACGAGGAGGGCGGTTGGCCCTTGTTCGAGGGTGGCGCGACCGACATCAGCGCGACCGTCAAAGCCTATTACGCGCTCAAGATGGTGGGCGACGCGGTCGATGCGCCGCACATGAAAAAAGCACACGATGCCGTGCTCAAGCGCGGCGGCGCGGCGCGGTGCAACGTGTTCACGCGGTGCGCTCTGGCGCTGTTCGGCCAGGTGCCATGGCGCGCGGTGCCTTCCATGCCGGTCGATATCGTGTTTTTGCCGCGCTGGTTTCCGTTTCATCTCGACAAGATTTCCTATTGGTCGCGCACCACGCTCGTGCCGCTCTTGATCTTGATGGCGCTGCGACCGCGCGCGAAAAATCCACGCCGGGTGGATATAGGAGAATTGTTCGTCACGCCGCCCGAGCGCGAGCGGCACTATTTTGTAATGCGCACGGCGCTGGGGCGGATGTTCTACGGCGTCGATCGGTTGCTGAAAATTTATGAACGGATTCGCCCGCAGACGCTCAAGCGGCGCGCGATCGATGCGGCGCTCGCCTGGTCCATGCAAAGGCTGAACGGCGAAGATGGGCTCGGCGCAATTTTTCCGCCTATGGCCAACCTCCTGATGGTGCTCGACCGTTTGGGTTATCCGCCCGAGGATCCGGTGCGCCGCACGGTGCGCCGCTCGATCGATCTTCTACTCACCAAACCGGTCGGCGATCGCCAATTCTGCCAGCCTTGCGTCTCGCCGATCTGGGATACCGGACTCGCGCAACTCGCGATGCTCGAAGCGGGTGAGGCGCCTGAGAGCGATTCGATGCGTCGGGCCGCGACGTGGCTCGCCGAGCGTCAAATTCTCGACGTCAAGGGTGATTGGATCGCGGCACGCCCCGACCTGCGTCCTGGCGGGTGGGCGTTTCAATATCGCAATGACTATTACCCCGATGTCGACGACACGGCGGTCGTTGGGATGGCGCTGCATCGGGTCGATCCTGAGGCCCATGGCGAGCGGATCGCCCGCGCCGCCGAATGGGTCGTCGGCATGCAAAGCAAGAACGGTGGGTGGGGTGCGTTCGATGCGGAGAATGAGAGCTACCACCTGAACCATATTCCGTTCGCCGATCACGGGGCGTTGTTTGATCCGCCGTCCTCGGATGTAAGCGCGCGCTGCGTCGGCTTTTTGTGTCAGATCGGCTATGACCGCGATCATCCGGCGGTCGCGCGCGGTCTTGAGTTCTTGCGGAAAGAGCAAGAAGCGAGCGGCGCGTGGTTTGGCCGCTGGGGGACCAATTATATTTACGGCACTTGGTCGGTGCTTGCCGCGTTCAATGCCGCGCGTGAGGACATGGGCGCGCCCCATATCCAGAAGGCGGTCGCCTGGTTGCAGGCCAAGCAAAACGCCGATGGTGGGTGGGGCGAGACCGGCGACAGTTATTATCCGGAGCGCGTTGATAACTCATTCGAGCGCCGCTCGACCGCGTCGCAAACCGCCTGGGCGCTGCTCGCGCTGATGGCGGCGGGCGAGGTCGATAGCGAGGCGGTGAGGCGGGGTGTCGACTATCTGCTTAAAGCGCGGCGCGACGGCGTACGCTGGCAGGAAGACGATTACACCGCCGTGGGTTTTCCCCGCGTCTTCTATTTGCGCTATCACGGCTATGCCGCCTATTTCCCGGTTTGGGCGTTGGCACGCTATCGTGATCTTTGCCTAAGCAATGAGCGACGGCCCAATTGCGGGCTGTAGCGCCCTGAACCACGGACGCCAGCGATTTTCAAACAGGTTGGCATCGTCACCGGTGTGCTGCGCGAAGTCGCCGCGTTGGGCCAACCCATGCCAAGCGGGATCGAGGTTCGCGTTTCAGGGGCGAATGCCGCGCGCGGATATCAACAGGCCTGCGCATTGGCTGAGTCCGGCGCGGCCGCGCTGATAAGTTTCGGCCTCGCCGGCGGGCTTGACCCAAGGCTCGGGCCAGGTCGTGTCATCATCGGTACCGAGGTTTTGGCGGTCGAAGGGGCTGTGCGCGACCCACGGGGGGCTCAATCGCTCGGTGAGACTCTGGGCGCGATTTTCAGTGTGCGCGGCCATGCGGCGCGGCGCGCCGAAGCCCCACCGCCGGTCACTGTCGATGAACGCTACACCGCCGATCAGCGCCTGATTGAATTGCTCTTCAAGGCGGGTGGAAAAGGAGCGGTGGTCGGCCCGGTCGCCGGGGTCGATCATCTGGTGCGAACGCGCGATGAGAAGGCCGCGCTGTTGGTCAAAACGCGGGCGTTGGCCGCCGATATGGAAAGCCAGGGTGTCGCGCGCGCGGCCACGGAGCGCGGCCTGCCGTTCGGTGTGATCCGGGTCGTGGTCGACCCCTCGAACCGAGAATTGCCAGAAGCTTTGGCGCGCGCGGTCAGGCCCGATGGCTCGACGGCCTTGGCGCCGATTCTGAATTCGCTCTTGCTCAATCCGTTCGGGCTCGGCGGCTATATGTCGGTCGCGCTCGATTCCGCGATCGCGCTCAGGCGTCTAGGCCGCGTTGGTCGAAGCGTTGGCGCCGCGCTCCTTGGCGGCCTTTGACGCAGCCTGCTTCGTGCGCACCTCGGCCAATTTTTGCTGGACGTGCACGTCGAACACATATTGCGCCGGTCGTGCATTGCCGAGCGCGATCTCGGGTGCCATCGGGCCTTCGGTCTTGACGCCGCGAAGCTTCACCAGGAGCGCATGCAAGGGCCGTTTCAGCGTGTCGTTGACGGCGGTCGGCTCATAGCCGCAATGCACCATGCAATTCGCGCATTTGGCGTATTTGCCGGTGCCGTAATTGTCCCACTCTGTGGTTTCCATCAATTCGCGGAACGAGCCGACAAAACCTTCGCCCAGCAAATAGCACGGCTTCTGCCAGCCAAAGATATTGCGCGTCGGGTTGCCCCATGGCGTGCAGTGATATTCCTGATTGCCGGCCAGGAAATCCAGGAACATCGATGACTGACTGAACTTCCACTTCTTGCCCTTGCCGCGGCGGAACACGTCGCGGAAGAGCGTTTTGGTCTGCTGGCGCGAGAGGAAATGTTCCTGATCGGGCGCGCGCTCATAGGAATAGCCCGGCGAAATCGTGATCGCATTGACGCCAAGCTCATCGGTCGCATAGTCGAAAAAGGCGGCTAGCCGATCGGGCGCGTGATTGGAGAATACGGTCGCGTTGACATTGACGCGGAACCCCTTGTCCTTGACGATCTTGATCGCCTCGACCGCGCGCTTGAAAACGCCCTCTTGATTGACGGCGTGATCGTGCTCCGGCTCAAGCCCATCGAGATGGATCGAAAACGTCAAATAGGGCGAGGGCTTGAACTGGTCGATCTTCTTTTTCAGCAAAAGCGCGTTGGTGCAGAGATAGACGAATTTTTTGCGCTTCACGAGCTCGGCCACGATCTCGGCCATTTCGGGATGGATCAAAGGCTCGCCACCCGGGATCGAGACCATCGGCGCGCCGCATTCCTCGACCGCTTGAATGCATTCGGCAACGCTCAGGCGCTCGTTCAGAATTTCATCGGGATAATCGATCTTGCCGCACCCGACGCAGGCGAGGTTGCAGCGAAAGAGCGGCTCGAGCATGAGCACGAGCGGATAACGCTCGACGCGCTTAAGCCGCTTGCCCAACACATAGGCACCGACGCGAAGTTGTTGAATCACCGGCACGGACATGGTGCGCGTTCCTTTTGAGCCCTAGAGCGATGGTGTCGAAATGACTGATGCGCTCACATCAGGCCGGACTGAGAGCGGCGCGGCGTGCGCCCGTCTTCGCCGTTCTTGACTAATTCGTCCGGCAGTTTGAAGCGGACCCGTTCGCGTATGCCGCGCTGGAACTTGACGTTCACGCTGGCGAATTCGCGCAATTTCGCGACCACTTCCTGCACCAATTGTTCGGGCGCCGAGGCCCCGGCCGTGATGCCAACCCGGTCGACGCCTTGGAACCAGTCGCGGTTGATGTCATTGGCGTCGTCGATCAAATAGGTCGGCACGCCCATCTCGACGCCGATCTCGCGCAGGCGGTTCGAGTTCGAGCTATTGCGGGCCCCGACCACGAGCAAGAGCTCGACGCCGGTCGCCAGCTCGCGCACCGAGGCTTGGCGGTTTTGCGTGGCGTAGCAGATATCTTTGACGTCAGGCCCATGGATATCAGGGAAGCGGCGCTTCAGCGCCTCGATCACGTCCTTGGTATCGTCGACCGAGAGCGTCGTTTGCGTCACATAGGCGACCTTGTCGGGATCACGCACTTGGAGGGTTTCGACGTCGGCCGGCTTGGCGACGATATGGACGCCGTTCTTGACCCGTCCGCTCGTCCCTTCGACCTCGGGGTGCCCCTGGTGGCCGATCAAGATCACCTCATCGCCCTCGCGCTCATAGCGCTGCGCCTCGATATGAACCTTGGCGACCAGAGGGCAGGTGGCGTCGATCACCGGCAGCGCACGCAGGCGGGCGTGGTTCTCAACCTTCTCGGAAACGCCGTGGGCGCTGAAAATGGTTACCGCGCCGTCCGGCACCTCATCGATCTCCTCGACGAAGACGGCGCCTTTTTTGCGCAAATCGTCGACCACGCGCTTGTTGTGCACGATCTCGTGGCGGACATAGACCGGCGGGCCATAGACCTCGAGCGCCCGCTCGACGATCTCAATGGCTCGCTCGACGCCTGCGCAGAAGCCGCGTGGCTCAGCCAAAATCACGTCCATGACCATCCTCCGCCTTCGCACCGCCCGGGCCGATCGCTATAGGCCACGGGAACTCGGCCGCGTCATCGTACGCGGCGCCGGAAACGGGGGCAACACTATCGCACTGAGCAGGTGCAAACAATGTAAAAATACCCCTGAGTTTACTCGGGAATTTTTGCGGCCGTTTGCGATGCGCATTTCCTTGCGATCGATCGTCCGATGTTGTTCCGTCAATTAACCAAAAAATCGAATTGGGACGCGCTCGATGACGGCATTTTTTGTCTATATCACCGGCGAATCCGTGGAAGAAGCGAATCGCATCGGTGCGAATTTGATCGAGGCGTCGCATCGCCATGTTTGGATCGGGGCAGTGAGCCCAGGAGGATGAGCATGACCGAGCGACGCAATATGAAGGGCTTTGCGACCCGCGCGGTGCACGCGGGCCAAACGCCCGATCCCACCACCGGCGCGGTCATGACGCCGATTTACCTTAGCTCGACCTTCGCCATGGAGGCTGTCGGGCAGCATAAGGGCCATGTCTATTCGCGCGTGACGAACCCGACGCGGACCCCCTATGAGGCCTGCGTCGCCGATCTTGAAGGGGGAACCAAGGGAGTCTCGTTCGCCTCGGGGTTGGCCGCGGCGGCGGCCATTTTGGAATTGCTCGATGCGGGTTCGCATGTCGTCGCGATGGAGGACCTTTATGGCGGCATCACGCGCCTTTTGCGCGAAGTGAAGGCCCGTAGCGCGGGTTTGAGAGCCGATTTTGTCGATTTGTCGGTGCCGGGCACGCTTGAGCGCGCCTTGAAGCCCGAAACCAAACTGGTTTGGATCGAGACCCCGACCAACCCGCAGCTGAAATTGGTTGACCTGGAAGATGTCGGGCGGGTCTGCCGGGCGCGCGGCGTGCTCAGCGTGGTCGACAACACCTTCGCCACGCCCCGACTGCAGCGCCCGCTCGAACATGGCATCGATCTCGTCATGCACTCGGCGACGAAATATCTGAACGGTCATTCCGACGTGGTCGGCGGCATGGTGGTGATCGGCGATGACCCGGCGCTGGCTGAGCGGCTCCATTTCATGCAATACGCGCTTGGCGCGATCCCAAGCCCGTTCGATAGCTTCCTCGTGCTGCGCGGGCTCAAGACCCTCCATTTGCGCGTCGATCGCTGCTGCGAGAACGCGGCGCGGCTGGCCGATTTTCTGGCCAAACACCCGAAGATCGAAAAGGTCAATTATCCGGGGCTCAAGAGCCACCCCCAGCATGATCTCGCCAAACGCCAGATGGCGGGCTTCGGCGGCATGGTGACCTTCCTGCCCAAGGGCGGGCTCGAGGCCGCCAAGCGTATCGCCGAGCGCTGCGAGTTATTCCATTTGGCGGTCAGTCTGGGCGGTGTGGAGAGCCTGATCGAGCTGCCGGCGCTGATGACCCACCGCACCGTGCCGGTCGAAATTCGCGAACGCGTTGGCGTGGTCGATGCGTTGGTCCGGCTCTCCTGCGGGGTCGAGGATGCGGACGATCTGATCGCTGACTTGGCCCAGGCGATTGGGTAGGGGCGCCGGCATTATTTTCTCGTCATTGCCCGGCATTGACCCCCGATCGGGGTCGGGGGCAGGCTCCGGCAATCCAAGGGCGGCGGCACCAAGGTTTTCTTCGGAAGCCTGGATGGCCGGGTCTTCGCCCGGCCATGACGAATAAGGGGGTGTGATCGCCCTCGCTCAAACCACCTTCAGCGCGCGGTCGAGATCATCGATGATATCGGTGACGGTTTCGATGCCGATTGAAAGGCGCACGACGTCGGGTCCGGCGCCGGACTTGATGCGCTGCTCCTCGCTCAGCTGACGGTGGGTGGTCGAGGCGGGGTGCAAGATCAGGCTCCGCGTATCGCCGATATTGGCGAGGTGCGAAAACAGCTCGACGCCCTCGACCAATTTCACGCCGGCCTCAAAGCCACCCTTCAGACCGAAGGTAAAGACCGAGCCACAGCCCTTTGGTAAATAACGCTTACCGAGCCCAAAATAGGGGCTCGATTCAAGCCCGGCATAGGACACCCAAGAGACCGCCGGGTGGCTCTCCAAAAAGCGCGCGACTTGCAGCGCGTTCGAAACATGGCGCTCGATGCGGAGCGGCAGGGTCTCTATGCCGGTCAAAATCATGAAGGCGTTGATCGGCGCGAGCGACGGGCCGAAATCGCGCAGCGCCACCGCGCGCGCCTTCATGGTGAAGCCGAAATCGCCAAAGGTCTCGTGGAAGGTGAGGCCGTGATAGGCCGGCTCGGGCTTTGAGAGCGAGGGGAATTTGTCGTTCTGGCCCCAATCAAACTTGCCCGATTCGACGACCACACCGCCCATCGAATTGCCGTGCCCACCGAGGAATTTGGTCATCGAGTGGATGACGATATCGGCGCCGTGGCGGATCGGGTTGCACAAATAGGGCGTCGCCAGCGTGTTATCGACGATCAAGGGAATGCCGTGGCGATGCGCGATCGCGGCGACCGCTTCGATATCGACCACGATGCCGCCGGGGTTCGCCAAATTCTCGATGAAGATCGCCTTGGCGTCGGCGAGCCCGGCACGTTCGAAATTGTTCGGGTCGGTCGGGTCGACAAAATCGCAGCGCCAGCCAAGCCGTTTGAATGAAAGGCCGAATTGCGTGATCGAGCCACCATAGAGGTTGCGCGAGGCCACAAAGCGATCGCCGGGTTCGAGCAGCGTGAAAAAAGCCAAAAACTGCGCGGCGTGGCCCGAGGCGGCGGCGACCGCTGCGCGGCCACCTTCCAAATTGGCGACGCGTTCTTCGAGCACGGCGACCGTCGGGTTGGTCAGACGCGAATAGATGTAACCGAAGGTTTGCAGATTAAAGAGCGAGGCCGCGTGATCGACGTCGTCGAACACATAGGATGTGGTCTGATAGATCGGCGTCGCGCGCGCGCCGGTCACGGGATCGGGATGCGCGCCGGCATGCACCGCGCGGGTCTCGAAACCAAAGCGCCGCGGCGCGCCGGTGTCGGGGGCTGCGGCCTGGATCGTTTCCTTCTTACGCGTTGCCATCGTCAGTGACCTTGCTCTTGTCGGTTGCGGCCAGGCTGTGGACCCGCCTCATCCTTCGACAGGCTAAGGATGAGGCTAGACAGGCTCAGGATGAGGCTAGTTTATGAACCCTCATGGTGAGCCTGTCGAACCATGAGGGTCGTTGGCGAACCGTCGCGCCCTACAGCAATCGGCGGCGCTTGGATGAGATGATTTCGGAATTGATGCCGCTCCAGCTGAGCTCGCCGGAAAGCCGGCCAAACTCGATCTTCGGGCAGCGGTTCATCACCACTTTGAGGCCCGCAGCCTCGGCCTTGGCGGCGGCCTCGTCATTCCTCACGGTCAATTGCATCCAAACCACTTTGGCGCCGATCTTGATGGCGTCATCGACGATCGGCCCAACCTGATCCGATCGGCGGAAAACATCTACCAGGTCAACCTTGACCGGAATTTCGCCGAGCGCGGCATAGACTTTTTCGCCCAGGATTTCTTGGCCCGCGACGCCTGGATTGACCGGAATGATGCGGAAGCCTTTGGACTGAAGATATTTCATCACGAAATAGCTCGGCCGATTCCAATTCGCGCTGGCGCCCACCATGGCGATCACGCGAACCGACGCCAAGATATCGCGCAGATATTCGTCGCTATAGCTATCGTGCCGACGCGGCGCGATCTCGGCCGTGCTCGCCATGGCTCAGCGCCCTTGCCAATGTGGCGGGCGCTTTTCGAGAAAGGCGTCGATGCCTTCCTCGGCATCGCGCGCGAGCATGTTGGTCGTCATCACCTCGCTGGCATAGTCGTAAGCCTCGGCGATGCCAAGCTCGATTTGGCGATAGAACGCCT
The DNA here is from genome assembly GCA_945902735.1 of Rhizobium sp. Q54. GTDB lineage: Bacteria > Pseudomonadota > Alphaproteobacteria > UBA828 > UBA828 > SHWC01. The sequence goes on along the minus strand of CAMDNF010000032.1, from coordinate 5,590 downwards.
CTTTGCCGATCGCGAGCGTGAGCGGCGATTTCGCGATGATCTTTGTGGCGAGCGATTGCACCTCGGCGTCGAGCGCGTCATCGGCGACCGCGCGATTGATCAGACCGAGCTCGGCCGCGCGGCTGGCCTCGATGATCTCGCCGGTCAGCAACATTTCCATCGCCTGTTTGCGCGGCACATTGCGCATCAAGGCAACCATCGGCGTTGAACAGAAGAGCCCGATATTGACGCCGGGTGTGCAGAACTTCGCGCTCGCGCCCGCGATGGCGAGATCGCAGCTCGCGACCAGCTGGCAGCCGGCGGCGGTTGCCATGCCCTGGACGCGCGCGATCACCGGTTGGCGCAGTTTGATGATCGTCTGCATCAAATGGCTGCACTGCTCGAAGAGCGCCTGATAGGCGGCGCGGCCCGGTTTGGCACGAATCTCTTTCAAATCATGGCCGGCGCAAAAGACCGGCCCGTTGGCCGCGATCACGACGACGCGAATGGCCGGGTCTGTTCCAATGGCGATGAGCTCGCTCTGGAGCGCGGCCATCAGCCCAGCCGAGAGGCTGTTGCGTGCCTCGGGGCGATTTAGCGTCAGCGTGGCGATGCCTTCCGCGTCGTGGCGCAACAGGAGGGGCGCGCGATTGGCGCTCGGGGTGGCGGCGGGGGATACGCTCATGCGGCACCTTTCCGTGTCGAACCAGTACTATAGAGCCGCGCCGCCCAGACAACCACCTCGCCCGTCACTACGATATTACCGCATGGCAAAACATTTGAAAAACTTAGGGATTTTCGCTTGACGGCGCATGATCCATGGGCATACTCGCGCACCTGACGTCAAAGCGCGCTGCGGCCCAATGGGCAAGCAGCCCGCGCGGAGTTCGCCGATGAAGACCTATTCTGCCAAACCGTCCGACATCACCAAGAAGTGGGTGCTGATCGACGCTGAAGACGTGGTGCTTGGCCGGCTCGCCAGCATCGTTGCCAATCGTCTGCGCGGCAAGCACAAGCCGAGCTTCACGCCGCACATGGATTGCGGCGACAACGTGATCGTGATCAATGCCGAGAAGGTCAAGCTGACCGGTCGCAAGCTGACTGACAAGCTGTTCTTCTGGCACACCGGCTATGCCGGTGGCATCAAGGAACGCACGCCGAAAAAAACGTTCGAAAGCAAGCACCCCGAGCGTGTCATTGAGAAAGCGGTTGAACGCATGGTGCCGCGTGGACCCTTGGGTCGCCAGCAAATGTCCAATCTCCGGGTCTATCCCGGCCCGAAGCATCCGCATGAGGGCCAGGCGCCCGAAACGCTCGATGTCGGCGCGTTGAACGCGAAGAACAAGAGGAGCTCATCTCGTGGCTAATAGCCCGCGCACCCTTGGCTCACTTTCGGAGCTGGGCCAGCCCGCCGGCAAGGCGGCCACCATCTCGGCCGAGGCGCCGATGCCCGAGCCGGTTATCGATCGCCTGGGCCGCACCTATGCGACCGGCAAACGGAAGAACGCGATCGCGCGCGTCTGGATCAAACCAGGCGCGGGCAAGATTCTGGTGAACAAGCGCTCGCTCGAAGTGTATTTCGCGCGCCCCGTGCTGCGCATGTTGGTCAATCAGCCCTTCGTGACGACCAACCGCTCGACCCAGTTCGACGTGATCTGCACGGTGCTGGGCGGCGGGCTTTCGGGCCAGGCCGGCGCGGTGCGCCACGGCATTTCGAAGGCGCTGGTTCTGCGCGAGCCCGGCCTGCGTAAGCTGCTCCGCGCTCAAGGCCTCTTGACCCGCGATCCGCGCGTGGTCGAGCGCAAGAAATACGGCAAGGCCAAAGCGCGCCGGAGCTTCCAGTTCTCCAAGCGCTAATTCGGTACGGAACGTATTTCAATCAAAGGGCGTTTCGCCGAAATGGCGAAGCGCCCTTTTGCTATGCTGGTTGCCTCGTTGGGCGGGGTGAATGACGATGAACACAAGATCGACGAAGACCACGCTTAGAATCGGTGTCCTGGGCGCGAGCGGCTATACCGGTGCCGAGCTCTTGCGCTTGCTCGCCCTGCACCCGGGCAGCGAAATTCGCATGCTCTCGGCCGAGCGGCGCGCGGGGCAAAGCCTGGCTGCGGTGTTTCCACATCTGGGTGGTCTCAAGGTGCCCGATCTGATCAAGCTCGATGACGCGGATTATGGCGCGCTCGATCTGGTGTTCTGTTGCCTGCCGCATGGCACGACGCAAGAGGTCATCGCCAAGCTGCCACGGCATTTGAAGATCATCGATCTGTCGGCCGATTTTCGCCTCAGCGATCCGGCGAGCTATGCGACCTGGTATGGCCATGAACACCGCGCGCTCGATTTGCAAAAAGAAGCCGTGTACGGCCTGACCGAACTCAAGCGTGCCGCGATCGTGAAGGCGCGGCTCGTCGCCAATCCGGGCTGCTATCCAACCTCGGCGCAATTGCCGCTGATCCCCTTGATCGAGGCGAAGGCGATCGAGACCGATCGAATCATCATCGATGCCAAATCGGGCGTCAGCGGCGCCGGCCGCGAGGCGAAGGAAGGGTCGTTGTTCGCCGAGGTGAGCGAGGGGATCCATGCCTATGGCATTGCGAGCCATCGCCATGCGCCGGAGATCGAGCAGGGCCTGAGCGAAGCCTCGGGCCAGCCGATCATCGTCAATTTTACGCCGCATTTGATGCCGATGAACCGCGGTATTCTCTCGTCGATCTATGTGCGGTTGAAGGGTGGCGCGAGCGCCGACGATTTGCGCGCGACACTCGCGAAGCGCTATGAGGGCGAGCCGTTCGTACGCGTATTGCCGAAAGGGGCTGCGCCGGCGACGCGCCATGTGCGGGGCTCGAACCTTTGTCTGATCGGGGTCTTTGCCGATCGCCTGAAAGGCCATGCGATCGTGCTTTCGGCGATCGACAATCTGGTCAAGGGCGCCTCGGGCCAAGCGATTCAGAACATGAACGCGATGGCCGGATGGCCGGAACCAACGGGCCTTGAGCAGATCGCGTTGTTTCCATGACCGCTCCGATCTTGCTGCCCTACCGCGGCGTGATACCGCGCGTCGCGAAGAGCGCCTTCATCGCACCCGGCGTCGCGCTCATTGGCGATGTCGAGATCGGGGAGGAGGCGACGATCTGGTTCAATTGCGCGCTCAGGGGCGATGTCGCGCCGATCCGCGTTGGCGCGCGGACCAATATTCAAGATGGCACGATCGTGCATACCTCAAGCGGCGTTCCGACCATCATCGGCGCGGGCGTCACGATTGGGCATCAATGCCTGATCCACGCCTGTACGCTCGATGATGCGTGTCTGGTCGGCATGGGCGCCATCGTGATGGACCGCGCGCATGTCGAGACCGGCGGCTGGGTTGGCGCGGGCGCCATGGTGACCGAGAACAAGCGTATCAAGGCCGGCGAGCTTTGGCTCGGCCGGCCGGCCAAATTCGCGCGCGCGGTGAATGAGGAAGAACGCGCTCGCATCATCGGATTGGCCGAACGCTATGTCGGGCGCGGCAAGGAATATCGCGCGGCGCTTGGCCTCGATTAGGCGCGAACCTTGGCGTAGGAGCCGGGCGCGGCCTCGATCACCTTGAGTTTGCCATCGCCGGGTTTGCGCGCCGGTACTTTCGACCCGCCGTGCTCGGCGGCGAATTTGTCCCAATCGAGCCACCACGAGCCCTCAAATTGGGTTGCCGCCTCAAGCCAAGCCTCGGCCGATTGGTTTGGCTTGGTCGCGCCCGTGTAATAGCCATATTTCTTGGCTTCCGGCGGATTGGCGATGCCCGCAATGTGACCTGAGCCCGACAACACGAAGCGCACCGGTCCCTGATAGAGTTTGGTCGCCTCGAATGTGGAGGCCCAAGGCGCGATGTGATCTTCACGCGCAGCGAGGATATAGACCGGCAAGGTGATTTTGCGGAGATCGATCGGCGTGCCACACAGCGTGATGCCGCCGGGCTCGACCAGCTTGTTCTCCTGATACATCTTGCGCAGATAGAATTTATGCATCTCGGCCGGCATGCGCGTTGAATCCGCGTTCCAAAAGAGCAGGTCGAACGGGAAGGGATCCTTGCCGAGCAAATAATTGTTGACCACGAACGACCAAATCAGATCGTTGGCGCGCAGCATGTTGAAGCTGGTCGCCATATCGCGTCCTTCGAGATAACCCTTCTTGTCCATGCGTGTCTCAAGCGCGTTCAACTGCTCCTCATCGATAAACACGCCGAGCTCGCCGGGATTTTTGAAATCGACCAAGGTGGCGAAAAACGTCGCAGCCTTGATCCGCGTATCCCCTTTGGTTGCCATATAGGCAAGGGTCGAGGCGAGCAGCGTGCCGCCGAGACAATAGCCGATTACGAGCGATTCGGTTTCGCCGGTGGCGCGCTCCATCGCATCGAGCGCGTCCAATATGCCCTCGCGCATATAGTCCTCGAACGATTTATGAGAGAGCCGCTCGTCGGGATTGACCCAAGAGACCACAAAGGTGGTGTAGCCTTGCGCCACCGCATAGCGCACGAAAGAATTTTTCGGCTGGAGATCGAGCACATAATATTTGTTGATCCAAGGCGGCACGATCAGTAGCGGGCGCCTATGGACCGTCTCGGTGGTCGGCTCATATTGAATGAGCTGGATCAGATCATTCTGGTACACGACTTTGCCGGGGCTGACCGCGACGTTCTTGCCAAGCTCGAACGCGCTTTGATCGGTCATGCTGATCGCCAGCTTGCCTTCGCCGCGCTCGATATCGTCAAGCAGGTTTTTCAGGCCACGCAGCAGATTCTCGCCGCGGCTTTCAATCGTTTCGCGCAGCACGGTCGGGTTGGTCAACGCGAAATTGGTCGGCGCCAAGGCATCGACGAATTGCCGCGTATAGAAATCGACTTTCTTTGCGGTCTTTTCATCAAGTCCCGACACTTCGCTGACGGTCGATTGCAGCCAGCGCGCGGTCAAAAGGTATGACTGTTTGATAAAGTCGAACACCGCGTTCTCGCTCCAAACGGGATCGCGGAACCGTCGGTCATCGGCGGCGGGCTCATGGAGGGGCGCCGGGAGCTCGCCACCCATTAGGCGCTGCGCGGTGTGCTGCCAAAGCGCCATATAGCTCTGCCAAAGCGACATCTGCGCTCCGGCCATCTTACTCGGGTCGGCCAACAGCTTCGTGGTCATCTCGAAGAAGGCTTTCCCGATGTTCATCGGGTCGCCGGTGCCGAGATGACCTTCGGCGCCGCGCCGCGTCAGAAATTCCGTCACGATGCGTTGGCTCTGCGCGGCCACGCGCAGGAGTTCTTCGGCTTTGCCGGATGGATTGGCCGCGCGGGATTCGGCCGCGCCCTCGGGCTTATTCATCGCCATGTTGTCCTAGAGCCGGTTGTGATGTACCAAGATGCTGATTCTACATCGCTATAATAGCGCGTCGCGAGTTAAGATTTTGGGTCGAAAGCTTCATGCGCCGCAAGGTAGAGCCAAGTATCATGCCACCTTCTGATTCGCTTGCCTTGGAGATTACCACGATGACACCGCGTCGCGGCGGTCGCTTTGTCGCGGCTTTGGGTGGCTTGGCGGTTCTCGGCGTCTTAAGCGCTTGTTCCGACCTCAACCCGTCTCGGTTGTTTGGCGGA
>CAMDNF010000031.1:0-26606 GCA_945902735.1 Rhizobium sp. Q54 | reverse complement strand
TGAATGTTCATCCGGCTCTCCTCGGCGGCTCACTGAGGCTTCGACACCTTCAGCTTCCCCGACCAGGGCCGGATGAACAACCTGTTGAAAGCTCACACCTAGAGCATGTTCCGATCAAGTTCGACCGGTTGCGTTGCGTTTTGGCGAGGCGATCCGCTAGGCGCGACGCGAAAAGCGATGCCGGGCCATCGGTTGAGCGGCGCAACGACGCGGGCGCCCGCCACAACGCAACCCGCTGGGCCGGGGCCTTTTGCGGCGCGGGTTCGTCGCAGGGCTCGCCCGTAGGCTCCGCTACGCCCTTCGCCCTGCTTCTGCCCGCGACGCAAAATTCCTCCGGCGCAACCGATTCGACTTGGTCGGAACATGCTCTAGCGGCCGGAATGACGCTCGGGGAGAAATTGATTCGAACTATGTTGAAAGCGCTCTAAGGCGAGGGCTCAGAAGTCGATCTTCTCGAGCTTCGCCAGCAATTCCGCCTTCTTGTCCTCGAGCCAGGGCGGCAATTGAAATTCCGTGCCCAGTTTATCCATCGGCTCGTCGATCTCGAATGATTCGGGGATCGAATAGGCCGCCTCGAACAGCGCGCCGCCGGGTGTTCGGAAATAGACCGAGTGAAAATATTTACGGTCTTTCGAATCCGAGACATCGGTGAAGCCGAGACCTTCGAGATCGGCCTTCACCTGGGTCTGCTCATCGTGATTGTTCACCTTGAAGGCGCAGTGATGCACCGTGCCGGCGCCGAAGGTCCAGGTGCCTTGCGGCAGATCCGGCTCATGGACGAGCTCGATCACATTACCGGTCTTCGCGTTCTCCGCCTGATAGCGCACGCGATAGCCTTCCCTTCCGGTCATGGCATAGCCGAAGCCGCGCTGGAGGAATTCCTCCATGCTGTCCTTGTCGCGCACCGAAACCTCGATGCCATGGACACCGCGCAGCGCGACCTTCGAGCCGATCTCGTCGGTCGTGATCGGCGTGCGGTTATCGTCGGCGACTTCGACCAATTCATATTCGATGCCGCAGGGATGCGAAAAATGGAGGCGATTCTGGTTATAGCGCGCGCCCATGGTCGCGGCGATGCCGTGGTCCTTGAGCCGCTTCTGCCAAAAGCCGAGCGCGCCGGGCGGCACGCTGCATTGAATGGTCTTGATCTGGCCCGAGCCGCGCCGGCCTTCAATGCCGGTGTGTTTGAACGGGAAGGTCGTGATCAACGTGCTCGGGTCGCCGCGATGATTGCCATAATAGAGGTGATAGATCGGTGTCGTGCCGTCGAACAGCACGGTTTTTTTGACGCTTCTCAGGCCAAGGAGTTTGGTATGGAACGCGTAATCTTCTTGGGCGCCGCTGACGCATAGCGTTACGTGGTGGTGGCCCTGCACAAGGTTGGTCATGGTGGTTTACCTCGCTGATACGCGCGGCCCTGATCGCGGCGACGTAACACCATGCTAGGGAGCCGGGCGCGCCCGCGTCAACTACCTAGCTATGACGATGTCGGCTCATTGCCCGGTAGTTCGATCGTGAGCATGAGACTGCTCAGGCTCTTGCCGTGAATGTCGAGCGCGGCGGTCGCGGTCACGCCGCCGCCTTTCAAATGCTCGATCACGAAATTGAGCGCGTTCAGCCTGGGGAGCTCATAGCGTGTCACCGGCCCATCGGCGAGGCCGGCGAAGGCGGCCATCACGCGCGCCTCGCTCAATTCGCGGCGCAATCGCTCATAGCCCTCGGGCTCATAGGCGATTACTGAAATATTGACCGCGTGGCCCTTATCGCCGGCGCGGCAATGGGCGAGGTCGCGGACGGTAAATTTCATCGCGAACCGATCAGTTCGATTCGGGTTTTGACCAGCTCGCGCGGCAGCAGCACCGATTGTACCGCGAGCACATCACGGACCTGACGGAACTCGCCAGCGCCGCCCGATGGCCCGTTGGTATAAAGCGCCTCGACCTCCCAGCCGATTTCTTCGGCGAGGCGGCGCTCGCGCGTGCGCCCGACGACCCGGAGGCGCACTTCATAGGGTTCGGGCCGGTCGGCTGCGGGACCGTGCAGGCTATCGACGCCGATCAGCTCGACGCGCAATTCGTCATAAGGGAGTCCGCGCAATTTCAACCGCTCGCGCACGATCTCCCCCGCTAGGCGAGCCCGCGCCACGGCATTCGGTCCGCCATAAGAGAGTTGGCCCTCGCCGAGATAGCCATCCAAATAGCCGATGCTGACCTTATAGGTTGGGGTGCGTGGGCGCGCGCGGGCGCCGTCGACCTTGACGCGATCGGGCCCGGCCGCGTGCAGCGTGATTTGCGTGAGGTCGAGCACGCAATCGGGCGTGATGTAGGCGCTCGGATCATGCACTTCGTAAATAAGCTGCTCGGTGCAGGTCGCGACATCGACGCGCCCGCCCGCCGTGGCGACTTTGCCGATCACGACCGAGCCATCGGCGCCAATGTCGGCGAAGGGGAAACCGAGCCGTGCCAAAGCGGGCACATTCTTCAGGCCAGGATCGGCAAAATAGCCGCCCGTCACTTGCCCAGCGCATTCGAGCAGATGGCCGGCCGCCGTGGCATGGCCAAGCATGGCATAATCGTCATAGGACCAGCCGAGCTCGAAGAGCATCGGGCCAATAAAGAGGGAAGGGTCGGCGACCCGCCCGGTCATGACGATCTGAGCGTCGGTCTGCAACGCATCGCGCACGCCATCCGCGCCCAGATAGGCGTTCGCCGCCGTCAGGCTCGGCAAAATGCTTTCGACCGGCTCGCCGCTCTCGAGCAAGCGAAGCTCAGGCCGCGCCGCGATTAGTGCGGTTACGTCATCGCCGAGAAGCACCGCGCAGCGAAGATCGCGGACGCCATTTGCTTCGGCGATCTCAAGGGTTTTGCGCGCGGCGCCGATGGGGTTGGCGGCGCCTTGATTGGTGACAAGCCGTACCTTGTGCGCCGCGCAGGCCGGTAGAACAGCCGCCATGCGCGCTTCAAGCCTTGGGTTATAGCCGGCGTTCGGGTCTTTGCGACGCGCCAACATCTCGCGCGCGATGGTACGCTCGGCCAAGCATTCGAACACGATATAGTCGATGGCGCCCTGTTCGATGAGCTCGACCGCCGGCTCCCAGCGGTCGCTCGCGAAGCCGGCACCGGCGCCGATGCGTATGCTTGATTTCGCCATTGATGATCTTTGGGCTCGCTGCGCAAGGCCGAGGCATTTGGTTCAATTACCGTGCGTCAATAAGGGGGTTGGCCGCAAGGGGCCGGCAAAACCGATCTGTCGCTCCCGCGTTCTATGGCCTAGTCTCGCCGCCGCAAGACCGAAGATGCGGGAGAGCGATATTGGCTGAGTATGACTACATTATCGTGGGCGCGGGCTCGGCGGGTTGCGTTCTGGCCAATCGGCTGACCGAGGACGGCCGCACGCGCGTGCTGGTGATCGAGGCGGGCGGCGCCGATACCAGTCGCTGGATCAAAATTCCGGCCGGTTATGTCAAGACCATGATCGACCCGACGGTCAATTGGTTGTTCGACACCGAGCCCGAGCCCTATACGCATAATCGCAAAATCCCGATTCCTCGTGGGCGCGTGATTGGCGGCTCAAGCTCGATCAACGGCATGATCTATGTGCGCGGTCAGCCCGCCGACTATGATCATTGGGCGCAGGCCGGCAATCGCGGCTGGTCCTATGATGATGTGTTGCCCTATTTCAGGAAGGCGGAGAATCGCGAGAACCCAGAGGGCCCGCATCGTGGCCTTGGCGGGCCGCTGAATGTTGCCAATCAACGTGAGACGGATGGTTTGCTCGATGCCCTGATGGATGGCGCGAGCGAAATCGGCTATCCACGCAATCCGGATTACAACAGCGGCACGCAGGACGGCTTCAATTATTTCCAGGTGACGCAAAAAGGCGGCAAACGCTGGAGCGCGGCGGATGCTTATTTGCACCCGGCACGATCACGACCGAACCTTCACATCGTGACGGAGGCTCAAACCACGGGCCTGTTGTTTGATGGTTTGAGAGCGGTGGGCGTCGCCTATCGGCGCGGCGGCAAGGCGGAGGAAGCGCGGGCGGGGCGCGAGGTGATTTTGTGTGCGGGCGCGGTGCAATCGCCGCAGCTCTTGGAGCTATCGGGGATCGGCCGACCAGACCTTCTCAAGGCGCACGGTATTGCGGTGCGCCACGCGCTACCGGGCGTCGGTGAAAATTACCAGGACCATTATATCGCACGCATGGTGTGGCGCGTACAAAACGCGGTGACGCTGAATGAGCGCATGCGCGGCGCGGCGTTTCTCGGCGAGGTGTTGAAATATTATTTGTTAAAACGCGGCGGGCTCACACTGACCGCCGGCGTGTTATGCGGCTTCGTCAAAACGCGCCCGGAGCTTGAGACGCCCGATGTGCAATATCACATCGCGCAAGCGAGCTTTCGCGATCCCAAGACACGCGCGCTCGACAAATTTCCCGGCCTCACCATCGGGCCGTGCCAGATGCGGCCTGAAAGCCGGGGATCGATCCATGTTAAATCGGCGGACCCTTTGGCTGCGCCGGCGATCAAGCCCAATTTCCTGGCCGATGAAATCGATCGGCGGGCGCTGGTCGCGGGGTTGAAGATCGCGCGGGCCATTGTGGCGGCGCCGGCATTTCGCAAATTTGTCGTCGAGGAAGATGTGCCGGGCATGACCTGCGCGCGCGATGATGAATTGCTTGACTATGCGCGGCGCACGGGCGCGACGCTCTATCACCCGGTCGGCACCTGCAAGATGGGGGCGGACCCCATGGCGGTGGTCGACGAAGAATTGTGCGTGCGCGGTCTTGCCGGGCTCCGCGTGGTCGATGCCTCGATCATGCCGCGTCTGACGTCAGGCAACACCAACGCGCCGGTGATCATGATCGCCGAGAAAGCGGCCGATATGATCAAGCAGGCGGCGCGAGGTTGAATCTTTCGCGCCGTCGTATGCTCGCGATGATTGAATTTATTTGGACCAAATTGCCACTGATAGTTGATAATGACGGAGTCGAATCGTCAAGCTTATATAAATAGAACTCCAAATTAAAAAAAATAATGACTTTAGATCGGGACGACGACCTCCACGCGGCCGAACGGCACATCGTGACCGGGCTCAGCAAGATCGGGCTCGCGCTGCGCTCCATGATGTGGGCAAAGGGCCAATCAAGCGGACTCACCCCGACGCAGGGGCAAATTTTAGCGCTGTTGCATCAGCGCGGCGCTCTTCGACTCTCTGCGATCGCGATTGATTTGGGGGTTCGCCAGCCGACGACGACCGAGGCGGTCAACACGCTCGTTCGCAAAGGACTGGTTGCCAAGAACGCCGATGCCACCGAACAAGCGCGCGATTGCTCTTCAGTTGACCGAGAAGGGCCGTGCCGCTACCAAGAGCGCCACATGGCAAGAGCCATTATTGCGCGTCGCGCGGGAACTGGGCGCCGACGATCAAGCGGCGCTCTTGCGCGTGCTCACCAAGGTGATCCGGGGGCTTCAAGCCAAAGGTAGTATCGCGCCGATGAGGGCTTGCGTGTCGTGCAGATTTTTTCGTCCATACGCAGATCAGGGTCGGGAAATCGCGCATCATTGCGACGCGTTGAAATCATCGTTTGGGGATCAGGGTCTTCGACTGGATTGCGGCCACCACGAAACGGCGTCCAGCGAACAGGTGAATGACAGTTGGCGGCGCTTTGCGGCCGGCCAACGACCTTGACCGAGGCTCCCTAGAAAGCGCTATCCTCTCCTATAGCCGCTTGGACTTGGTTGAGGACGTCGATGCTTGCCAATCCGATCCCCGCGCCGGAGCTAGAGGTCGAACGCTGGCTAAATGCGCCGAATGCCCTTTCGCTTGCAGAGTTGCGCGGTCGAGTGGTGCTGATCGAGGCGTTCCAAATGCTGTGCCCCGGCTGCGTCGCCCATGGTCTGCCTCAGGCGCAACGCGTGGCCGACACGTTCAATGACGACGAGGTGACGGTGCTCGGCCTTCACACTGTCTTCGAACATCACGCGGCCCAAGGGCGCGCCGAGGCGCTTGAGGCCTTCTTGCATGAATATCGGATCGGCTTTCCGGTTGGTATCGACCGGTCGACCGGTGGAATTCCGGCAACCATGGCGACCTATCGCATGCAGGGTACGCCGACGCTCATACTGATCGACCGCGATGGCCGCCTGCGGGCCCAGCATTTCGGCTCATTGCCCGATCTCGTGCTCGGCGCTGAAATCATGGCGCTGATCCGCGATGCGCCGATGAATGCCGAGGCGGAGCGCGAGCGTAACGGCGATCCGAATTGCGACCAAATTTCTTGCCGGGTCGAATAGCCCCTCAGCCGATCTCGACCGCCAATTGGCCGACGTCGACCGCGTCTTCCTCCTTGATGTGCAGCTTCGTGATCTTGCCCGCGCCCTCCGCCGCGTGGGGCACCTCGGTCTTCATCACTTCGAGAATGAAGAGAACGTCGCCGGGTTTCACCGTGTCGCCCTCCTTGACCAGCACCTTCCAAACATTGCCGGGCGCTTGAGTCATTACCTCTTCGGCCATGGTGTCGGTCTCCTTATTTTTTCTTGATACGCTTTATTCGATGCTGTCGTGCGAGCAGAGGGCGTCGAGCTGGCGCCGAAGCGCCTGAGCCTCGTCAACCGAGACTTCGTTGAAGTGGAAAAACTCGTTGGGCTTCGCTTGACCAAGTTTCCAGAACGCCGCGGAGGGGATCGTCCACGGGCAAATGAAACCGCCCATGCTCGGGCCGTCATTGACCAGGATGATCGGCGTCTGGCCACCCAGATTGACCGCGCCCAAGGGATAGCCTTGGTCGATGATGTTGGAGGGGAAATCGCCGTTCTCGGGTGCCTTATTCGTGGCTTTCTCGGTGAAGGTCCAATCCGGCCCTTCGAGCCGATAGCCGGTGCGGTCCGACCGTGCGGAGAGCTTCCAGGCGAAACTTAGAAATTGCTTGTGCCCGGCTTCATCGACCCAATCGTCATTCGGGCCACGCACGGCTTCGACCTGCCATTGTTTGTCAGCCGGGAACAATGGCCGGCGATCGGCTTTCAGTTTCTTGCCCGGCGTGCCCTTGCCCGGTTTGACGGGTAGTTTTTGCCCGGCCTTCAGGGCGTGGCCATCGAGCCCGCCGACTCCGGCCTTATGGAAGGTCGAGGCCGAGCCCAGCATGAGCGGCGCATCGATCCCGCCGGCAATCGCCAAATAACCGCGCGCGCCATTGGTCGCCGGCCCCATGATCAAAGTCTGCCCCGCTTTTGCCGCGATGCTTTCCCACATCGGCACGGGCTTGTCATCGAGCTTCGGGCGCATATCCGCGCCGGTGATCGCGATGATCGCATCGGCGGCGAGTTTGATCGTCGGGCCCATGTACTGAGCTTCCAAGCCCGGCGCGCCGACCTCATTGCCAACCAAGAGGTTGGCCAGGCGAAACGACCAAGAATCCATCGGGCCCGACGGCGGGAAACCTTGGTTCCAATAACCGATGCGGCCGGGATAATCCTGAATCGATGTTTCCAGGCTGGGCTTGATGATTTCGAGCATCGCGCGACCTCCTAAAACCGCTTGCTGCGGTCGATCGAAGCGACCCAGGCTTTGTAGTTCTTGACCGAGAATTTTTGATAGCCGGTCATATTGTGAATGTACGTGCCGTCCTTCACGCGAGCTTCGACATCGTCAAATTGCTCTTTGTCGATCGTGACGAATTTGATGCGGTCGCCAGGGCGAAACAGCACGATCGAAGCGCCGAACGCCTCGAAGCGACGTTCATAATCCCAGATCGGCACAGGTGTGCGACCGAACAATTGATAACCGCCGGGTGTCGCCACTGGATAAATCGCCGAGGCCGAACCGCCCATGCCGACCGTGCCTTGCGGCGTCCAGGTGCGCGGCGGATTGTACTTGGGACACGTAATCATCGAGCGTGGATCGAGCGGCATCAGGAACGGCAGGCCCGGCCAGAAGCCGAGCGAGGCGACCCAGTACTCGGTGCCCGAATGCACGCGCACGAGCTGGTGCTCATCCTTCAGCCCATTGATGCGCGCGACGAACGCGGGGTCATATTCCTTGGGCGTGATCTTGGTCGAATAATCATGGATGCACGCCTTGGTCCACGGGTCGAGATACATCGTTTCGAAATAGAACAAGCGGCTGTCGAGTTCGATATTCTCGGGCGAGCCGAGATTGGCGATCAGCGCGCGTAATTCCTTGACCAGATCGGCATAGCTGATGTCGTTCGCCTCGTAATGGACCAGCATGGAGGCGAAGCAGGGCGCGGTCTCAACCACACCCTTGGTCTTGTTTTGGGCGATCGCGGTGGCCAGGCCCTGCGCCAAAAAATTCAGCTCGAGGTTCATCTCATTGCCGAACTCGATCAGCACATAGCGGTCGCCGCCCGGCAGGAATTTTGGTTCATCGTAAATCATCGAAGAGAACTCCCGAGGCGGCCCGGCCTATCAAGACTTGATCAAGTCATTGCGGTGGAGGTCGACGAATCCGGTGTGGGTTTGTCCGGTGCGAAACGCCGGATGGTCGATAACCCGCCGGAGAAACGGAATATTCGTCGCGATACCCTCGATGCGAAAGCGGCCGAGTGCACCAAGCATTTTCTCGATGGCATCCCTGCGGTCGGCTCCATGGGCGATCAATTTAGCGATCATCGGGTCGTAATAGAACGTCACCTTATCGCCCTGGCGGAAGCCGGTGTCGAGCCTGATGCCATCGCCTTCGGCCGGCGGCTCGAACACCGTAAGAGGGCCGGGCGAGGGGAGGAAGTTCTTATCCGGGTTCTCCGCATAGATTCGGCATTCGATGGTATGGCCGTTGGTCTTGATCGATTTCTGCGTCAGCGCCGAAAGATCGTCGCCGCGCTCGAACCTGATTTGAAGGCCGACCAGATCGAGCCCGGTATTCATTTCGGTAACCGGATGCTCAACCTGAATGCGCGTGTTCATCTCGAGGAAGTAATAACTCCCGGCAGGATCGACGATGAACTCGATGGTGCCGGCGCCGTGATAACGCTCTTGGCCGGTGAGGGCGACGGCGGCGTCGCCCATGGCGAGACGCGTGGCATCGGGCAGGCCTGGGGCGGGCGATTCCTCGACGATTTTCTGGAAGCGCCGCTGGATCGAGCATTCGCGCTCAAACATGTGCACCGCGCGACCATCGCCAAAGCCGAACACCTGAATTTCAATATGGCGCGGTTGAAGGATGAGCTTCTCGAGATAGATCGCGCCGTCGCCAAAGGCCTTGGCGGCAAGCGTTTGGGTTGATTCGACAGTCGCGCGCAAATCCTCCAGGCGATCGACGCGCTTCATGCCGATACCGCCACCGCCGGCCGAGGCCTTGACCAAAAGTGGAAAGCCGATGCCCGACGCCGCCTCTTCAAGGCCCGAAAGGTCGGTTGGCAGAAAGCGTCCGGTGCCGGGCACGATGGGGACGCCGGCGCCCTGGGCCAGGCGGCGCGCGCGTTCCTTGTCGCCCATATCGGCGATCGTGCGCGAATTGGGGCCGATCCATTTGAGGCCCGCGTTCAAGACCTCGGCGGCGAAGTCTTCGTTCTCGGAAAGAAAACCATAGCCGGGATGGATGGCATCGGCGCCACTTGCCTTGGCCGCGGCGATGATCTTGGCGCCGATCAAATAACTGTCCTTGGCGGGCGCCGGGCCCAGATGATGCGCTTCATCGGCCGAGGAAACGTGCAGACTGCCGGCATCGGCATCTGAATAGACTGCGACAGTCTTCAGGCCGAGCGCGCGGCAACTACGCATCACGCGGCAGGCGATTTCGCCACGATTGGCAATGAGCACCTTCTTCATGGCCAAAGCGCCGAGTCTCAGTTTTTCACGAGATAGGGCCCGAGCGCTTCGCGTACCGCTTTGGCGACCGCGACGGCGCCCGGCGTATCCGAATGCACGCAGATCGTATCCACCTTGGTTGCGATGTCGTTGCCATTGATTGAGCGGACTTTGCCCTCTTTCACCACGCGCATGATTTGCTCGACGGCTTTTTGCGGCGTGACCGGCGTGTGCTGACGGGTGATGATGCAGCGGCCCTCATCGTCATAATCGAGGTCGGCGAAGATCTCCCACAACACCTTGGTGTGTTTCGGCCATATCGTTTCGTGCATCGTGCCGGTGGTGCCATACATGGGCACTTTGAAGGTCGCGGCCGCTTCGGCACAGGCGGTTGCGACGTCTTCGTCGGTCCATGCGGCGCCATAAAGCGCGCCATGCGGCTTGACGTGATTCAGCGTCATGCCCTCGGCCTCGAGAAACGCCTTGAGCGCGCCAACCTGATAGACGATGCAATCGGTCAGCTCATCGCGCCGCATTTTCATGTAGCGACGGCCGAAGCCTTGCCGGTCGGGAAAGGAGGGGTGAGCGCCGACGCGCACATTATGTTGCTTGGCCAGACGCACGGTATGGCGCATGACGCTCGGGTCAGAAGCATGAAAGCCGCACGCGACATTGGCCGAGGTGATGAAGGGCATGATCCCGGAATCGTCTCCGCAATGGTAGATGCTGAACGCCTCGCCCATGTCGCAATTGATGTCGATCGCCATGCCATGCTCTCCGATCTATCGAAACGCCGGCTTGCCCGAGGGCGCCGTTTATGTGGCGGGGAGTTTAAGAGGCTGTCAGGCCCCTGCCAAGGCGCGCTTTGGCGTGGCCCGCATTGTTCGGTTTGACCCGGACGCGGCAAAATTCGACTATCCGCCCCCGATCGTCGCGACACTCGGAGCCTTGAACCGTGGACACCGCCATTTCCCGCCTGCGCGCCGCCTATGACGTGCCAGGCCTCTATCTCGACACGCCAGCCGATCTTGCCCCCTTTGGCACCGATTGGACCCGCAAATATAGCGTCATGCCGAGCTTGGTGGCGCGACCGCGTACAACCGAGCAGGTTGCCAAATTGCTCGCCGCCTGCAATCAGCACCGGGTTCCCGTGGTTCCTCAATGTGGCAATACCGGCATGGTGGGTGGTGGCGTGCCGCGCGCGGGCGAGGTGGTGATCAACCTCTCGCGCATGAACCGGATCGAGGGCGTGGACCAGATCGCCGGCACGGTACAGGTCGAGGCGGGGGTCGTGCTGCAAAGCCTCAACGAGGCCCTCGCCGGTGACGGCTATGTCATGCCGGTCGATCTCGGCGCGCGGGGCTCCTGCCAAATCGGCGGCATGATCGCGACCAATGCGGGGGGCCTTCGCGTGTTGCGCTATGGCCATATGCGCGAACAGCTGCGTGGCCTTGAGGTCGTGCTGGCGGATGGCACGGTGCTCTCCAACCTCAATAAGCTCAAGAAGAACAACACCGGCCTCGACCTCAAACACTT
Organism: Rhizobium sp. Q54; assembly: GCA_945902735.1. GTDB lineage: Bacteria > Pseudomonadota > Alphaproteobacteria > UBA828 > UBA828 > SHWC01. Next base: position 15,301 of record CAMDNF010000031.1, on the reverse strand, counting down.
GTTCGTCGGTTCGGAAGGCATACTCGGCATCATCACGCGGGCGGTTCTGCAAATCATGCCGAAGCCGCCTGCGCTTGAGACCGCGCTGCTTGCGCTCGACGATCGTCGGCTCTTGCCGGGACTGCTCAAGGCGGTGCGGGCGGAGTTTCGCGGGCTCTCCTCGCTTGAATTCGTGGTGCGCGATGCGGTCGATTTGCTGCGCGAGGTCGACCCCGGCGTCCGTGAACCGTTCAACAAGGTTTATCCGGTCTATGTGGTGATCGAGGAAGAAACGGGTCAGGGCCCGGTCGCGCGTGAGGAATTCGCCGCGCGGCTTGACGACCTCATGAGCCGCCACATCATCGCCGATGCGATCGTCGCCGATACCGAGGCGAAGACGCGCGAGCTATGGGGTTATCGCGAACGGCCGACCGAGGCGATCGGCAAAACCGGGCTGACCCATAAATTCGATGTCACCGTGCCGCAAGGCGATATCCCGCGCTTTTGCGACGAGATCGAGGCGATGGCAAAGGGCTTCGCCGGGTTTCGCGTTTTTCTCTATGGCCATCTCGGCGATGGCAATGTGCACGTCAACATGGTGCAAGGGCGCGACCTATCCAAGGACGGCTTTTACGCCGCCGAGAAGGCGATCGCCGATCATATTTATGGCCAGGTCGCCTCGCTCAGCGGCAGTGTCAGCGCCGAACACGGCATTGGCGTGATGAAGCGCGATTATCTCGGCCATTCGCGGAGCGAGGCCGAGATCGCGACCATGCGTCGGCTCAAGGCGACGCTCGATCCGAACGGGATTCTCAATCCGGGCGTGATGTTCGCGGCGTGATGGGTGTGCGGTTCAGGCCGCCCACATGCGGATCAAATCGTGGATGGTCGATGAAATTAGATCGCTCTCGGCCTTATGTGTGCCTTCTTTCGCGAGCGCGAGGCAGGCCGTATTCAACCGATTGATCAATTCGCGCTGGGCCAGGTCGCGGATATGGCTTTGGATCCAAAAGACCGTAGCGAGGCGCGCTCCTCTGGTCACGGTTTCGACGCGGTGGAGGTCAGAGGTGCGGTAGAGCACTGCCGAACCGGCGGGCAATTTCCATTGGTTGGTGCCGTTGATTGACTTAACGGTCAATTCGCCGCCGTCATAGGTCTCGGGCGCGGCGAGGAATACCGTGCACGATAAATCGGAGCGCAGCGCCGTGGGAGAGCCGAGATTGATGAGCCCGGCATCGGTATGGAAGTCGTAATACATGCCGGGGATGTATTTGCTGAACATCGGAAAGGAATAGCGCGACGGAAGCGCAATGGACTGGAGTTGCGCATTGGTGTGCACGGCTTGGAGAACCATCTTGCCGAGCCGCTCGCGATTGGCGTCCGCGCGTAGTTCGAGGTTGTGTTTTAGCCGCTCGCTGGCGTTCGTCGTGGTGCGATTGCCATCGTTAAAATCGGCATCGGTCAGGGCGGCTAAAATGTTGGCAATTTGCTCGCCGCTCAACAACCCTTCGATCACGTACATGGGCCCCTCTCGCCGTTCATGGCGCGCCAATCGGTTTGGGGCAGGCTAGGCGGCAATTGCTAAGGGTGGCTTACCGACCTTCTAGTGCATGTAAGCGAGCGAGGCGGCGTGGCGGAACTCGGAAGGCTGGATCAGCGGCGCGTGCGCGACCCGCACTGAATGCAGCCGGCCCTCGATGTTCATTTGCCAGAACATCAGGAATTTCTTGAGCACCGGAAAGCGGGGCGCGATGTCGTAGTCCTGCCAGATGAAGGTTTGCAGCAGGTTCTCGTGGTCCGGCAAATGATAGAGGATCTCTGCCGTTGTGAGACGGTAGCCCTTGAGTTGAAGATCGAGCGTTGTCATGGCCGTTTCTCCTCATCCCCGCGCAATAACTGTGCCGGCAAATGGTTAACGAACCAAGAAAAACTATTAGCTACTTCAACGCGGTAGCAGCCAAGCCTGCGGCTTGGCTAACAAACCGGGGGCGGCCGATCTTGAATCGCTTGCCAGCCTCCCTATTTCGCTGCTAGCACTCTCCCAGAGCGAGTGCCAATTGAGGCCGAATCGGGCCGGTACTCGTTTTCCAACGGCGATAAATTCAGGAGGAAAGTCGATGAAATTCAGGCCATTGCATGACCGCGTCGTGGTCAAGCGGATCGAAGAAGAGCAGAAGACCGCCGGGGGCATCATCATTCCCGATAGCGCGAAGGAAAAGCCGCAAGAGGGCGAAGTGGTGGCGGTCGGCCCCGGCGCGCGTAATGAGAAGGGCGATGTCGTGCCGCTCGATGTCAAGGTTGGCGACCGCATCCTGTTCGGCAAGTGGTCGGGCACCGAGACGAAGATCGACGGTCAGGAACTCCTCATCATGAAGGAGTCCGACATCATGGCGATCATCGAAGGCGCCGCCGAAGGCAAGGCGAAGAGCAAAAAGGCCGCCTGAGACATCAGCTCAGGATTGGTCAGGTCGAAGGGATCACTCGCGGCACGCGATGAATCGCCAAATTCCCCGATTCATGAGGATCGGAGGCGGGTTCAAACGCGCTGTCGCGAGACATAGAAGTACGGGAGTGTAGGCGCTATGGCTGCGAAGGAAGTTAGGTTTTCGTCAGACGCCCGCGCGCGCATGTTGCGCGGCGTGGATATTTTGGCCGATGCGGTGAAGGTGACGCTGGGGCCGAAGGGCCGCAATGTCGTGCTCGACAAATCGTTCGGCGCGCCGCGTATCACCAAAGACGGCGTCACGGTTGCGAAAGAGATCGAGCTCGCCGACAAGTTCGAGAACATGGGCGCCCAGATGGTGCGCGAAGTGGCTTCGAAGACGAACGACGTCGCGGGCGATGGCACTACGACGGCAACGGTGCTGGCCCAATCGATCGTGCGCGAAGGCGCCAAGGCGGTTGCCGCTGGCATGAATCCGATGGATCTGAAGCGCGGTGTCGATATCGCGGTCAGCAAGGTCCTCGCCGATATCGAGAAGCGCGCGAAGAAGGTTTCCAATAATGAAGAGATCGCGCAGGTAGGCACGATCTCGGCGAATGGCGATGCCTCGGTCGGCAAGATGATCGCGGAAGCGATGCAGAAGGTCGGCAAGGAAGGCGTCATCACGGTCGAAGAGGCTAAATCGCTCGAGACCGAGCTCGATGTCGTCGAGGGCATGCAATTTGATCGCGGCTATCAATCGCCCTATTTCGTCACCAATGCCGAGAAGATGATTTGCGAGCTGGAGAGCCCGTACATCCTCCTGCACGAGAAGAAGCTCTCGAACATGCAGGCGATGATTCCGTTGCTTGAGGCGGTGGTGCAGTCAGGCCGTCCGCTTTTGATCATCGCAGAAGAAGTCGAGGGCGAGGCGCTCGCCACACTCGTGGTCAACAAACTGCGCGGCGGGCTCAAGGTATCGGCGGTCAAGGCGCCGGGCTTCGGCGATCGGCGCAAGGCCATGCTCGAGGACATCGCCATTTTGACTGGTGGCGAGATGATCAGCGAAGACCTCGGCGTCAAGCTTGAGAATGTTACGCTGAACATGCTCGGCACCGCGAAACGGGTCTCGATTACCAAGGAAAACTCGACGCTCGTCGGCGGCGGCGGCAAGAAGAGCGAGATCGAAGGCCGTTGCAGCCAGATCCGCGCGCAGATCGAGGAGACCACGTCCGACTATGACAAAGAGAAGCTGCAAGAGCGGTTGGCGAAGCTCGCCGGCGGTGTTGCGGTGATCAAGGTCGGCGGCGCGAGCGAAATCGAGGTGAAGGAGCGTAAGGATCTCGTTGAAGACGCGCTCAACGCCACCCGTGCGGCGGTGGAAGAGGGTGTGGTGCCGGGCGGCGGCGTCGCGCTGCTCTATGCCACGCGTGCGCTCGATGGCCTCAAGGGCGCCAATCACGACCAGACCATGGGCATCGATATCATCCGTCGCGCGATCCAGGTGCCGACGCGTCTGATCGTCGAGAATTCGGGCGTCGATGGCTCGCTCGTGGTCTCGAAGCTTCTGGAGCAGAAGAGCCTGACTTATGGCTTCGATGCGCAGAAGGAAGAGTATGTCGACATGATCAAGGCCGGCATCATCGATCCGGCCAAGGTTGTGCGCGCGGCGTTGCAAGACGCAGCCTCGGTCGCCGGCCTTCTGATCACGACCGAAGCCATGGTCGCCGAGAAGCCCGAACCCAAATCCGCGCCCGCCATGCCCGGCGGCGGGATGGGTGGGATGGGCGGCATGGGTGGCATGGGCGGTATGGATTATTGAGGCTGGACCGACGCGCCGAGCGGCCATCCTCTCGGCCGCCCGCGCGTCACTCGGTTTGTTGGTTGACGACGAAACGGGCCGCGCCTTGCGGCCCGTTTTTTTGAGCTGAGTGGTTATTTGCCGGTAAGGCGGTAGATTCCGCCGCCGCCATGGTCGAGCACATAGAGTTCGCCATCGGCGCCTTCGCCAAAAGATGAAATGCGAAGGTCGGTTTTGAGCAGCGTGCGTGGCTTCTCATACCCGCCGCCCGATTTCGAGGCCAAGCCCCAGATCGTGCCGCTGCAATAATCGGCATAGAGATAGGCGCCGCGGAGCGCGGGCAGAGCCTTGCCCCGATAGACAAAGCCGCCGGTCACCGAGCAACCCTGGTCATGATCGTATTCGGCCACCGGGTCGATCAGATTGTCGGTGCGGCATTCGCTGGCTTTGAAGCAGTGCGCGCCCTCGCGGATGTTCCAGCCATAATTGCCGCCGCGCACGATGAGATCGATCTCTTCCCATTTGTCTTGACCGACATCGGCGAGCCAAAGCGCGCCGGTCTCGCGATCGAATGAGAAGCGCCACGGATTGCGTAGGCCCGAGGCATAAATTTCGGGCCGCCCACCGCTCGTCGCATAGGGATTATCGGGCGGTATGACATAGGGATTATCGGGCGGTATGACATAGGGCGCGGCGCCATCGACGTCGATGCGCAATAGTTTGCCGAGCAAGGTATTCAGGTTCTGGCCATTGCCCTGCGGGTCGCCGCCGGCGCCGCCATCGCCGAATCCGATATAGAGAAAGCCATCAGGGCCGAACGCGATGTTCCCACCATTGTGATTGCTATAGGGCTGGTCGAGCGAGAGCAAAACGCGCTCGCTCGAAGGATCGAGCGTCAGCCCGCCGTCGCGCGAGACGAACGCCGAGACGCGCGAGACCAGTGGCGAGCCTGGCGCGGTATAAGAGAGATAGACCTTACCGTTCTCGGCGAAGCGCTGGTGCAGCGCGATGCCTAAGAGACCGGCTTCGTTCGGCCCATCCTCGACCTGATCGCGGATATCGACGAACACGGCGGCCAGAGCCTTGCCCTTGCCCTCTTCGACATGCATTACGACGCCACGCTGCTCGACGACGTACCAGATCTTCGGGCGCGGCGCCGGCACCATCGCGACCGGCTTTTCAAATCGCCAACCGCCAAGCGCCGGCTCAAGCACGAGGCCTTCGGCCCATGCGGCGTCGGCCGATGCCGCAAGCGCGCCGATCAGCAGAAGAGCGGTGATTCCAAGGCCTTTGCGCATCATGTTCGTTCGGCGATGGTTCGTCGGCGTTGCGCGGTGGCTTGGAGTTAAGAAGGCCTCGCGCGTGGCGTCAAGGTGTTAGCGTCAATGCGACCTTGCATTTCTTGATCGTCATGCGCGGGCTTGACCCGCGCATCCAGGCTTCCATGGGAAACGGCGGTGTTTTGGCCCTGGATTGCCGGATCAAGTCCGGCAATGACGATAAATGTGAGGCCGGATCAAAAGCGATCCGTTCCGCGTTTCATCGCCGCCAAAACACGAAGGGGGCCCGGAGGCCCCCTTCATAACGAACATTATAATGATCGATCGATCAGGCCGCTGCCTTCCACGCGCCTTCTTTGACCAGTGCATCGGCCAGTTTGTTGAGCGCGCGGGTGAAGCGCGTGACGATCTCGTCGCACTCGCTCTCGGTGATGACGAGCGGCGGCGAGAAGGCCATGGCATTGGCGCCCATTAGCGCGCGGCTGATCAGGCCTTCCTCAAGACAGAAATTGCCGAGCCGTGGCGCCACTTTGAGCGACATGGGCAGCGGCTCTTTCTTCGTTTTGTTGGCGACGATCTCGACGCCGCACATCAGCGCGACGCCACGCACTTCGCCGACCAGCGGGTGAGCGCCGATCTTCTCGCGCATGATCTTCTGGAAATAGGCGCCGGTCTTGGCCGATTTGCCGACCAAATCATCTTTCTCAAAAATGTCGAGATTGGCCATCGCCGCTGCCGCCGCGATCGGGTGCGCGCTATAGGTATAGCCATGGGCAAACGCGCCGACTTCAGGCGTGCCCGAGACCAGCACGTCCCAAATTTTCGGTGAGATGATCGAGCCCGAGAGCGGCTGATAGCCGGAGGTTAGGCCCTTGGCGATGGTCATGATGTCGGGCTCGATGCCGAAGGTCTGCGAGCCGAACCAATTGCCGGTGCGCCCAAAGCCGGTGATCACCTCATCAGCGATCAACAGCACGTCATATTTCTTGAGCACCTTCTGGATTTCGAGGAAATAGCCCTTGGGCGGAATGACCACGCCGCCCGCACCCATCACGGGCTCGGCGATGAAGGCCGCGACCGTCTCGGGCCCTTCGGCCAAAATCATTGCCTCGAGCTTCTCGGCGAGCGATTTGGAGAATTGCTCCTCGGTCTGGCCTGGCTCGGCGTTCCAATAATAATGCGGCGCTTCGGTGTGCAGGAAGCCCTTCAAAGGCAGATCGAAGGCGGTGTGGACCATGGGGATGCCGGTCATCGAGGCGGCGGCGACCGTGACGCCATGATAGGCGCGCTTGCGCGAGATGATCTTTTTCTTCGCTGGCTTGCCGCGCAGATTGTTGTAGTACCAAACGAGCTTCACATTGGTGTCGTTGGCGTCCGAGCCCGAATTGCCGAAGAAGATCTTGCTCATATTGTTCGGCACCAGGCGGAGCACGCGGTCGGCCAGCCGAATCGCCGGCTCGTTCGCCATCGACGCAAAGGAGTGATAATAAGCGAGCTTCTTGGCCTGCTCGAAGATCGCCTCGGCGATCTCGTCGCGGCCCCAGCCGACATTGACGCACCAGAGACCGGCGAGCGCGTCGATATATTCCTTACCCTTGATGTCGGTGACCTTGACGCCTTTGGCGGTCGAGATGATGCGCGGACCCGCTTTGGCGTGGTCGGCCAGCGCGGTGTAGGGGTGCAGAAAACTCTGCATATCCATTTCTTCGAGCGACAAATTATGGGCGGGCTGCACGCTCATGGGTGTCTCCGGTTCGGTTCTGGTTCAAAAAGCTGGCGCTCTGTCGGGCCCAATGTGTCCCGGCGCGCTGGAGCGCACTATGGTCGAAACGGGACAAATTTTCCACCGAAACTGTGATCACAGCGGCGGGGGTCAGGGAGCGGTGGGGGCGGCCCCTTGTGCCGCGAAGACCCCTTCAAGCGCCGATAGCAACTCGGGCGTGATATCGCCGCTCTTCACATTGGGGTTCCGCTCGCGCCAAAACGCCTGGACTGCGGCGCGGGTCTTGGCTCCGCCACTGCCATCGACCTTGCCGTCATAATAGCCGAGCAGGGCCAGATAGCGTTGGGTTGTCAAAGTAGGCTCGCCGAACGCGCCGAGCGGGCGCGGCTGGGGTCTGCGGTCGGCGCGGGTTGCCTGGGTCACCGGCGTGGCGCGGGTTTGTAGCGTTGCCGCGTGCGCGGTCGCGGTGGCGATTTGTCTGGCGTCGAGCTTCGCGGCCAGGGTGTCGTAAAGCTGAATGACGCGGGCGGAAAGCGAGGCATCGCCCGTGCTTCGGGCGCGGGTGAGCCAGCTCAACGCCTCGACCGGATCTTTGGCAAGACCCAAGCCATTGGCCAGCAGGACGCCAAGATGGAGCGCGGCCTCGGCATTACCTTGGTCGGCGGCGGCGCGGAACCAGCGCGCGGCCTGTTGGTAGTCTTGCGGCGCGCCGCGACCGAGCTGGAGCATAATCGCGTAATTGGTTTGCGCCGTGTCGAGCCCGGCCTCGGCGGCCTTCCGGTAATAGGCCGTCGCCTCTTTGTCGTCTTGCTTCACGCCAAGGCCATATTCGTACAGAAACCCAAGATTATTGGCGGCAAGCGGGCTGCCCGATTTGGCGGCCTCGCGATACCAATTAAGCGCAAGTTTCGGGTCGTGGTGAACGCCCAGGCCCTGGTCATAAAGCGTGGCCAGATTGTATTGCGCTTCGGGCAGGCCCTTTTCGGCCGCGCGCCGATACCAGGAGGCGGCGGTCGAGTAATTCGGCACGACGCCGAGACCGCGATCATAGGCGACAGCGAGCGTAAACTGCGCTTCGGGCGAGCCGGCCTCAGCCCCGGCCTTCAGCTTTTTCAGTTCCGCTTCCACGGTCGGATCGTTCGGCGTTCCGGTCGCCTTGGTGCGCTTGAGGCGGGACAACGCAATGCCGGCCGGCCCGAATTTATTGTCGGCCGCGAGTTTGTACCAAATCATGGCCGCGTCGATATCGGCTGGCGCGCCATAGCCATTGTCATAAAGCGTTGCGAGATTGAACGCCGCGTCGACATCGCCCTTTTCGGCAAGCGGCTTCCAAAGCACCGCTGCCTGAGCGTAATCGCCGCTGAGAAACGCGGCATAGCCGGCCATGAAATTGCCAGGCGCCGCTTGGTCCTCGGCCTCGGCCGTGGACATGGCCGAGAGCGCGATCGCGAACAAAAGAGAGAGCAGGGGGGTGAACCAAGAGAATCGCATGGGAGCCATGATTATAACCAATGGGTCGGCGTCTTGCTCGCCTTCCTTCAATCGGGGAGACTGAAACGGTGCAGCTCAAACTTTATCAAGTCGATGCCTTTGCGAACCGGCTCTTTGCCGGCAATCCGGCGGCCGTGGTGCCGCTGGAGGCTTGGCTCGACGATGCGGTGCTGCAGGCCATCGCGACCGAAAACAATCTGTCGGAGACGGCCTATACCGTGGCCGAGGTGGAGGGCTATAGGCTCCGCTGGTTTACGCCTGCTGCCGAGGTCGACCTTTGCGGCCATGCAACCCTGGGCGCGGCTTATGTGTTGTTTGCAAACGGCATAGCCAAAGGCGATCGGGTGCGCTTCGAGACGCGAAGCGGCAAGCTGAACGTCGTGCGGAAGAGCGACGTGTTGGTGATGGATTTCCCGGCCGTGCCGAGCCGCCAGGTCGAGGCACCGGCCGCGCTGATCGAAGGGCTTGGCTGCCGCCCCACCGCGCTGTTCGCGGGAACGGATTATATGGCGGTGCTTGGCAGCGAGGATGAGGTGCGTGCGCTCAGGCCAAATTTTCGTGCGCTCGAAGCGCTCGATCTGCGTGGCGTCATCGTCACCGCGCCCGGGCGCGTTATTGTTACCGCGCCGGGGCGCGAGGCTGATTTTTGTTCGCGCTTTTTCGCGCCCAAATTTGGCGTGGCGGAAGACCCCGTGACCGGTTCGGCGCATTGCCAGCTCACGCCCTATTGGAGCCAGAGGCTGGGCAAGAAAGAGTTGCGTGCCCATCAGGTGTCGGCGCGCGGCGGCGAACTCCAGTGCGTCGATCGAGACGCACGCATCGAGATCGCGGGGCGTGTCGTGCCCTATCTCGACGCCACGATCACGATTTGAGGCGCGCATGAAATATCGGCTCCTCAAGATCGATGCGTTCGCCGATCGACCGTTGAGTGGCAATCCGGCGGCCGTGATGCCGCTTGACGCATGGTTGCCCGACGCGCTGATGCAACAGATCGCGGCCGAGAACAATCAATCGGAAACCGCGTTCTTTGTGCCGGAGCGCGAGGGCTATGCCCTGCGCTGGTTCACGCCCAATGTCGAGGTCGCGCTGTGCGGTCACGCGACGCTCGCGGCGGGCGATGCGGTGTTTCGATTTTTGCAGCCGGACGCGCGCCTGGTGCGCTTCGAAACCAAGAGTGGCACGCTGACGGTCGAGCGACGCGATGACGGGCTCTTGGTGATGAATTTTCCGGCGACGCCGCCGCGTGCCAACAAACCGCCCGACGCCTTGGTGAAAGGCCTTGGCCGTGCGCCGGTAGAGGCGCTGGCCGGGCCCGATCACATCGCGGTGTTCGAGAATGCATCGATCGTGCGGGGTCTCACGCCCGACCTCGCGCTGTTGGAGACCTTGGATTTGCGCGGCGTGGTCGCGACCGCACCGGGCGAAAGCGGCGTCGACTATGTGTTGCGCTTCTTCGCGCCCAAAAACGCGGTGCCCGAAGACCCGGTGACCGGCAATGCGCAAACCGCGCTCGTGCCCTATTGGGCGAAGCGCCTGAAAAAAAACACGCTCAGCGTGCGACAGCTTTCGGCGCGTGGCGGCGCCATGACCTGTGCGCTGATTGGCGAGCGCGTCGAGATCGCGGGCCGCTGCGCGCTCTATTTGGATGGCGTGATTGAGCTGTAGGGCACGCCGAATGATCGATTCAGGCAACCCGTACCAATAGATGACCAACAAAAGCGGAGTCAGTCTTTTTGATTCTTTGTCCCGCCATTCCCGCGCAAGCGGGAATCCATGGTGCCGCGAGCGAGCACGGTTCGGCCATGGATTCTGGCGCGCAAGGCTCGCACCCGAAAACCTGTGGTTTTCGGGCTCGCCTAACGGCCGGAATGACGACAGATATAAGATCAAATCCGCCCCTTTCCGAAACCGCACGAGGACGATGGGAATCAATGCAAGATAAAACTAGGGTATCCGCGATCGAGGCGGCATCGGCGCCGGCGCGGACTAAGAAATCGGTCTATCCGGAGCCCTTTGCCTCGCGCATGGCGGGGCGCGAAAAACGACCGCTCGGCGATCTGTTCGACCTGAAAAATTTCGGCGTGAATTTGACTCGCCTCGCGCCCGGCGGTGAATCCGCGTTGTTGCATCGGCACGCCAAGCAGGACGAATTTGTTTATGTCGTGCAGGGCACGCCCACCCTCGTAACCGATGAGGGCGAGGAAATTCTGCGCCCCGGGCACTGCGTCGGCTTTCCGGCGGGTGGTATCGCGCATCAGCTGGTCAATCGAACGCGCGAGGATGTGGTTTTTTTGGAAGTCGGCGATCGTTCGCCGGGCGATGGGGCGAACTATCCGCGCGATGACATCAAGGCTGTGCTGGGCGCAGACGGCAAATGGGTATTCACACGCAAGGATGGCCGGCCGTACTGACCGAAGCGATACGCCACGAATAAATCATCGGCCGCCTGACGGCGGTGGGGACGGCGGCATGGCAGCTTCCTAAAGTGCGCGCGCGCGGCCATGCGGCGCGCCAAACAAGGGAGGATATCACATGCGCTTGAGAACATTCGTCGCGGCCGCCGGAGCGGCAGCGCTGATCGTGGTTACGCTCGGCTCGGAAGCAAAGGCGCTCGATTCGAAGCCCGTGCTCACGCTCGAAGTCGCGAACAAGATGGCCGATGCGTGCGAGGCGGCGCAGGCCGCCGGCAAATGGCGGCCGGTCAATATCGCGATCGTCGATGATGGCGGCCATCTCAAGCTGTTCCGTCGCCAGGAAAATGCCTTCCTTGGCAGTGCCTCTATCTCGCAGGACAAGGCGCGTACCTCGGCCATGCTGCCGTTCTCGACGCGGCTGGTCGCCGAATTGTCGTTCGGCAAGGAGGGCCAGCCGGCGCCCGTGCCCGGCCTTGCGTTTTCGCCGGGTCTTGCCGCGTTCGCGGGCGGCCTGCCGATCATGACCGCCGGCGGCGCCCATATCGGCGCGATCGGGGTCAGCGGCGCGTCGGCCGATGAAGACGAGCAATGCGCCCAGGCCGGTATCGACGCCGTGAAGGACATGCTGAAATAGAGAACCGGTAAGCAATCACACCGATTGAATTTTCCGACAATCAGGGCCCCCGATGCCGCCTCGAATAGGCTGGTGGCGGGGGCCCTGCGCTATTGTGCCCCGGTCTTTGGGCCGCGTTGACGCAGTGCAGCATGGCCCCTACTATCCGCGCCGCCCGCTTATCCCCGCGCTCTATTGCACCGCGAACAGCCGGTATCGGATGGCTGCGCTTCACTGAAGGGTTCACTCATGAAACCGACCGTTCGGCCGGCCAATCCGTGCTTTTCCCCGGGCCCCTGCGCCAAGCGCCCCGGTTGGTCCTTGGAAGGTCTATCGGGCGCGGTCCTCGGCCGTTCGCACCGCTCGACCCCGGCCAAGGCCAAGTTGAAAGAGGTGATCGATCGCACACGCGCGATTCTGGGCGTGCCGAAGGATTGGCGCATCGGCATCGTGCCGGGTTCGGATACCGGCGCGGTCGAGCTCGCCATGTGGTCGCTCTTAGGCCCGCGCGGCGTCGATTTATTGACCTGGGAAAGTTTCGGCGAAGGCTGGGTGAGCGACGCGCAAAAGGAATTGAAGCTGAACGACGCGCGCGTCTTGAAAGCCGATTATGGCCGCTTGCCCGATCTCGGCACGGTCGATTTTGCGCGCGATGTGGTGTTCGTGTGGAACGGTACGACCTCGGGCGTTTGCGTGCCGCATGGCGATTGGATTCCCGATGATCGTCAGGGCCTCACCATTTGCGATGCGACCTCGGCGGCGTTCGCGATGGATTTGCCGTGGTCGAAACTCGATGTCACGACTTATTCCTGGCAGAAGGTGATGGGGGGCGAGGCCGGCTTCGGCATGATCGTGCTCTCACCGCGCGCGATCGCGCGGCTCGAAAGCCATAAGCCCACCTGGCCGATCCCGAAAATCTTTCGGCTGACCAAAAGCGGCAAGGTCGATGAGGGCATTTTCACCGGCGATGTGCTCAACACGATCTCCATGCTTTGCGTCGAAGACGCGCTCGATGCGCTAAAATGGATGGAACAGATCGGCGGCGCCAAAGCAGTGCGCGCGCGCTGCGAGACGAATTACCAAGCGATCGAGCGCTGGGTGACGCGCACGGCCTGGATCGATTTTCTGGCCGGCGACCCAAAGAGCCGCTCGCACACTTCGGTCTGCCTCAAGATCGTCGACCCGTGGTTCACCGGGCTCGATGACAAGGGCCGTGGCGACGCCGCGAAAAAGCTTGTCGCGCTGATTGAGAAGGAAGGCGCCGGTTACGATTTCGGCGCCTATCGCGACGCACCGCCAGGCTTGCGGCTATGGGCCGGTTCCACCGTCGAGAGCGCCAATCTCGAGGCGTTGTTCCCCTGGCTCGATTGGGCCTTCGCCACCGTGAAGCAGGGATAGGAGCGCGCTCAGTGCCCAAGGTTTTGATTGCCGATCAAATGAGCCCGCGCGCGGCCGAGATGTTTCGCTCACGCGGCATCGAGGTGATTGAGCGGCCGGGCCTGAAGCCCGACGAATTGAAGGCCGCGCTCCAAGGCGTTGATGGGTTGGCCGTGCGCTCGGCGACCAAGGTGACCAAGGACGTGATGGCGGCGTGCGATCGGCTGACCGTTGTTGGTCGCGCCGGTGTCGGGATCGACAATGTCGATCTGGAGGCCGCGACCGCACGTGGCATCGTGGTCATGAACACGCCGTTCGGCAATTCGATCACCACCGCCGAGCATGCCATCGCGCTTCTGATGGCGCTGGCGCGTCAATTGCCCGAGGCCGACCGTTCGACCCGCGCGGGCAAGTGGGAAAAGAACAAGTTCATGGGCGTCGAGCTTTATGGCAAGACGCTCGGCGTGATCGGCTGCGGCAATATAGGCTCGATCGTGGCGAAGCTCGGCATCGGGCTGCGCATGAAGGTGATCGCGTTCGATCCCTATTTGTCGCCCGAGCGGGCGGCCGATCTTGGCGTCGAGAAGGTGACGCTCGACGTGCTTCTGCCACGCGCCGATTTCATCACGCTGCATGTGCCGCTGACCGATGAGACCAAAAACGTGCTCGATGCGGCCGCGCTCGCCAAAACCAAAAAGGGCGTGCGCATCATCAATTGCGCGCGCGGTGGGTTGGTGGACGAAACGGCGTTGAAAGCCGCGATCGAGCGGGGCCATGTGGCCGGCGCGGCGTTCGACGTGTTTTTGGTCGAACCCGCGAAGGACAATCCGTTGTTCGCGCTCGATCAGGTGATCTGCACGCCGCATCTGGGCGCCTCGACCTCGGAGGCGCAGGAGAACGTCGCGGTTCAGGTCGCGGAACAGATGAGCGATTTTCTGCTCACAGGCGCGGTTGCCAACGCGCTCAACATGCCCTCGGTCACGGCTGAGGAAATGCCGCGCCTGAAGCCCTATATGAAACTCGCCGAGCAGCTCGGCAGTTTCGCCGGTCAATTGACCGAGACCGGCTTGAAGGCCGTGACCATCGAATATGAGGGCGATGTCGCGTCGATCAATACGCGGCCTTTGACGGCGGTCGCGCTGCAAGGCTTGCTGAAGCCCTTGATGTCGTCGGTCAACATGGTCAATGCCCCGGTCATCGCGCGCGAGCGCGGCATCGATGTGCGCGAGGTCAAGCGGGCGCAGGCCGAGGATTATTTGACCCTGATCCGTTTGACGGTAACCACCGAGCGCCAGACCCGAAGCGTCGCCGGCACGTTGTTTGCCGGCAATAAGCCGCGTCTCGTTGAGATCAAAGGCATCAGCATCGAGGCCGAATTATCGCCCGACATGCTCTATGTCACGAATGAAGACAAACCCGGCATGATCGGCCGGCTCGGCCAGGCGCTCGGCGATGGGGGCGTCAACATCGCGACCTTCCATCTTGGCCGCGCCGAAGCAGGGGGGGCGGCGATCGCGCTTCTGAGCGTTGACGGACCGGTGCCGGATGAGGTGCTTGAGCGGCTGCGCCATTTGCCCAACATCGTTCAGGTTCGCGCGCTCCGTTTCTGAGGTGACTGCCTTCGCTCTAGCCTCCGCCGCCCTGCCGTGTAAACTCCGCGCGCCATGACCGAACTCGCCCGCCGTTCCTTATTGCCCGCCGGCCTGCAAGACGTGTTGCCGCCCGACGCGGCGCACGAGGCCGAGATCGCCCAGCGCCTGCTCGGCGTCTTTGCGAGCCATGGCTATGAGCGGGTCAAACCGCCCTTCGTCGAGTTCGAGGAAGGCTTGCTGAGTGGCACGGGTGCCGCGCTCGCCAATCAAACGTTCCGCCTGATGGATCCGATCTCGCAGCGCATGATGGCGGTCAGGAGCGACGTCACGCCGCAGGTCGCGCGCATCGCGCAGAGCCGGCTGGCCCGGGCGCCTCGGCCGCTCAGGCTCAGTTATGCCGAAGATATTTTGCGCGTGCGCGGCAGCGAGCTGCGCCCTGAGCGCCAATTCGGCCAGGTCGGTTTTGAATTGATTGGCGCCGAGGGGCCGGCGGCCGATGCCGAGGTTATTCTGCTCGCGCTCGATGCCTTGGGGTCGCTCGAGATCGGCCCGCTCACGGTGGACCTCAACGCGCCGACCTTGGTGACCGCGTTGATCAATGAGTTCAAG